>JARXAK010000078.1 GCA_029865885.1 Rhizobium sp. | reverse complement strand
ACCGAGGACATCTATCTCGAGACGATCAATGCCGGGGCCGATGTGGTGACCACGGGCAACCATGTGTGGGACCAGAAGGAAGCGGTAAGCTTCTGCACCCGGCACGACCAGTTCCTGCGGCCGGCCAACTACCCCGCCGGCACACCCGGCAAGGGCTCCGGTCTCTATTATGCCCGCAATGGTGCGCGTGTGCTGGTCGCCAATATCATGGGGCGCGTTTTCATGCATCCGGAGCTGGACGACCCCTTCAAGTCGGCCGAGGCGATCCTCGCAGCCTGCCCGCTGAAGGAGCAGGCCGATGTCATCGTCTTCGACTTCCATGCCGAGGCGACCAGCGAGAAGCAGTGCTTTGGCCATTTCGTCGATGGCCGCGCAAGCTTTGTCGTCGGCACGCATACGCATGTGCCGACGGCTGACCATCAGATCCTGAATGGCGGCACCGCCTATATGTCCGACGCCGGCATGTGCGGCGATTACGACTCCTCGCTCGGCATGGAAAAGGAAGAGCCGCTGAACCGGTTCATTTCGAAGATGCCGAAGGGCCGCTTCGAGGCGGCAAGCGGTCCGGCGACGATCTGCGGCGTCGGCGTCGAGATTTCGGATGCAACGGGCCTGGCCGAGAAGATCGCGCCGCTGCGCCTCGGACCGCGACTGGCGGAGACCATTCCGTCTTTCTGGGCCTGAAAGCCCGGCGATAACGCCATTGTGACGCTTGGGGATGGGGAGGCCGCTTTACGCTTTCCCGGCGCTCCCGCATTCTTCCTCCCAGGGAAGACGGTGCAGGGAGCGGCATGATGCTGAAACTGGTGTTGTCCACGATGGCGCTTGCGGCCCTTGCCGGTAGCGCATTCTCACAGCAGTCGGAGCGTCCCCAGGTCAGCCAGTGCCAGCTGATCGCCGAAGGGCTTCCTCACGTCCAATATGCCAACTTCACGCCGCCGGCCTCCGGGGCGCCCGCGCTGACACTTGCGCAGGTCCAGGAAGACGTTGTCATCACCTTTGTCGGGCATTCGACCTTCCAGATCGATACGCCGGGCGGCATTTCGATCGCCACCGACTTCAACGGCTGGCTCAGGACATCGCGCACGCCCGACGTGGTGACGATGAACAAGGCGCATTCCAGCCACTATACGCTCAATCCCGATCCGGCGATCGGTGCGGTCTTGCCGGGGTGGAATGAAGCCGAGCCCGGCCAACCCATTCAGCACCGGCTTGTGGTCGGGGACGCCTATGTGCGCAATGTCTCCACGGATATCCGCAGCTGGGGCGGCACCATGGAGCCGAACGGCAACTCGATCTTCATCATTGAGACGGCCGGGCTGTGCATCGGTCATCTCGGCCACCTGCATCACGAACTCACCGACACGCATTACGGCGAGATTGGACGGCTTGATATCGTGATGGTGCCCGTCGATGGTGGACTGACGCTCGGTGCCGACAGCATGAGCCGGATCGTCAAGCGGCTGCGCTCGGCCGTGATCCTGCCGATGCATCGGCGTGGTGCTCCGGTCGAAAGCTTCCTGTCGATGTTCGATAGCGGTTTCGACACCCAGATCTCCGAGAACCGCGGCTTCACAGTGTCCATGCGAACCTTGCCGAAAAAGCCGCTGATTCTCGTTCTTGAGGGGATCTGACCCCTCAGGCAAAGCGGACGTGACGGTGGACGCCGACGTCGGGCATTTTTTCGGGGTTGAGATTGGCCTTGGCGATCTCCCAGCCGAATATGATCGAGCTGCCGGTCGAGGCCCAGATGTCTCCTTCGTTGAGGGACAGCGCGAGCATGATGAGAAGGGGATCGTCCTTGCCGCCCTCATACCAGACGGCAACGACGGCGTTCCAGTATTCGTTGATCTTGGTCTGGTCCTTCACCGCAGTCAGGCTGCCAGTCAGGGACGCATGATAGTCATGGTCCTTGCCGACGATGCAGAACTGTCCCCGACTGCCCGGGCGCAGCGCCCTGACGAGGTCGGTGTCGGTCCTGGTGAAGAACCAGATGATATGCGTCGAGCGGTCAGCCTGCGGTGCCATCGGGCGCATGAGGATGTCGGAGCCGACGATGCCGAGCATGCCGGCATGCACGTCGTCGATTTCGTCCCAAAGCTGGTCTACCGGATTTTCGCGGGCTTCGCTGAAGCTTGCCATGTCGTCGATCTCCCTGACGTTTCATTCGTGGAGGCAACGAGTTGGCAGCTGACTTGTTCCTGCGGCTGCGCGGCGTCGAGGCCTGCCCGATGGGCTTGAACAGGGGCGGTTTCGCCCTTATAAGGCGCCCATTCCCAACATTCAGACCTGATCAGGGGTGCCATGGCTGGCCATTCACAGTTTAAAAACATCATGCACCGCAAGGGCAAGCAGGACGGTATCCGTTCGAAGATGTTCTCCAAGCTCGCGCGCGAAATCACCGTTGCTGCAAAGACCGGTCTGCCCGACCCCACGATGAATGCCGCACTTCGCCTCGCCGTGCAGAATGCCAAGGCGCAGTCGATGCCGAAGGACAACATCGAGCGCGCCATCAAGAAGGCGTCCGGTGCCGATGCCGAGACCTATGATGCGATCCGCTACGAAGGCTACGGCCCCGGCGGTGTTGCCGTCATCGTCGAGACGCTGACCGACAACCGCAACCGCACGGCCTCCGTCGTCCGCTCGACCTTCTCCAAGGCTGGTGGTGCACTCGGCGAAACCGGCTCGGTCTCCTTCTCCTTCGACCATGTCGGCGAGATCACCTACAAGGCCGCCGTTGGCAGTGCTGAGAAGGTCATGGAAGCGGCGATCGAAGCCGGTGCCGAAGACGTTTCCTCGGATGAAGACGGCCACACGATCTACTGCGCCTTCGAGGACATGAACGAAGTGTCCAAGGCGCTGGAAACCGTTCTCGGTGCGGCTGAATCGGTCAAGGCAATCTGGAAGCCGCAGAACACGATCGAAGTCGACGAGGAAAAGGCGACCTCGCTGATGAAGCTGATCGACACCCTGGAAGATGATGACGACGTGCAGAACGTCTATTCGAATTTCGAAGTGTCTGATGAAGTCATGGCCAAGCTGTCGGCCTGATCTTCGCGTCTTCGAATTCTACAAGCAAAGAGCCCGGCTGTGATGCAGCCGGGCTCTTGCCGTTTGAGGATGGCTCGGACGGCTCAGGCAGCAGCGCTGCGCACGCTGGCGATGACGTCGACGAGGCCATTGACGATGCGTTCGACCTGCTCGCGGTCATCGCCTTCCGCCATGACGCGGATCAGCGGCTCGGTGCCGGACGGACGGATGACAAGGCGGCCGGACTTTGCCAGTTCCGCTTCGGCATCGGCGATGGCCTGCTTGACCATGGCGTCTTCCAGAGGCTTGCCGCCGGAGAAGCGGACATTGCGCAGCAGCTGCGGGACAGGCTCGAAACGATGGCAAAGCTCGCTGACAGTCCTGCCGGTGCGCTTGACGGCGGCCAGGATCTGCAGGGCGGCCACGAGGCCATCGCCGGTGGTGCCGTGATCGGAGAGCACGATATGGCCGGACTGCTCGCCGCCGACGTTGAAGTCGTGGCTGCGCATGTGCTCGATGACATAGCGGTCGCCGACCTTGGTGCGGGCGAGCGTCAGGCCCTTGTCGCCAAGGAAGCGTTCGAGGCCGAGGTTCGACATGACGGTGGCGACGATGCCGCCGCCACGCAGCATCTGGTCCTGAGCCCAGGTTTCGGCGATCACCGCCATCAGCTGGTCGCCGTCGACCACGGTGCCGTTCTCGTCGATGATGATGACACGGTCGGCGTCACCATCGAGCGCGATGCCGATGTCGGCACGGGTCTCGTGAACCTTCTTCTGCAGTGTGTCGGGATGGGTCGAGCCGCATTCAAGGTTGATGTTCGTGCCATTCGGCTCGTTGCCGATCGTGACCACATCTGCGCCGAGTTCCCAGAGAGCCTGGGGTGCCACCTTGTAGGCGGCGCCATTGGCGCAGTCGATGGCAACACGCAGACCGTGCAGGGTGACGTCACGGGGCAGGGTGCGCTTGGCGAATTCGACATAGCGGTCTTGCACGCCGTCGATACGCTTGGCACGGCCGATGTCATTGGGCGCTGCGAGCTGGCCATACAGGTCCTTCTCCAGCAGTTCCTCGATCTGCTGCTCCAGTTCGTCCGACAGCTTGTAGCCGTCAGGGCCGAAGAGCTTGATGCCGTTGTCGGCAAAGGGATTGTGTGAGGCGGAGATCATCACGCCGAGGTCGCAACGCAGCGAGCGCGTCAGCATGGCGACAGCGGGGGTCGGGATCGGGCCGAGAACGAAGGCATCGAGGCCGGCGGCGGTGAAGCCTGCGACCATGGCGTTCTCAAGCATGTAGCCGGACAGGCGGGTATCCTTGCCGATCACCACGCGGTGGCGATGGCCGCCCCGGCGGAAGATGGTGCCGGCTGCAATGCCGACCCGCATGGCAAGATCAGGCGTCATGGGGAAGCGGTTGGAGAGACCGCGAATACCATCCGTGCCGAAGTAACGACGTGTCATCAGTGTTCCTTCAAGTCCATTTCGCGAGCGGTCGCAGTGCATGATCAGCCACAGGCTGTCGCTCTGCGCCCCGCAGTTGGCTGCTCATGCCATAGAATGCGGCGAAGAACACATAAAATAGCGCTAAAATCCATTACATCCCGTTACCGCGCGCCATTCTCCCACGGGTTTCTGGAAGCAGGGACGGCGAGATGCAAAAAAAAGGCCACCCCGGTGGGGTGGCCTTTCGATTGGCGTGGTGGCCAGTGATCAATGCGGCTGCGGTTCCAGGCCGCCTTCGGGCTCGCCACCCTTCGAGGCGTCCTTGCGGCCGGTCGAGGGGACAGCCGAACCACGGCTCGGCGTGCTGTCGTCACCGCTGTCGCGGGACGGCTTTTCGCCGCGGATCAGCGCCTTGATCTCTTCGCCAGACAGCGTCTCGTATTCGAGCAGGCCCTCGGCGATCGCGACGAAGGCGTCGTGGTGGTCGGTCAGGATGCGGCGGGCCTCGGTATAGGCCTCGTCGATCAGGCGACGGACTTCCATGTCGATCTTCTGGGCGGTCGATTCCGAGACGTTCTTCGACTGCGAAACCGAGTGACCAAGGAAGACTTCCTGCTGGTTTTCGCCATAGGCGACCTGGCCGAGGACGTCGGAGAAGCCCCACTGGGTGACCATGGCGCGGGCAAGCTTGGTGGCCTGCTCGATGTCGGAGGAGGCGCCGGAGGTGATGTTCTCCTTGCCGAAGGTCAGTTCTTCCGCGACGCGGCCGCCCATCATGATGACGAGGCGCGAGACCATCCACTTGTAGCTCATCGAGTAGCGGTCGCCCTCGGGGAGCTGCATGACCATGCCGAGCGCACGGCCGCGCGGAATGATGGTGGCCTTGTGCAGGGGGTCGGCGACCGGTACCTGCAGCGCGGTGATGGCGTGGCCGGCTTCGTGATAGGCGGTCAGCTTCTTTTCGGCCTCGGTCATGGCGGACGAGCGACGTTCTGCGCCCATCATGATTTTGTCCTTGGCGTCTTCGAATTCCGACATGGTGACGACGCGCTTGTTGCGGCGGGCGGCCATCAGGGCGGCTTCGTTGACAAGGTTCATCAGATCCGCGCCGGAGAAGCCGGGCGTGCCACGGGCGAGAACCTTGAGGTCGACATTCGGTGCCAGCGGCACGTTGCGGGCATGAACCTTCAGGATGCGCTCGCGACCGATGATGTCGGGGTTCGGCACGACCACCTGACGGTCGAAACGGCCCGGACGCAGAAGGGCAGGGTCGAGAACGTCGGGACGGTTCGTCGCGGCGATCAGGATAATGCCTTCATTGGCTTCAAAGCCGTCCATTTCGACGAGCAGCTGGTTCAGCGTCTGCTCGCGTTCGTCGTTACCACCGCCGAGACCGGCGCCACGATGGCGACCGACGGCGTCGATTTCGTCGATGAAGATGATGCAAGGGGCGTTCTTCTTGGCCTGTTCGAACATGTCGCGGACGCGGCTTGCGCCGACACCGACGAACATTTCCACGAAGTCCGAACCGGAGATGGTGAAGAAGGGCACATTGGCTTCGCCGGCAACCGAGCGGGCGAGCAGCGTCTTACCCGTGCCTGGAGGGCCGACGAGCAGCACGCCGCGCGGGATCTTGCCGCCGAGGCGCTGGAACTTCTGCGGGTCGCGCAGGAATTCGACGATTTCTTCCAGATCCTGCTTGGCTTCATCAACGCCAGCGACATCGTCAAAGGTGACGCGGCCATGCGCTTCGGTGAGCAGCTTGGCCTTGGACTTGCCGAAGCCCATGGCGCCGCGCGAGCCGCCCTGCATCTGGCGCATGAAGAAGAGCCAGACGCCGAGGATCAGCAGCATGGGGAGGAGCGTGCCGATATAGCTCAGGAAGCCGGAGGAGCCGTCCGTTTCCGGGCGGGCGACGATCATCACGTTCTTGGCTTCCAGCTTGGTCAGCAGGTTGTCATCGACAACCGGCGCATAGGTCTGGAAGGCCGTGCCGGTCTCGACATATTTGCCGAGCACGCGGTTGCCGGTGACCGTGACCTCACGAACGCGCCCAGCATCCACCTCGCGGAGGAATTGCGAGTAGGGGACCTCGCTGGACGCCGTCTGCGACGGCGAGGTCTGGAACATGCTGAACAGAGCGATCAACAACAGTGCGATGATCGCCCAGAGCGCGAAATTGCGAAAATTTGGGTTCATTGAACTCCCCGAACCAGTAGCGCGGGACGAAGCCCCGCAGAATTACCTTCTAACATAGGATCGCGGCGCATCCTTGCCAAGGCAAACGGGCCTCCGCTGATCGTTTTCCGTCAATAAGTCTTAAATGGGACAAGCGGGACTGGCTTGCGCGCCCATCAGTCTGGCAATCGCGTCGGCCAGCGGCTGGTCAAAACCCGGCATGAAGTCAGCAAACAGGGACAGACGCGGAGTGATGGTGATTGCCTGTGCATCTGGTCGCGAAACCCCCTCATTTCCGGCGATTTGTGGCGCATTGCCGGCCAAGGCGGTTCTGATGGAGCCGGGCAGGTGGGACGCTATTTCCTCCGCCGGTCCCGCGGTCACCGTGATCTCCCGCTCGCCGCCGTTCACAATTGCGTAGCGACCATCCCAGATCCCGCAGGCTTGTGGCGCCAGCGCCAGCGGCAATACACCGCGCCTCTCACGAACGAGCCAGAGCCTGTCCCGGCGGCGCAGGGCCAGCGTGCCTGACAGCGTCAGCCGGAAATCGCTGCCTTTATCCAGGGCCGTGGTCAGTCGAGCGAGGCTTTCCGCCGCGGGGCGATGTGGTTTGCCGCCGATGACGGCAATCAGGGCGCCAAGTGCGTGTTCGCGCTCTGCCGGAGAAGGAGCGCCTTGCGCATCGTCCAGCGAGATCGCAACGACCGGACCGGGTTCGGCCATTGCATGACGGTTCAGCCAGAGGGCCGCTGCCACTGACAGGAATTCGCGACGTTTGCCGGCCGCGTCAATATCCCGTGGATCGATCGTCGGTATCGAGCGGCGCGTCCGCACGCGCTCGTAGCTGATATCGTCATTGCTGGGATCGTCGATCCAGCCCTGGCCTGTGGTTTCCAGAAAAGCGCGGATCGCCATGCGGCGGGTGTTCAGGAAAGGGCGCAGGATCCAGAGGCGACCCGCATAGAGCGTGGCCGGTGCCATGCCCGCGAGACCGATTGACCCTTCAGCCGATCTGTCGGCGCGCATCGCGATGGTCTCGATCTGGTCGTCGAGGGTGTGTCCGGTCACGAGCATGTCCGCATGGAAGACCTCTGCGGCATCGGCGAGCAGCCGGTAGCGCGCCTCGCGGGCGGCAGCGGAAAGGCCACTTGTCGGTTTCGTGCCGGTCCAGTGCTCGATGCGATGGGGGATGCCGAGGTTTTCGCAAACTGCGCCAACCTGCCGTGCCTCGCCGGATGCGGCGGGCCTCAGGCCGTGGTCAACGGTTGCTGCGACGAGGACGTGGGTATGGGCATAGGAGCGTGTGTCGATCGCGCGCTTCAGAGAGAGCAGAAGCCCCAGCGAATCGCTGCCACCGGAGACGGCGACCATCAGGCGTGTGGGACGGTGAAGGGAGCCGAGAAACTGATCGATCGCCGCTTCGGGCGAGAGTTCGGGCAGAAGCGAGCCTGCCGCGAGCGGGGCAGCCATCAGCAGCTGAGGCGCTTCTGCTCGCTCGCGACCTTGGAGACGACGGCGCGGGAAGCCTTGGGGTAGCGCTTGGAGACTTCGCGCAGGGTGGCGCAGGCGGTCTCGGTGTTGTCGAGGGCAGCAAGCGACATGCCGAGCTTCAGCAGCATTTCAGGCGCCTTCGGCGAGGTGTTGTAGGTCTGGTGGGCATTGAGGAAGGTCTTGGCCGCCTCGTTGTAATTGCCTTGGGAGTAGAGTGCTTCACCCAGCCAGAAATGCGCGTCGGCGATCTTGGCGCTGCTGGGATAGGCGGCGATGAAGTCGCGGAACTCGCTTTCGGCCAGCGTATAGTCGCCGGACAGCACATGGGCATAGGCCACCTGATAGACATCGCTCTCGGAGTTCAGGGAGGCGGTCTGCTGGGGGGCGGACTGGCTCGTGGCCGCAGGGGCCGCAACACCGGTATTGACGCCGGGCAGGGCAGTCGAGTTGTTGTTCAGCGCATCCTGGTTCAGCGTTGCCGTGACCGGCATGCCGTTTGCGTCGAGCGCGATCGAACCGAGCGTCTGCTCGCCCGGCGCTGACCCCGGCGTCTGGCCGGCACCAGAAGCGTCGGCGATTGCGCCGACGTCCGGGGTTTCGGTGATGATCTCGGCGACCGAATCCTGCTGGCTTCCGCCGGTGACCGGACGGGTCAGCGAGCCGCTTTTCTTCTCGAGATCCTGGAAGCGGAACTCGTTGTCTTCCTGCTGCTTGCGGATGGCTTCCTGCATCTGCAGGAGCTGGAAGCTCATTTCCTCGATCCGGCCGTTCAGGGCGCGGATTTCTTCTTCAAGCTGCTGGACACGCAGGGTCGGGTCCGTTGCCTGGGCCAGATGGACCTCGGCCTTCGGGGATTGTCCGGGCGCAGCCTTATGGCCGAGCTGGACATTCGGGAACAGCTGGAATGCGTTTGCAGTCCCATGCAGTCCGGTCAGCGAGGCCGTCGCAAGCAGAGCGGCCATCACAAGTTTGTTCATGTTCCTTTTTCCTGTTTTCGCGACGAATTGCGCCGAACCAGCGCCGACAGGAGTTTTCCCAATTGCCTGCAAAAAGCAACCAAGTTCGGCCAAAGTATGGAGAAAAGTAAAAGGCGGCCCGAGGGCCGCCTTCACGTGATGGTGAGAACCGGAAAGACCGGATCACATGCCGGCGCCACCGAGAACGGTGACGGCACGGCGGTTCTGCGACCAGCAGGAAATGTCGTCGCAGACGGCGACCGGACGTTCCTTGCCGTAGGAAATGGTCTTCAGGCGCTGCGCCGGAACGCCACGCTGGGCGAGATAGTCGCGGGTCGCCGCTGCACGACGAGCGCCAAGCGCCAGGTTGTATTCGCGCGTGCCACGTTCGTCGGCATGGCCTTCGATCGTGATTGCGTAGTTCGGATAACGCTGCAGCCACTGGGCCTGACGGTCGAGCGTCTGGGCGGCATCGGCGCGGATGGCGGTCGAGTCGGTGTCGAAGAAGATGCGGTCGCCGACATTGACGGTGAAGTCCTGGGCCGAACCCGGGGTCGCAGCACCGGCGCCAGCGCCGAGGCCGAGATCGCCGGCGCTGTTCGGCAGGTTCTTCTTGTTGGCGCAGCCGGCAAGGGCGAGGGCAACGGCAAATGCGACCATAGCCGGATTGGTTGCCATCTTCTGCAGGCGGCTCTTGGCCGGGGAATGAATGCGGCTCATCGCCGGTCTCCTTAAATTCTCTGTTAGGGTTGCCGGACCTTAACCAATCGCGGTTAACCGGCTTCCAACAATCATGGTTAACAAAGGGTCAATTCGCATCTCAGTGTGCGCAATTGCCGGTCGTTTAAGGCGAGAAAGAGGCGCTGATGCGCCCCTTTCCAGTCACTATTCCATCAGCGGCGACCAGGCGGGGTCGGAGGCGAAGGAGGGCGTCTTCACCAGCTGCTCGTTGTAACCGGTGAGGTCGATCGAGTAGAGCTGCGGACCGCCGGCGCCGGCATTCTGACGGAAGAACATCAGCACGCGACCGTTCGGCGCCCAGGTCGGGCCCTCATTGTGGAAGCCCGTCGTCAGGATGCGCTCGCCCGAGCCGTCGGTCTTCATCACGCCGATCGAGAATTTGCCGCCCGACTGCTTGGTGAAGGCGATCAGATCGCCGCGCGGGGACCAGACCGGTGTGGAGTAGGAGCCGTCGCCGAAGGAGATGCGGCGCTGGCCGGAGCCATCGGCGCCCATCACGTAAAGCTGCTGGCGGCCACCACGATCGCTTTCGAAGACAATCTGGCTTCCGTCCGGCGAATAGGATGGTGAGGTGTCGATCGCAGCCGTGTTCGTCAGGCGGGTCGTGGTGCGCGAGCGCAGGTCCATCGTGTAGATATTGGCATTGCCGTCCTGCTGCAGGCTCATGATGACCCGCTGGCCATCCGGCGAGAAGCGCGGCGCGAAGGTCATGCCGGGGAAGTTGCCGACGACCTCGCGGCCACCGGTTTCCAGCTGCAGCAGGTAGACGCGCGGCTGGTTGCCCTCGAAGGACATGTAGGTGATTTCCTGACGGCTCGGCGAGAAGCGCGGCGTCAGAACGATGTCGTTGCTGTTGGTCAGCATGCGGATGTTCTCGCCGTCCTGGTCCATGATGGCCAGCTGGCGCTTGCGGTCCGTCTTCGGGCCGCTTTCGGAAACGAAGACGACGCGGGTGTCGAAATAGCCCTTTTCGCCGGTGATGCGCTCATAGATCGCGTCGGCGATCATGTGCGCGACGCGGCGCCAGTTCTTCGGATCGGTGAAGAACTGCTGGCCGGTCATCTGCTGGCCGCCGAAGGTGTCCCACAGGCGGAACTCGGCGCGCAGGCGACCATCGGGCTCGCGGACGATACGGCCAACAACCAGAGCTTCGGCCTTCAGCGCCGTCCAGTCGGGGAAGCGCGGGGCCTGGTCCGGGTTCTGGATCTTCTCGATGAAGGCCGCGCGATTGACCGGGGCGAAGAGGCCGGAGCGCTTCAGGTCGGCTTCCACGACGGCGGAAATCTGGGCACCGATCCCATCGGCCGAAATGAAGTCGGTGATGGCGATCGGCAGCGGCTGCACGTTACCGCGGTTGATGTTGATTTCAACGGCTGCGTTGGCCGGCGCGACGAAGGCGCCTGCCATGCCGGCACAGACCAGCAGAAGTCGGAGGAGGAGAGTTTTCATGCTTACCAAGCCTTTCAGCTCTTACATCAGTTCGCTGGGGTCGAAATTGACGACAACTTCAGACCAAGCGTCGTATTTGTCCGGGGGAAGATTGGTGAAGGGGGCGGATTTGCGCACGGCGCGCACGGCGCCGCTCATGAGGACCTGCTGCGCCTGCGGCGAGCCACCGGTTGCCGTTGCCTCCGGCTCGCCGACCAGCGCGCCGTTCTGATCCAGGCGGAAGGTGACGCGCACGCGCACATCGGCAGCGTCCGCCATACCCGGCGTGATCAGCCAGTTCTCCTGGATGACGCCGCGAAGCGCATCGAGTTCGCTCTGGCTGAGCTTCGAACCACCGGTATCGGTCTTGCCGCCAAGCGCTTCCTGGTCGGTCGAGCGCCTGGCGCCACCGCCGGCTGCATCGGTCTTGTTGAGAAGGGCCGCTACGTCGTCGAGGTTCAAGTCGCTTTCCATTTGCGGCTTCGATTTTGCCGTCTCCTGGGCCTTCGTATCCTTCTTGGCGTCGGCCTTGGCGGTTGCCTTTGGCTCCGGCTTTTTCTCGGCCGGTTTCGCGATCTCTGGCTGCGGACGCGATGGCGGAACCGGCGCCTTCTCGGGCAACGGTATTTCTTCGGCCACGGCCGCTTCTGCCGGCGTCGGCTCTGCTGGCTTGGCTTCGGCTGGTGCTGGCTCTGCCGGCTTGGGTTCCGGCTCGGGCGGGGGAGCCGTATCCTCCTTCACGATCTCCTTAACCTCATTCGGCTTCGCATCCATCGTGGGAGCGGGGGTCTCAACCTTCTTCGGTGCGGCTGCGACTTCCTGCTCGACCGGACGCTTCGAGGGCGTCGGAGGCGATTTCAGATCGACTTCATTGTCGCCGAAATTTTCGGCTGGCTCGGCGATCGGCGGCTTCTTGGTCGGCACCGGCGCGGATTTCTCCGCCATCGGTGCATCCTTGGAGCCCTTCTGGATCTGGGTGAATTCCTCGATCGGGACGATGTCGACGGGCAATGTCTCCATCGGAGACATTTCAATTTTTTCAGGCGAGCCGAGGCTCACCAGCGCTGCCGAGAGCGCCAGTGTGTGCAGAAACGAGGATGTGAAGAGGCTGCCCTTCATGTCCGTCCGATCAGTTCTGCTGTTCCTGCAGGGTCACGAGACCGATATTGGTGAAACCGGCGGCCGAAATCCGCGCCATGACCTGCATGACAATGCCGTAGGTGGCGGCGGTATCGGCGCGCACGAAGATGCGTTCGTTGTAGCCGGTGGTGGCAATCGCCTGCAGTTTCGGCACGACTTCCTCGATTGGAATGGCCGTTTCCTGCAGATAGATCTCGCCCGCCGGATTGACCGAGACGGTGATCGGCTGGTTTTCGCTGCTCATCGCCTTGGCCTGGGTCTGCGGCAGGTCGATCGGCACGCCGACGGTCATCATTGGGGCTGCGACCATGAAGATGATCAAGAGCACGAGAACGACGTCGACGAAGGGCGTGACGTTGATTTCGCTGACAAGGGCTTTCTTGCCGCCCCGCCGTCCGCGGCGTCCGCCACCCTTGCTTCCTGATCCGACCGACATACCCATGATGCGTCTCCTGCCTTCCGGGCCTTACTGCGCCGCCTGGCGGGGCTGCAGCTTCTCGTCGATCTGACGCGACAGGATGGCGGAGAATTCGTCTGCAAAGCCTTCCATGCGCGATGAGAGCTTGCCGGCTTCGCCGGAGAACTTGTTGTAGGCAATTACTGCCGGGATAGCGGCGATCAGGCCGATTGCGGTTGCAAGCAGTGCTTCGGCGATACCGGGGGCGACGACCGCGAGGCTTGCATTGTTGGAGCCGGCAATGGCCTGGAAGGAGGTCATGATGCCGATAACGGTGCCGAAGAGGCCGATGAAGGGACCGGCCGAGCCGATGGTGGCCAGCGACGACAGGCGCGATTCGAGCGCTTCGGATTCGCGTGCCATGGTGACATCCATGGCGCGGTCGATGCGCATCTGCAGGCCAATCGGCGAACGGGCGCCGCGCTCGAAGCTCTTCTTCCATTCGCGCATGGCGGCGACGAAGATGGCGGCAAGGCCGGTGTTGCTGCGTTCGGCAAGGGTGCGGTAGAGTTCTTCGAGGGATTGACCGGACCAGAAGACCTGTTCGAACTGGTCGAACTGGCGCCGCGCGCGGGCATAGCTCAGGTACTTGTCGATGACGATGGCCCAGGTCCAGACCGATGCGGCCAGCAGTCCGATCATGACCAGCTTGACGATCAGGCCCGCCTGCATGAACAGGCCCCAAAGGCTCACGTCATGGGTCGCTGCCGCCATTCCAACTTGTTCCATCGCCTTCAATTCCCCGAAATCCAAACGCCCGGTGGGTTGGACCGGGCGGCGATATGAGCTCTACTGGTGGAAAATCCGTGCGGTCGCTGCCGCCGAAACCCTTTTCCCGCCTTCGCTCCCAGAGTGCCTTCTGAGACGAAAATTTGGTCAAAGGAAGGCGTGCGCTGCACAAACTTCCAAGCTCGGAGTAAGACGCGATTAAGGTTAAAAAGGTGTTACCGGACGCTTCGATCAGGGCTTTGTGAATTCACCCGAGGAACTGTCTGGCGAGATCTTCCGGCAGGCGGCGCGGGCGTCCACTGCGGTTGACGACGGCGATCACGACCTTGGCGAAGATCAGTGATTGTTCGCCACGACGGATCTCCTGCTGCAGGATCATCTTGGCGCCGCCCGCCTTCTCGGTCCGGGTCAGGATCGTGACGATGTCATCCATGCGGGCAGGGGCCTTGAAGTCGATCTCCATGCGATGGACCATGAAGGCGAGCCCTTCGTCCGAGGTCTCGAAAAGCCCCGACTGCTCGACGCCGAGGCAGCGCAGATAGTCGGTGCGGGCGCGCTCCATGAAGTGCAGGTAGCGTGCATGATAGACGGCGCCGGAGAAATCGGTGTCCTCGTAATAGACGCGCTGGGTGAGGTGGTGCACGTCGTCCCGGATCTCGCCGGAGAGGGGAATGCTAACGGGTGTCATGCCGGATCTCCGAAACGGGCGTATCCTGGGTGGGGCTTGCGGCCTGAGCCGGTGTGTTGTCGCCTCAAGGTCTGCGCTGGCTAGCGCATGACGGGTTCACCTGTCCAGGTCCATGACCTCTGCCTCGGATAGTCCGAGCCTCTGCAGAACGTCCGTCCGGCTCGCGGCATCGTCGGCGACGATGAACTCGTCGAGTTGCGGTGGCTTTATGCTGGTGCCGGAGAGCATGGCATGGGCCTGGCCGCGATGATGCGTCTGATGCTGGAAGAGATGCGACAGCAGGTCGTCGCATCGCTCCACCTGGATGCGGCCGGTGCGATGCACGCGAACGGGTTTGGCCAGATCCTCGGGCGTCAGCGTCCGGCACAAGGCCAGCAGGCGCCGGTCCGACTGGGCCTGGGCTGCCCTGAGCGCCGGCTGCTCGGGAAAGGGGATGCGGTTTTCCCAGGCGCGCGGTCCGAGATCGCCGCCGGCAAGGGCATCGACGTAAAACCAATCGATGATCAGGATGTGGTTGAGCGTGGCAACCAGCGACGGAAAGAAGCTGGTTCGGGGCGCTTCAAACTCTCCCGGTTCCAGAGCTGCGACCGCCTGATGCAGCCGGTCGTTGGCGAGCAGATTGGCATAGGCCAGCTTGCGGATGAAACGCGTGGCGTCGCTCATGGTTGATCCAGGTCTCCGTCATGCCAGACGATGTGCTTCGGAGAGGTCGGCAGGGTCTCGATCTCGTCGGCGATGAAATAGGGTGGAATATCCAGATCCGTCAGGGCTTCCTTCGTCGCCGGCACCCATTTGAATTCGAGGCTGTTCTTGCCGTCCTCGATGCGGTGGACGATGTCTAGGGGATGGAAGGGAAAGTGTTCGGGGATCTCCATCCTGTAGTACAGGCCGAGCTCATGCCAGGCCTTGCCCTCGTAGTCGAAAAAGTTTTCGACGATCCAGAGAAGCGCACCGACCTTCGCTTCGACACCCAACTCCTCCTGCATCTCGCGCACCAGCGTTTCCGTCGATGTCTCGCCGATCTCGGCGCGGCCGCCGGGGAAAGTCCAGAAGGTCTCGTGGGTGGCGCGGTGGACCAGCACATGGCCGTCGCGGAAGGCAAGGCCGGCGATGCGATGGTTGAAGCGCCGCTTGCCGTCCTTGATGGTGATGAGGGTGCGTTTGGACATGGACCTCAATCGTCCTCAAGTGTCAGCCGGAATTGTGCGGCCTCAAGGTCCTTCGGTGGCGTCATGCCGAGATGCTTCCAGGCGGTTGCTGTCAAGACACGGCCGCGCGGGGTGCGCTGGATGAAGCCCTGCTGGATCATGTAGGGCTCGATGATGTCCTCGATCGCATCGCGCGGCTCAGAGAGACCGGCGGCGATGGTTTCGATGCCGACGGGGCCGCCGCCGAAATTCACCGCGATCATCGAGAGATAGCGCATGTCCAGCTGGTCGAGGCCCATATTGTCGACGTTGAGCCGTGTCAGCGCCTCGTCGGCGATCTCACGGGTGACGGCTTCGGCGCGGGCGACTTCGGCGAAGTCACGCACACGGCGCAGCAGGCGGCCGGCGATGCGGGGCGTGCCACGGGCCCGGCGGGCGACTTCGCGGGCGCCGTCTTCGGTCATCGGCAGGTTGAGCAGACGCGCGCCGCGCCGGACGATCGATTCCAGTTCCTCGACCGTATAGAAATTCAGGCGTACGGGAATGCCGAAGCGGTCGCGCAGCGGGGTCGTCAGCAACCCAAGCCGGGTGGTGGCGGCGACCAGCGTGAACTTCGACAGATCGATCTTCACCGAGCGGGCGGCAGGCCCTTCGCCGATGATCAGGTCGAGCTGGAAGTCCTCCATGGCGGGATAGAGGATTTCCTCGACGGCGGGGCTCAAGCGATGGATTTCGTCGATGAAGAGCACGTCGCGCTCTTCGAGATTGGTCAAAAGGGCAGCGAGATCGCCGGCCTTGGCAATGACTGGGCCCGAGGTCGAGCGGAAGTTGACGCCGAGTTCCTTCGCCATGATCTGGGCCAGCGTCGTCTTGCCGAGGCCGGGCGGGCCGACGAAGAGGACGTGATCGAGCGCCTCGCCACGGTTCTTCGCGGCTTCGATGAAGATCTTCAGATTGGCGCGGGCTTCCGCCTGGCCGGTAAAGTCGTCGAGCGTCTGCGGGCGCAGTGCCGCATCGAGGTCTTCGCCACGCTTTTCAGGCGTCAGGATCGGGTTGTTGGTCATCATGCGAGAAGTTCCATGCCGGGCACGCGGGAGGCGGCGCGTTTGTCGAAGGTCAGGGTTGTGCGACAGCCTAGTTCGCGGTTCTTCAAGGCGATAAAAATGTCGGCGAACTCTTCTTCGCTCCGCTCCATCTCGTCTAGTGCGAGTTCGATGACGTTCTCATCCTCCAGCACCAGATTGTCTGAGTCCAGAAAACCTCCAAGGATCTGCTTAAGCTCTTCCCTGGACATCCTTGCTTGCCGGCGTGCTGTCCAGATGAATTCCAGGAGGACCGCGCTATTAACGAAGCCTGGTTCTTCTGGTGTCAGACCGCCGACCAGCGCAAGCGCCTTTTGCGAATGTGTTTCGTCATCCTGAAGTATCAGCCGAAGCAGAATGTTGGTGTCGAGTCCGATCATGTACTTCGGTTCACATGTTCGACGATGGCATCGCCGATTGCCTCATCCATATCCGTCAGGCTGAGGGCCGGAACGTCGGGACGATGAAGGATACCTGCCAGATCGATCAACCGTTTGTTCTTTGCCTTGATCACGACTTCGCCGTTCCGCACGACGTAGCGAATTCTATCTCCCGGCTTCAACTTCAGAAGCTCTCTGATCTCTTGTGGAACAGTTGTTTGTCCCTTGGAGGTCATCGTCCCATAGAACACGTTCATGGTTTTCTCCTTACAATTTGAGAATAGTAAGGAATCTGCTTCCAAGCAAGGAATTCATCGCGAAAGCTCCTTCAGCCCCAACCGGATCAGCTTGGCGCTGTCTGCCCCTTCGCCGCCGTTTTTCAGCGCTGCCGCCACGGCATTGGCGGCCTGGTCGCGGGAATAGCCGAGATTGGTGAGCGCTGAGACAGCATCAGCGACGGGGGCTGAGGCGACACCTTCGCCCAGTTCCTGCTTGAGGCCGATATTGGCCGAGGCTTCGCCGGCAAAGGCGGGGGCCTTGTTCTTCAGTTCGGTGACGAGGCGAAGTGCCACTTTCGGGCCGACGCCGGGGGCGCGGGAAATGGCGGCCTTATCCTGGAGCGCAATGGCGTTGGCGAGCTCCGACGGCGTGAGGGTGGAGAGGACGGCGAGCGCCACCTTGGCGCCGACGCCCTGGACGCTTTGCAGCAGGTTGAACCATTCCCGTTCCAGCGCGCTCATGAAGCCGAAGAGCTTCAACTGGTCCTCGCGCACATAGGTCTCGATGAACAGCACCACCGCTTCGCCTGCCGAGCCGATCCGTCCGAGCGTGCGCGATGAGCAGTGGGCGACGTAGCAGACGCCGTGGACGTCGACGAGGACATAGTCGTCGCCGATCTCGTCAATGGTGCCTTTGAGTTTGCCGATCATGGGAGCGTCCGTCGCGTTACAGGGGATGGGTTTCGGGGGAGATGAGGGGCACGTCGGGAAAGTAGGTCCGGTAACCCTTCGGATCTCGGGTCAGGATCTTGTGGTTGCGAATGGCGGCATGGGCGCCGATGAGGAAATCGGGGAGTACACGGTCGCGTCCACCGCCTGCGCGGCGATAGATGCGGAAGGCAATCCCGGCTGCGAAAGCCGCCGCCCAGGGTAGGTTTTCGCGGTGGAAATCCGATTGCGGCAAGAGTTCGTCGACCTGGTCGCGATCGGTGTAGCGCACCGAGAATTCCGAATAGATGATTGGGTTGATGACGAGCGGCTCGTCTTTTGCCAGCCTCATCATCTGCCCACGAGACCATGTCAGCCAGTGTGGATCGCGGATCGCGACGTCAACGAGCACATTGGTGTCGACCAGCACGGCCATCACTTAGCGATCCCTGGTCATTTGCATCAAGGTGTCTGCATCGACGTCCGGATCGCCGGTGCCTTCCAAGCGCGCCAGTGTTTCCATCAGGCCCGCCAATCGCGTCTTCTCCTGCAGCGCCGCGGTTCCGTTTTTGGGTGCGAGCATCAAGCGACCGTCCTCGACGGTGAAGACAACTTCCGAATTCGGTTCGATGCCGACAAGCTCACGCAGGTCGCGGGGAATGGTCACCTGTCCTTTGGATGTCACGCGCATGTCTTGTCTCCAACTGCGGTAAGGATAAATCTTACCTGCGGAACAAGTCAAGAACAAATCAGGCGGATGCGAGCACCTGCCGCATGCGTTCACCGCCGCGATTGTGGGCGTGGCAGATGGCGATGGCGAGCGCATCGGCGGCGTCATTGCCCTTGAATTCGGCCTTGGGCATCAGGATCTTCAGCATCATGTGGATCTGTGCCTTTTCGCCGTGGCCGACGCCGATCACGGCTTTCTTCACGGCGTTCGGGGCATATTCGGCGACGCGCAGACCGGCGCGGGCCGGGACCAGCATGGCGATGCCGCGGGCCTGGCCGAGCTTCAGGGTGGCCACCGCATCCTTGTTGACGAAGGTCTGTTCGACGGCTGCCTCGTCCGGCTTGTAGGTGTGAACCACCTCGGCCAGCCCGTCATGCAGCTGGCAGAGACGGGAGGCGAGATCCATGTCGCCATCCGATGTGACCGTACCCGAGGCGACGAAGCGCAGCGAATTGCCCAGCGTCTCTATAACGCCCCAGCCGCAGCGGCGAAGGCCCGGATCTATGCCTATGATGCGAATCGTGGAAGTCATGAGAAACCCTAGTGCAGATCGGGGCAGGTGTGCCAGTCAAATGTGAACAAACCAAAAACAAACCGAAGTGATTATATTTTATGATCGTCACCTCTTGGGTGTGGTTCGATGGCTAACTACATAAAGAGCATACACCGTACAGGACCGCCGACATGATACCGTTTTCCATTCTCGATCTGTCTCCCATTGCCGAGGGGCATTCCGTCCGCGAGGCGCTGGACGCGTCGCGCAGCCTTGCGCAGGCCGCAGAGAAGCATGGCTATCGGCGCTTCTGGCTCGCCGAACATCACGGCATGCCGGGTATTGCCAGCGCCGCCACGGCGCTTGTCATTTCCCATGTCGCTGCGGGCACGAAGACGATCCGCGTCGGTTCCGGTGGCATCATGCTGCCCAATCACGCGCCGCTGGTGATCGCGGAGCAGTTCGGAACGCTGGAAGCCCTTTACCCCGGACGGATCGAGCTTGGTCTTGGCCGGGCGCCGGGCACGGATATGCGGACGGCCCGCGCCCTTCGCCGCAACATGGAGGCGGGGGCGGAGAGTTTTCCGCATGATATTCTCGAATTGCAGCGGCTGCTGGGTGCGCCGGAGGAGGAGGGCGGGCTGATTGCCGTTCCCGGCATCAACAGCCATGTGCCCCTCTGGCTGCTCGGCTCCAGTCTCTACAGTGCGCATCTCGCCGCAGCACTCGGGCTTCCCTATGCCTTCGCGTCGCACTTCGCACCTGACCAGCTTCTCGAAGCCGTCGAGATCTATCGGGAGCGCTTCCAGCCCTCGGCCGGTTTGCAAAAACCCTATGTGATGGCCGGGGTCATGGCCGCCGTGGCGGAGACCGATCAGGATGCGGCCCATCTCTTCACCTCCGCGCAGCAGCAGTTCGTCAATCTGCGACGGAACATCAGGCGCCCGTTCCCCCGGCCGCTTGAGACCATGGAGGGTTTCTGGACGGAGATCGAACGCATCGGCGTCGAACATACGCTGCGCTATGCCGTCGTCGGCTCGCCTGAGACCGCTGCCGACAAGCTCGCGAACTTCCTCGCGGAAGTGAAACCCGACGAGCTTATCGTCTCGATGCCCATTCACGATCTTCAGGCGCGCCTGCGCTCGGTGGCTTTGTTCGCGAGGCTCAGACAGGCTGTGAAGCTGACGGCTTAACCCCTATAGATTACGGGGTTTAGCCTTTATTCTTTACCCCCGATTAAGGGCTGGGGGTGATTGTTTTCCCATAAAAGGGGAGTCTGCCGTCTTGAGGCGGCAGACCATTAATCTGCGGGAGCGGGGCTCAAGTCCTGACTGCCCAGGGGATAACAATCATGACAGCTCGCATCCATTCGCTTTCGTTCAAAGTCATTGCCGTCTTTCTTGTTCTGACTTTCATCACCGTCGCCCTTCTCAACGTCTTCGCCTATCACAGTTCCAGCCTGCTGTTCGGCGAGCAGACCGAGAAGGCGATGACCAGCACGCTGACCTTTCGCGGCGATCTGCTGACGGAGAAGCTCCAGGCACTGGAGAACCAGGCTGCCTCGATCGCCAAGATCGAGACCCTGCAGCAATCCATGACAGGGCTGAAGAGCGGCTGGAACACGATTACCAAGAGCAGCGGTGACGCAAAGGCCGAACTGCAGCGGGTTTTCGTCACCGAGAACCCGAACCCGGCCGGCGAGCGCGAAAAGCTCCTGAAGCCCGAGGGGCCGAGCGGCTTCTACTATTCCACGCACGAGACCACGCAGGCCCAGATCGCGGCCTATCTCGAAGGCACGAACTTCCGCGATATGCTGATCGCCGACCAGAACGGCAATGTGATCTACTCCTTCAAGAAGGGCCCCGAATTTGGCGAAAACCTGAAACAGGGACGCTGGGCCGCAACGGGTCTTGGTCGGGTCTATCAGCAATCGGCGGATGCGGCCGCAAAGGCCGTCGATGATGTGGTTGGCGTCAATTTCTCCGGCCTGTCGGTCGGTGCCGATCCGAGCGCCCCGGACATCTATTTCGCCGTGCCCTTCGTCAAGCTCGGTGGCTACAAGGGCAGCCTGATGTTTCAGGTGAAGGCGGATGTCTTCCTGAACCTCTTGTCCAAGGGCATTGTCGCGGGAAGCAGCCAGAAGGCCGCCATCCTGTCTGGTAACGGTGCCGGGATCGCGCTTGATGCGTCGGGCAAACTTGCCGATATCCGTGCCGATTTCACGATGTCGGGTGACGGCATCGCCGTGCAGTCCGGCGCGCGTCCCGAAGGTGCGGCCATGGTTTATGGCCGTCGCATCAGCTTTGCCGACCAGAGCTTCGTCGTGACCGAGAGCCTGACCACGGCTGAGCTGGAAGCCGGCTCGATCCGCATTGCGACGATCCTCTTCGTTACGGGGCTCGTGGCACTCGCCGTTCTCGCCGCCGCAACCTGGGTCTTTACGCGCCGTCTGTTTGCGCCGCTGGAACGTCTCGTTGCCTTTACGGGTGCGGTGGCCGACGGCCAGATCGAGCAGCCGGTTGAAAATCAGCAGCGGCGCGACGAGATCGGCAGCATGGCGCGGGCGCTTGAACGCTTCCGTCTGGCACTGATCGAGCAGCAGCGCCTCTCCGGCGAACGGCGGGAGGAGCGTGCACGCGCCGAGGAGGAACGTCGGCTGCGCATGGAAGAACGCGACAGCGAGGCCCGCAGTCTGCAGGCGGTTGTCGAGACCCTCGATCAGGGGCTGGACAGGCTGGCCGCCGGTGACCTCGCCTTCCGCATCGAACGTCCGTTCCCGGCCGATCTCGAAGCCTTGCGGTCCAACTTCAACAAGGCGATCGAGACGCTGAGCACCACGCTTGGCGGCATCGGCGGAAACTCGATTGCCGTGCGCGAGGGATCCGAGGAGATGCGGGCCGTCGCCGACCAGCTGGCCGAGCGCACCGAACGGCAGGCCGCCGCCATCTCCCAGGCCGCGTCTGCGATCCAGGAGATCACTGGCGCGGTCAAGGTCCAGATTGCGCGCGCCGAGGAAGCCGAGCGCATCGCCCGTGCGGCCCGCAATGATACGGCGATGTCCGGACATATCATGCGCGACACGATCGCGGCCATGGAGGCGATCCAGGGATCGTCGCAGGAGATCAACAAGATCGTCTCCGTCATCGACGAGATCGATTTTCAGACCAATCTGCTGGCACTTAATGCCGGCGTCGAGGCCGCACGTGCCGGCGAGAGCGGCAAGGGCTTTGCCGTCGTCGCTCAGGAGGTGCGGGAACTTGCCCAGCGCTCTTCAAACGCGGCCAAGGAAATCGCGAGCCTGCTGTCGAAGTCACGCGGCGAGGTCGATCACGGCGTCAAGCTGGTGGAAAAGGCCGGAAACGCCCTGGATGGGATCGGCTCGCATGTCGTCTCCATCAACAGCCATATCGCAGAGATCATGGAATCGACCCGCGAGGAGGCCCAGACGCTTGTCGACATCAATGCTTCGGTGAGCCAGCTCGACACGATGACCCAGCAGAACGCCGCCATGGTCGAGGAAACGACTGCGGCCATCCACCGTCTCGCCGGAGAGGCGGCTGAAATGGATCAGCGGCTCGGGCTGTTCAACCTCGGCACCGCGCGGCCATCCTCCGCCCGATACGCAGCCTGACCGGATCAGGCTTCGAGCGACGCCTTTTTGCGACGCGGCTCTAAGGGGCCGCGTCTTTGTTTTTGTGCTGGCCCGTTGTGCCAAGTATCAAGGTAAGCAAATGGCTAATCCCTAGAGTTAAGATCTGTAGTTAATCACAACTTAACCTTTGCACTCCATTATCTGTCCCAATTCAGGATGTCAGGCGCGAGACAGCCTGACCCGACAACGCTGGGATTTGGAGTATCATGTCATGACGAAAACCATTCTTGCGGTGGCTACGGCTGCCTTGCTCGCCAGCTCGGCCGCCTATGCCGCTGATGTTTATCAGCCTGAACCGCAGCCGACCTATGTTGAGGCACCGGAAGTTGCCGTTGCAGAGGCCTCCGGCTGGTACCTGCGTGGCGATCTCGGCTACAGCTTCAACAAGCTGCGGGGCGCGAACTATTTTCAGGGCAGCAATGCCAATACCGTCGATTTCGCCACGTCCTCGATCAAGGACAGCTTCTGGCTCGGCGGTGGTGTCGGTTATCAGATGAACAGCTATCTGCGCTCTGACGTGACCTTCGACTATCTCTTCGATTCCGACTTCACCGGTTCGACCCGCGGCTCTTGCGGTGTCTCGACCGCCTGCACCTCGCGCGACCTGACGACCATGCGCGCCTATACCCTGATGGCGAACGCCTATGTCGACCTCGGCACCTACGCTTACTTCACCCCGTATATCGGTGGTGGTATCGGTGGTTCCTACGTCAAGTGGGACAAGCTGCGCAACACGTCCTGCGCCAACAGCAACTCGTCCAACTGCGATCCGACCGTCGAGCACGAGGGCAAGGGCAGCTGGCGCTTCGCTTACCAGCTGATGGCCGGTGCCTCGATCGATGTCACCTGCAACGTCAAGGCTGATGTCGGCTACCGTTTCCGCCACACGGCGGGCGGCGATATGTTCGGCTATAACATGAACGGTGGTCCGGGCTACGACAAGGGCTTCAGCAGCCACAGCCTGCATGCCGGCGCACGTTATGTCTTCGGCGGTTGCGAAACCCCGATCGCTTACGAGCCGCCGCAGGAACTGCCGGTCTACAAATAAGCTTCTTTCACAGCGCATGCACAGGGCTGCCTTCGGGCGGCCCTTTTTTTGTTTCGGATGGGAGGTGTCCAGGCGTGTCGCGCAAAGACGTGCAGCGGTTTTGGTGCAAAGATATCTTTAACAACAGATATTTAGATCGCTGCCCTCGTTAGAGAATCCCCGTTCGTCTCAAGATCAGCCACGACAGGAAAACCGAGGCCAGAATGAAGCCGAAGGCAAAGAGGGTTCCATGCAGGCCTTCCGCGAAAGGCAGGCTTGTTGTGTTCATGCCGAAAAAGCCGGTGACGAGCGACGGCGGCAGGAGAAGGGCGGTCATCAGCGAGAGAATGTAGAGGTGCCTGTTTGTCTCCGCGCTCTGCTTCGAATCGAGCTCCTCGTGCAACAGCCTGGCACGGTCTGCGAGCGCCTGGACATCCTGGTCCACGGTCTCGAGGCGCGCCGCAAGACGGGCGAGACTGTCTTCGACGCCCTCGGGCATCTCCTCCTCGTCCGTCGCTGCTGCGCGGCGCATGATCAGCAACATGGTCCGCAGATGGCGGTGCAGTCGAACGATCAGGCGTCGGACCGGCGTTAACCTGCGTCGCTCGTCGGACAACTCGCTGCCATACACGTGATCTTCGATCTGGTTCAGTTCTTCCGTCAGTTCGAGGACCACGGCGATCATTCCGCGCTGGAACTCCGCAACCAGAATTTCGAAAAGCTGTAGTGGTGAGTTGTATCGGTTGGCGTTCTTCTCGACTGCTGCGCGCACCTTGTCGACGGATCGGATGGGTTGCAGTCGCGTGGTGATGATGAATGTGTCCGAAAGGGCAAAATGCAGCCAGCCGATATCGCGCGTCGCCGCGTCGAATTCCCTTTGGAAATCGATCAGCGTTCCGAAAAGTAGCTTTTCGTCAGCGGCCACGGCGGCGTGGGTGTCGTGAGTCGTCAGGGCCGCAATGGCCTGCGGCGTCAGGCCCGGAAACTGATCCAGCAATGCGGGCACACGACCGTCTGCCAGGTTGAGGTGGACCCAGACGAAACCGTCGCCCGCCAGAACATCCGCCATGTTGCTTTCGGATGAGAGCCGCTCTCCCTTCGATCCAGGCTTCAAGCGGTAGGCCCAGACGAGGCCGGGAATGGGACTACTCAACGGAAACATCGATCTAGCACTTTCTTCCCGCAACCTCATGTATGGGGCGTATGAACGTCGAAATTCGCAGATGCGCTCTCCACGTGACGGCTTGATGACGGTCGGTGCGCTCTTTGGGCGATCAGATCGCTGCTGGCGCGGACGGAACAAAAATTTTGCTTATCGCGACGCGACCCCGCTTGACTGGGCTCTTCGACAAGAGTAGTTCCGACGGCGGGACACCTCTCCCCAACGAGAGGCTAATTACCTGGAAGGGTATCTATATGGCTGATATCATCGCCCCCGCCGCACGTCCGGCAAACACTCATTTTTCGTCTGGCCCCTGCTCGAAGCGTCCCGGTTGGTCGCTGGAAGCGCTTTCCGATGCCCCGCTCGGTCGTTCGCACCGCGCCAAGGTCGGCAAGGAAAAGCTGAAGCTGGCCATCGACCTCACCCGCGAGATCTTGAACGTTCCCGCTGACTATCGCATCGGCATCGTTCCGGCCTCCGACACGGGCGCCGTCGAAATGGCCATGTGGTCGCTGCTCGGCGAGCGCGGCGTGGACATGCTCTCCTGGGAAAGCTTCGGCGCCGGCTGGGTCACCGATGTGGTGAAGCAGCTGAAGCTTGCCGATGTTCGCAAGTTCAACGCCGATTACGGCCTGCTGCCTGACCTCGCCGCCGTCGATTTCGACCGCGACGTCGTCTTCACCTGGAACGGCACGACCTCTGGTGTCCGCGTTGCGAATGCCGATTTCATCCCGGCTGATCGCAAGGGCCTGACGATCTGCGACGCCACGTCTGCTGCCTTCGCGCAGGACATGGACTTCTCGAAGCTCGATGTCACCACCTTCTCCTGGCAGAAGGTTCTGGGTGGCGAGGGCGGTCACGGCGTGATCATCCTTTCCCCGCGCGCCGTCGAGCGCCTGACGACCTATGTTCCGGCCTGGCCGCTGCCGAAGATCTTCCGCATGACCTCGGGCGGCAAGCTCATCGAAGGCATCTTCGTCGGCGAGACGATCAACACGCCCTCCATGCTCTGCGTCGAGGATTATGTCGATGCGCTGAAATGGGCAAAGTCGATCGGCGGCCTCAAGGCCCTGATCGCCCGTGCCGATGCCAATGCCAAGGTGATCTTCGACTTCATCGATCAGAACGACTGGATCGCCAATCTCGCCGTTGATGACGCGACGCGCTCCAACACCTCGGTCTGCGTCAAGATCGTTGACCCGGCGATTACGGCACTCGATGCCGATGCCCAGGCTGCCTTTGCCAAGGGCATTGCCAGCATCCTGGAAAAGCAGGGCGTCGCCTACGACGTCGGTGCCTACCGCGATGCGCCGGCCGGCCTTCGCATCTGGGCCGGTGCCACGATCGAGACCGCTGACATGGCAGCGCTGATGCCGTGGCTCTCCTTTGCCTATGAGACGCAGAAGGCGTCTCTGGCCAAGGCCGCCGCCTGATCCTTGCCGATACCGGCTCCGCCTGACCGGCGGAGCCCCGCAATTCTCATCATTTTCTTCAAACGAACTCTCTGAAGGAGGCCTCGTCATGGCACCTCGCGTTCTCGTATCCGACGAACTCTCGGAAACCGCCGTCCAGATCTTCCGCGATCGCGGCGTTGAAGTGGACTTTCAGCCGAAGCTCGGCAAGGACAAGGAAAAGCTCGCCGAAATCATCGGCAATTACGATGGTCTCGCCATCCGTTCCGCCACCAAGGCGACGGAAAAGCTGATCGCTGCCGCCACCAACCTGAAGGTCATCGGCCGCGCCGGCATCGGCGTCGACAATGTCGATATCCCGGCTGCCTCCAAGCGCGGCATCATCGTGATGAACACGCCCTTCGGCAACTCGATCACGACGGCGGAACACGCCATTGCCCTGATGTTTGCCGTGGCCCGCCAGCTGCCGCAGGCCGATGCCTCGACCCAGGCCGGCAAGTGGGAAAAGTCGAAGTTCATGGGTGTCGAAATCACCGGCAAGACGCTCGGCGTCATCGGTGCCGGCAATATCGGCGGCATCGTCTGCAAGAAGGCGATCGGCCTTGGCATGCATGTCATCGCCTATGACCCGTTCCTGTCGGCTGAACGCGCCCAGGAGATGGGCGTCGAGAAGGTCGAGCTGGATGAACTCCTGCCGCGCGCCGATTTCATCACGCTGCATGTGCCGATGACCGACAAGACCCGTGGCATCCTCGGCAAGGAAAACATTGCCAAGACGAAGCCGGGCGTGCGCATCATCAACTGCGCCCGTGGCGGTCTGGTTGACGAAGCAGCGCTTGCCGAAGCGATCAAGTCCGGCCATGTCGCCGGTGCCGGCTTCGACGTCTTCGAAGTCGAACCCGCAACCGAAAGCCCGCTCTTCGGCCTGCCGAACGTCGTCTGCACGCCGCATCTCGGCGCCTCCACCACGGAAGCTC
>JARXAK010000211.1 GCA_029865885.1 Rhizobium sp. | reverse complement strand
CGAGGCCTCCATCCGAAACTTCCTGAACACGCTGTGATATCAGTCGCCTCGCACGGGTGCGCGGCACCTTGTTTTTGCGCCTTATCGGCCAAATCTGTGTCGATCCCGCCGCCAGGGCCGGTGCGCCCGATCTTGGCCGGTCTGCAGGATTGTGCCGGTGTTTTGGCTCGCGCATGTGCTGGTCTCCCGCAAACAGGAGCCATCGTCATGCGCGCCTTTCTCTCTCTTCTGGCTGCAACCGGTCTTATCGTCGCTGCCCAACCGGCCCTGGCTGACACCCTCTCTTTCACCATCGACAATCAGACGCCCAACATGATCGTGCAGTTTTATGCGACACCAGCCGATGGTGGCACGCGCAGCGAGCTCCTGAAGAAGAAGGGGCTTTACGGCGGTCAGTCGCGCAAGCTGATCATTGCCGATGGCAGCGATGCCTGCGTCTACAAGATCCGTGCCGTCTTTGAGGATGACAGCTTCTACGATGTGCGCGACGAGGTCGATTTCTGCGAAAGCGACAGCTACACGATTGCCGATTGATATGCGCTGAAGCCGCAGCATAACATCTCAGCCGCGATATTCTGGTGTGCGAGGGGTCGACCGGCTTGAAAGCGCCTCTGGCTGCAATTAAAGACACGGGTGTAATGAGCCGCTATGGCTGGCCGACACGGGGCGCGAACGAGATGATGGATTACGCAGCAGCACGCACCAAGATGGTGGACAATCAGATCAGGACGACGGACGTCACGTCCCATTCCGTGCTGAACGCCTTTCTGTCGGTGCCGCGCGAAGCCTTCGTTCCGGCGGAACTGAAGCCGCTTGCCTATATCGACGAGGATATGCAGGTCGCACCGGCCGCCAATGGCAACGCGCCGCGTTACATCATGGAGCCGTCGCCGCTTGCCAAGCTCCTGCAGCTTGCGGCGATCACCAAGGACGATGTCGTGCTCGAGATCGGCTGTGGTGCCGGTTATGCGGCGGCATTGCTCTCGCTGCTCGCCGGCTCGGTCGTTGCGACCGAAAGCGACGAGGCGCTGGTGAGTAAGGCAAGCGAAAAGCTCTCCGAACTCGGCTATGACAATGTCGCCGTCGTTTCCGCCCGGCTGGAAGACGGTTATGCCGCCGAAGCTCCCTATGACGTGATCTTCGTCAACGGTGCCGTCGAGGAGCTGTCGGAAGCCCTGCTGTCGCAGCTGCGCGAGGGTGGTCGTCTTGTGGCCGTCGTCGGCTATGGCAATGCGGCGCGTGCCCGTCTCTACGTGAAGAACGCCGGCATGACGTCGTATACCGAGTATTTCAACGCGGCGGTGAAGCCGCTGCCGGGCTTCCGCAAGGCGGCCGAATTCGTCTTCTGAGACGTGCGTTTCAAGAGAGCTTCCAAGGGCCCGCCGCGTGCGGGCCTTTTGATGTCGGCGCAACAAAGTTGTGCATCACGGCAATTCCCGATCCGGGCGTGATTTTTTTCGGCAAGCGCGTATCCTAGGGTGAGCGCGAATCGGCCCGTCGGAATACCGACCCGGTCGAAGTTTCTGAGGACAACGGGGATTAGTATGGCTCAGCCAAGCGTAGCGCGTGAACCGTCCATGGAAGAGATTCTGGCGTCCATTCGCCGGATCATCGAGAGCAACGATCCGGCGAATGGTGGAAGCCTGTCGCAGGATGCGTCTGCACTGTCCGACGAGCAAGATCTGTCCGACGAGGACTTCAGCTATGACGGCGTCGATTTCGTCGCCGCCAATGATGCGAACCCTGCCTTCCCCGTTTTTAACCGCGAGATGTCGCAGGCGGAGGTCGCCCCGCGTCGCGAGCCTGTCCAGGAACAGGCTCCGGAAGCGCCCAAGAGCGTCTCGCTGGCCGATCTCGCCGCCCGTGTTCGCTCCGCCTCCGAGCGCATCGAACGCCCGGTGCCATCGCAAGCACCGAGCATTTCAAGCCCTCCGGTTCAGGCCACCATCATGCAGCCGCGCCGGGAGCTGCCGCTTGCCGCCGAGGATCTGCCGAGGGTCGAAGCCCCCGTGATGGCGACGCGCCTGTCCGAGATGCGGGACCAGCAGCTGCGTCCGTCGCTCGCCGCCGATCCCGCCCCGGCGGCCATGCAGCCTGCCGCGCGTGACGCCGAGCGTCCTGCCGATCCGGCGCCGATGGCCCGCCTCACCTCGGCGGATATTCGGATCGAACGGCAGGAGCCGAGCTTTGCCGAGCCCCAGTTCGAACCGAAGTTCGAACCCAAGTTCGAGCCTACTTTCGAACCTGCCTATAATCAGGTCGAGGCGCATATGCCGTCGCCGTTTGCCCCGGTGGACTTGCGGCCAGAGAGCGAAGGCGAAGGCCGCGACCTGACCGCGCTCGTGTCGGCTGCGACCGTCGAGCAGGTCTCGCGTTCCTTCTCCGATCTCGCTGCCGCCTTCGATGGCACCGAGCGCCGTTCGATCGATGAAATGGCCGAGGATATGCTGCGTCCGATGCTCAAGGATTGGCTCGACGACAACCTGCCGACGCTGGTGGAACGCCTCGTGCGGGAAGAAATCGAACGCGTCGCCCGCGGCCCGCGACGCTGATTGAAGTCCTCAAGGGGATGATGGGCCGCTCGCGAGAGCGGCCTTTTTTATTGACTTGGTTTTGCCAGTCCTATTTACCAACCCACATCCAGAACTCGAAAATCCGGTCGGAAAATGCTCGAAAAGACCTATGATTCAGCCGCCGTTGAACCGAAGATCGCAAAAGCCTGGGAAGAGGCGGAGGCCTTCCGCGCCGGCGCCAATGCGAAGCCCGGCGAGGACACCTTCACGATCGTGATCCCGCCGCCGAACGTGACCGGCTCGCTGCACATGGGCCATGCGCTGAACAACACGCTGCAGGATATCATGGTGCGCTTCGAGCGCATGCGCGGCAAGGACGTGCTGTGGCAGCCGGGCATGGACCATGCCGGGATCGCGACCCAGATGGTTGTCGAGCGCAAGCTCGCCGAAAACGGCAGCAATATCACCCGCCGCGATCTCGGCCGCGAGGCCTTTATCGACAAGGTCTGGGAGTGGAAGGAAGAATCCGGCGGCCTGATCTTCAACCAGCTGAAGCGGCTGGGCGCCTCCTGCGACTGGTCGCGTGAGCGCTTCACCATGGACGAGGGCCTGTCCAAGGCCGTGCTTGAGGTTTTCGTCACGCTCTACAAGGAAGGCCTGATCTATCGCGGCAAGCGGCTGGTCAACTGGGATCCGAAGTTCGAGACCGCGATTTCCGACCTCGAGGTCGAGAACAAGGAAGTTGAAGGCCATATGTGGCACTTCAAATATCCGCTCGCCGGTGGCGAGACCTATACCTATGTCGAGAAGGACGAGGACGGCAACGTCACCTTCCAGGAGGAGCGCAACTACATCTCGATCGCGACCACGCGGCCCGAGACCATGCTCGGCGACGGCGCTGTCGCCGTTCATCCCTCGGATGAGCGATATACAGCCATCGTCGGCAAGCTCTGCGAGATCCCGGTTGGCCCGAAGGAGCATCGTCGCCTGATCCCGATCATCACCGACGAATATCCGGACGCGAAATTCGGTTCCGGTGCGGTCAAGATCACCGGTGCGCATGACTTCAACGACTATCAGGTCGCCCGCCGCAACAAGATCCCGCTCTACCGCCTGATGGACACCGAGGCGAAGATGCGCGCCGACGGCGAGGACTATGCCGTCTATGCCGCCCGTGCGCTTGAGATTGCCAAGACGGGTCATCTGCCGAACGAGTCCGAGGTTGATGAGATCAACCTGGTGCCGGAAGACTATCGCGGCCTCGATCGCTACGAGGCCCGCAAGCGCATCGTCGATGCGATCAACGCCGAAGGCCTCGCGGTTACCGTGAAGGATGACGAAGGCAATGATGTGCCTTACGTCGAATCGAAGAAGATCATGCAGCCCTTCGGTGACCGCTCCGGCGTCGTCATCGAACCGATGCTGACCGACCAGTGGTTTGCCGACGCCAAGACGCTGGCCGAGCCGGCGATCGCCTCCGTTCGCGAAGGCCGCACCAATTTCGTCCCGAAGAACTGGGAAAAGACCTACTTCGAGTGGATGGAGAACATCGAGCCCTGGTGCATTTCCCGCCAGCTCTGGTGGGGCCATCAGATCCCGGCCTGGTATGGCCCCGATGGTCAGGTCTTCGTCGAGAAGACCGAGGAAGAGGCGCTGCACGCCGCCATCCAGCATTACATTGCCCATGAAGGCCCGTGGAAGGCCTGGGTCGAGGAGAAGCTCGAAAACTTCAAGCCGGGCGAGATCCTGACCCGCGACGAGGACGTGCTCGACACCTGGTTCTCGTCGGCGCTCTGGCCCTTTTCGACGCTTGGATGGCCGGACAATACGCCGGAACTGGCGAAGTACTACCAGACCGACGTGCTCGTCACCGGCTTCGACATCATCTTCTTCTGGGTCGCCCGCATGATGATGATGGGCCTGCACTTCATGAAGGACGAGGACGGCAATCCGGTCGAGCCCTTCCACACGGTCTATGTTCACGCGCTGGTTCGCGACAAGAACGGCCAGAAGATGTCGAAGTCGAAGGGCAATGTCATCGATCCGCTCGACCTGATCGACGAATATGGTGCCGACGCCCTGCGCTTCACGCTGGCGATCATGGCAGCGCAGGGCCGCGACGTGAAGCTGGATCCGGCCCGCATCGCCGGTTACCGCAACTTCGGCACCAAGCTGTGGAACGCCACGCGCTTTGCCGAGATGAATGGCGTCAAGGCCGAGCCGGATTTCGTGCCTGCAACGGCGTCGCTGGCGATCAACCGCTGGATCCTGACCGAGCTTGCCCGCACGGAAGCGGAAGTGACCGAGGCAATCGAGAACTATCGCTTCAACGACGCCGCAGGTTCCCTCTACCGTTTCGTCTGGAACCAGTTCTGCGACTGGTATCTCGAACTCTTGAAGCCTGTCTTCATGGGCGAGGACGAAGCTGCCAAGAAGGAAGCACAGGCCTGTGCAGCCTATGTGCTGGAAGAGACCTACAAGCTGCTGCATCCCTTCATGCCCTTCATCACCGAAGAGCTCTGGGCGCATACGGCGGTAGAGGG
>JARXAK010000042.1 GCA_029865885.1 Rhizobium sp. | reverse complement strand
GTGGGTGCCGGCTGCTGGGCGACGGTTTGCTGCGGCGCGCTCGGGCGCGCGGTCTGGGCGCTGGTCGGGGTTGCTGCGGCGGGAGCGGGCTCCGGCTTGGCCGGTGTGCGGTCGGGTGTGCGGGTAAACCGAACATTCGGTCCCAGCACGAAAGCCGTCTGCCAGACCGGCACTTCCTCGCGGCCCTCGATCTGGTTGGCCGCCGACTGATCGGCGCCCTCACCCTTGTTGTCCCCTAACTGATTGACCTGATACGCGGAATTGGAACGGGGAGGGTGCATCGAAAACCTGAACGCTGGCGGGATACAAAAACGCGAAAACTGAGCTATCTGAGTAGAAAATAAAGGTTAACGACCGCTTTCCGTCTGACATGATTTTCTAATGCATAAGGGCTCCGAAAGACGCGGTTTCGACCCCGATGCCGCTGTTGCCAAAGCCGAATTTCGTCCCCCGCACGAAGAAGCGGACCCCCAAGTTTTTTTCTCGCGCCGGCTCTCCGCTCGGGCTATGGACGGACACCAACAGAAAGCCGGTCATGTCGAAGAAAGAGAAGCCCAGCCCCTTGAAGAAGCTCCTGAAGGCCTGGACATCGGCAGGTCCCGAAGAGCGCCAGGCCTTTCTCGATCTGGTCTCGGCGGAAGCGCGGGCGAGGGGGGAGGAGCCTTTGCTCCCCGGCGCAGAGACCATTCCCGAGGATGCGGCCGCTCTCATCGCCAATGGTCGCTATCTGCTGCCCTCGACCATTGAGCGCATCGAATCGGTGATGCGCGCTCGAAAACTCTCGCCGTCGGGCGTCATGGCCGAACTCGGGTTTTCCAGCCGTGATGCGTCTCTCACCCGTGCGCTTGCCATGAAGGCGGCCTTGAGGCTCTCGGTCATCGCAGCCCTTGCCGAATGGCTCGCCACCCACGAGAGAAACGGCTGAACCGGCCATGCCCCACACGCTCGTCGCAGCCGCCGAATTCGTCCAGGACATCAAGAAGAGCCGCTTCATCGCCCGGGCGGCACCGATTGCCAGCGAAGAGGAGGCGAAAGCCTTCCTCGCCTCGGTCTCCGATCCCGCCGCCAACCACAATTGCTGGGCCTTTCGCCTCGGTCAGGCCTATCGTTTCTCCGATGACGGCGAACCCTCAGGCACGGCCGGCAAACCCATCCTCCAGGCGATCGACGGTCAGGATCTCGATGGCGTCGTGGTGGTCGTCACCCGCTTCTTCGGCGGCATCCTGCTCGGCAGCGGCGGCCTGATGCGCGCCTATGGCGGAACGGCGGCGCAAATGCTGCGCGCGGCAGACAAGCGCGAGATCATCCTGATGGTCTCGGGCTTCTGCGCGCTGAGCTTTTCCGATCTTGCTCTCGTCAAATCGCGGCTGACTGCGATCCCGCATCTCGTCCTTGCCGAGAGCTTCACAGCAGAGGGTGTCGATCTCGCGGTCACGCTTCGACAGGGTGACGAGGATCAGGCGATCCGGCTGGTGCGCGATCTCACCAGCGGTCGCTCAAGTCTTGTCTTTCCGGACTGACGCTGCTCAGCTCTTCTTCTTCGGCATGTCCTGGCTGGAAAGCTGCTTCCAGGAATCCTGCTGGGCAAGCATGCCGCGCAGATATTGCAGGTTGGCGGCGGCCTGCTGCGGATCGAGTTCCTGCGATGCCAGCTGTTCGGCCTCCTGGAACCGTCCCTGCAATCCGATCACCAGCGCAAGGTTCTGGCGCACCCGGCTGTCCGCCCCCGGCTGCTGCGAGGCCTGGCGCATATAGTCTTCCGCCGTCTTCAGGTCGCCCGAAAGCACGAAGGACATGCCCATGTTGGAGAGCACGCTCGGATCGTTCGGCTGCATCTGCAAAGCCATGCGATAGCGCGAGCGCGCTTCGCTGGAGCGGCCAAGCTGGTCGAGCACGGCGCCTTCGGCCGAATAGAGCCGCCAGTCGGGCCGGTCGGGGGTCTGCGCGCGCTGGATCGTGCCAAGCGCCTTTTCCAGCTGGCCGGCGGCGGCCTGTGCCTTGCCGAGGGCTGCCAGCACTTCGCGGTCGCTCGGATGCGCGATCGCCACCTGCTGCATGACGGCAAGCGCCTGGGTGTTGCGCCCGGTCATCATCAGCCCGTTGGCATAGGAAAGACCCGTATTGCGGTCCTTCGGATTGCGCTCATAGGCCTGGCCGATGCCTTCGACAGCCCCATTGAGCTGCGACCCACTCAGCTGGTCGAGTTGCCTGTTCATCTTCGGGATCGAACCGGTCGTCAGTTCCTTCTTCGACGACGCACAGCCGGTCAACGCCAGTGCCGCCATCACCAGACCTGTCATGGCCACGATCCGCAAAGAGTTTGCCGAGGCTGGGTTTCGCATGCGCATGGTGATCGTCCCGAATTCCGTTTTCGCCACCGCCTCGCCATCCGGGAGTGCGGCACAATCTCCGCTCAAGCAATAATCCGTTAACCCTAATGGAGTGTTAATCGACCACCCCTGATTCCTCAGCCGGATCTCCAGAAAGCATCCATCATGGCCCCGTTCCAGTACATCGAAAGACCCTCCCCCTTCAGCACCAAGGGGGGCAAGACCCTGCCGGTTTTCGCGGTCACGCCCGCCCATGTCGAGACGGGCACGCTTGAACCCCTGGCACTCGACTGGGCGAAAAAGGCAGGTTTTAAGGCCGAGGCCGGCGCGCTTCTGCTGATCCCGACGGCAGACGGTCATCTCGGCGGTGCGCTGCTCGGCCTGGGCTCGAACCCCTCCGAAAATCCCTTCCTGACCGGCAAGCTCGCCCGCGCTTTGCCCGCCGGCGAATGGCATGTCGAGACGGCCCCCCTGACCGCCAACCGGCTGCTGCTGGGTTACGGTCTCGGCGCCTACAGCTTCGACCGCTATCGCTCCGAGCGCGTCACCGAGCCGCGCCTGCTGATCCCCCAGGATGCCGATGCCGCCGACATCAAGCGCCAGATATCCGGCGTCTATCTCGCCCGTGACCTGATCAACACGCCCGCCAACGACATGAGCCCGGCCGATCTCGAAGTCGCCGTCCGCAGGCTGGCCGAGCATTACAAGGCCGAGATCTCCGTCACGACGGGGGACGAGCTGCTTGAGAAGAACTTCCCGCTCGTTCACGCCGTCGGTCGCGCTTCCACCGTCGCGCCGCGTCTGATCGAGATGCGCTGGGGCAAGAAGGGCCACCGCAAGGTCACCCTCGTTGGCAAGGGTGTGAGCTTCGATACCGGCGGCCTCGACATCAAGCCGGCCTCCTCCATGCTCCTGATGAAGAAGGACATGGGCGGTGCCGCCAATGTTCTCGGCCTCGCGCTGATGATCATGGACGCCAAGCTGAAGATCGACCTGCATGTCGTCATCCCCGCCGTCGAAAATGCGATCGCCGGCAATGCCTTCCGCCCCGGCGACGTCTACAGGAGCCGCAAGGGCCTGACCGTCCAGATCGACAACACCGATGCCGAGGGACGCCTGATCCTCGCCGATGCGCTGGCCTATGCCGATGCCGAGGAGCCCGGACTGTTGATCGACATGGCCACGCTGACCGGTGCCGCCCGCGTCGCGCTTGGCCCGGATGTGCCGCCCTTCTTCACCGATGACGAAGACCTCGCCCATGCCATTGCCGATGCGAGCCTGGAGGTTGACGATCCCCTCTGGCGTTTGCCGCTCCACAAGGGCTATGAGCGCATGCTGAAGGCCCAGATCGCCGACCTCACCAATGCACCCTCGGGCGGCATGGCGGGTGCGATCACCGCCGCCCTCTTCCTCAAGCGTTTCGTCTCGCCGAACCGCCGCTGGGCGCATTTCGATATCTTCGGCTGGTCGCAGACCGAGCGCGCCCATTCGCCGGTCGGCGGTGAAGCCCAGGCGATCCGCGCCCTCTACCGCTACCTCCAGTCCGGCGCGGACTGAGCATCACCCAGGGCGCCCCTTGCCAGATCGTTCCTTTGCCGGAATGATATGGGCTAAGGGGCAGAGGCTCCGGACCATCACAAAGGGGAGGGGCCATGGGCCTCGAAATGACGGCGACCCAGGCACTCGGCCTGTGGCACAGGGTGACGCTGGATCAGGTCCTGAAGGACGGACATGATCTGACCATGCGCCAGCTCGCAGTTCTGCTCGAGATCTATCTCGTGCCCCCGCCGCATACCGTGCGCGGCCTTGCGGCAACGCTCAATGTCACCAAGCCGGTCATCACCCGCGCGCTCGATACGCTCGGCGAACTCGGCCTTGTCGACCGTGTCCGTGACGAGCTTGATCGCCGCAGCGTCATCGTCAAGCGCACCGTCAGCGGTGCGCTCTTTCTGGAAAAATTCGGCGACAACATCATCGCCAGGGGCCGTTCGCTCGGCTGACGGAGATTTATCCATGCTCGACCGGCGTCTGAACGCCTTCCGTCCTGACCTCGCCGACATTGCCCTGCAAAGCAAGGTCGAAGCAGGACGTTTCGTGACGCCGGAAGCCGCGATGGTCATCCAGCCGGTCGTCGCGCTCAGACCCAAACCGGATCAATCCGTCGGCATCGACACCGAGCTGTTGCTGGGTGAAGAGGTCCGCGTCTTCGAACGCAGCAATGGCTGGGCCTGGGTCCAGGCGGTCGATGATGGCTATGTCGGTTACCTGCCGGAAGAGGCCCTTGGCCCTCTCGCCCGGCCGACCCATGTCGTCACCGTTCCCCGCACCTTCGTCTATTCCGGCGCCGACCTGCGGTTCCCCACCCGCATGCCACTATCGATGGGAAGCCGGCTAACGATTCTGGATGAAGCCGAAACCCGCGGCACCCGCTATCTCCTGCTTGCCGATGGTGGGGCACTCATCGCCCGCCACCTTCGCCCGGTCTCCGAGCCGCCCGCACCGGATTACGTCTCGGTCGCCGCCCTCTTCCTCGAAACGCCGTATCTCTGGGGCGGCAAGTCGGGTTTCGGCGTCGATTGCTCCGGTCTCGTGCAGCTTGCCATGTGCCTCGCCGGCCATCCGGCACCCCGTGACAGCGACATGCAGGCCAATGGCCTCGGCAAATCGATCGAGCGCCAGGACCTGCAGCGCGGCGACCTCGTCTTCTGGAAAGGCCACGTGGCGATCATGGAAGACGAGACGACCATGATCCATGCCAATGGCAACACCATGTCCGTGGCGCGGGAAACACTCGAAGCGGCGATCGATCGGATTGGCTGGCTCTACGGCACGCCGACCGGCTACCGCCGCCCCGTCGCCGAATCGTGATGGGCCCGGTCTTGGTTGCAGCGCCCCGAGCGCCTATATCGGCCTTGTCAAAGCTTACGAGAAGATAGCCCATGCTGCCGGTCCGCCGAGAGATCCACATGCCCGCCATGATCCGCCGCCGGATGGCGCTCGCGCCTCTGGCGGTGCTGCTGGCGGCCTTGGCCGTGCCAGCCTCTGCGGCGGAAGGCATCGCCTGGGGCAAGGCGGGGCAGGAGACCTTCAAGGATCTTCCCGGCGTCAAGCCGCAGGATCCGGCCAACCAGTTTGGCGAGGACGTCAGCTGCGAAACGCGGACCGTCCTGCCCAGCCAGCATGTCGGCCACCGCGAGCTGCGCGACAGCCTGCCCTATACGGTGTATCGCTGCGAAAAGAACGGCATCGTCTACGAGGGCACCGAGCCACCGCGCTCCGGCCGCATGTGGTATCCCGGCGTCAACCCGCGCGTGATCGATTGATGGTTTCTGGCTCAAATGAGCCATGTGCCCCGGGCCTGATCTGCGCAACCGGAAGCCGAGCCGGTTGTGACAAATATTTTACCTAAGATGAAAACGCGAAAATAGCATTTCCCCACTAGGTTGCCGTCGAAGGAGGCGTCCGTTCGACCCGCATTGGGTCCGGAGCCCGCTGGTTTCAGGTGACGGGGGGAGTATATGCTTTTTGCGAGTTTCAGACACTGTTGGCGGGATCGCTCCGGCAATTTCGGGATCATTTCGGCAGCCCTCGCGCCCATTCTTCTCGTGTCTGCGGGCGGCGCCATAGATGTTGTCATTGCCTACAACACACGCATCGAGATGCAGGCACATCTCGATGCTGCCATGCTCGCCGCCGCGCGCAAGAGCGGCAAGAGTGCGCAGGAGCTGGAAGCCCGTAACTTCCTGGGTTTGCAGGCCGAACAGGACCAGATCAATGAACGCGTCGGCTTTTCGCTGACGGCCAATGCCGATGGTTCGCTCACAGGCGGTTACGAGCAGGATGTCGACAACAGGTTCCTCGGCATCATCGGCCTGTCGCGCTTCAAGCTCGGCGTCAGCACCACGGTGGCGGCAGGCCCGGCGGAGGCGGCTGGCGGCAATGGCTGCATCTATGCGCTCGGCAATCAGAGCCAGGCGGTCCTGATCAACTCGGGTGCAAATGTCGAATCGAAGAAATGCGAGGTGCATGTTCATTCGACGAGCAACCCTGCCTTCATCATGAATGCCGGTGCGAAGATCGATACGGCCAGGTTCTGTGTCAAGGGCGGCAACTACATCAAGAACGGCGGCACGCTCACCAATCTTCAGACGAAATGCGCGGCGGAAGCAGATCCCTATGCGGGCAAGATGCCGGAACCCCAGGTGCAGGCGAGCTGCACGACCTCGGGCACCATGGATGGCCAAAACATCACCTTAC
>JARXAK010000085.1 GCA_029865885.1 Rhizobium sp. | reverse complement strand
CGAGGCGACGGTGAAGATCTTGATGATCTGGTTCTGCTCGAGATTGATCAGCCCCAGCGTCGCATCCAGCAGGAAATTGATCTTGTCCTGCAGGAACTGCGCATGATCGCCCAGCGAGCCGGCATCGCGCTGCAACAGCTTGATCCTCTGGCGGATGTCCTTCGCCGTCTTGCGGGCGGGCGCTTCGAGCGCTGCGTGATAGGCGACCAGACGGGAGATCGAGACAAGGCTTTCGCGGGTGGCGGTCATCAGGTCGCCCTTGCGGCCGATCTGTTCGATCAGCGCCTGCAGATCGCGGCTGCTCGTGCCGGACTTTTCGCGGGCCTTGCCCTTGCCACCACCCTTGCCAGTCCCCTTAGCTCCCTTGCCCTGGGCGCTCCGGGCGCGAAAAACCTCGCGGGAGACGGCGTCGATTTCGTTGCCGGCGCGCTCCAGCACGTCGGCGAGGCGGTCGATGATCGCTTCCAGCAGACCGAGCATGACCGTATCGCCGCTCACGCAGGCAAGACCGTTCGGGCGGCGGGCGCGGGCGAGGAAGGCGGCGAAAGGTTTCGGATCGGCATAGCGGATGGTGACGAGGGTTGCCCCCTTCAGGATGAAGGTGACCGGCGTCTTCACGGGATCATCGCCATCGAGGCCGGCCAGCGCCGTCATGGTCATGAACTCGGCCCCATCCTCCTGATAGAGCCGGGCGGACAGCTCGATCTCCTCCATCTCGTCGCGGGTCGGAAGATCAAGGCCGAGCGCTTGCTCGACGAGGTGGATCTCGCGGGGCTCCGGATTGACGAGGTCGAACCAGATCGGGGCGGGTGTGGCCTCGGCCGGGCGGGCATCCTCGCCCCCTGCCCCGGCGATCATCGGGACGGGCAAGCGGGTCTTGCCGAGCATGGCGGCATCGACGGGCACGAGGTGTTCGGCTTCGCGGGAAAACAGGCGCAGCATGGGTCTCTCCTTCGGCGGCCTTGCGCTCGCCTCCCCATGCGCAAGCAAGGACTAGAGACGAGCCTTCGGCCCAATGTCTGACGTCGAACTTCGACTGTCGGGGTTCATCTTTCTGATCCTCTTTGAACGGCACATCCCGGTGGGATGCCCATGGAGAAGAGATGTTCCCGGAGTGGCCAAAAGTCAATCTGCGCATCCCGCCCGGCAGCCATGCCGAATTGCCGCAGCCTCGCGGGCCGGCCTGCGCCGCGTGAGAGCGCTGCGGGCGGCTTGCGGACCGGTCGCAAATATTGACCGCGCTTCGAATTGATCATCGTCAAGTATAGGAATGTTTTTCCTGAGGGATGCGCCCCCTTCTGCCCGGAAATACAATGAACTTCTGAAAAACTGTCGCAATATTGAGACAGCCCACCATTAGATAAGTCGACTTTTATAATATAATTATCTTTCGAACCGCACCCTGAATTCCTCAGCAACGGACCATGATTCGCAAACGAGGAGTGACATGACGTGCAATTTCGATCCATTCAACTCAAAATAGCTCTTCTTGCCGGCCTCTGCGTCGTCGGCGCAAGTGGTGCTCTTGTCGGTTACGGCATTGTCGCTGCCGCCAAGAGCAAGAGCTTTGTCGGCGAGGGCGTCGAGGCGCTGACGGAAGAGGCGACGCGACAGCAGCTCTCGACGCTGGCGCTGGCCCAGGCGGCGCTGATCCGGCAGCCTCTTGACCAGGCCTTTGACGCGGCGCGCAACATGGCGCGGATGTTCGAGGTGGCGGCCGAAAATGGCGGGGCGGCGGCAGTGCCCGTCGAGAGCCGGCGTGCGGCCTTCAATGCCATCCTGCTCAACGTGCTCAAGGACAATCCCGGCTTCAACGGCACCTATAGCGCCTGGGAGCCGGATGCCCTGGATGGCGACGACCAGGGCCACATCAACCGGGCCGATCTCGGCTCGGATGCGACAGGCCGTTTCCTGCCCTACTGGACGCGCGGTGCCGGCGGCAAGCTCGCCGTCCAGCCGCTGGTCGAATATGACAGCACGGCGCTGCATCCGAACGGGGTGATGAAGGGCGGCTGGTATATCGGGCCGAAAAATGGTGATGGCGAGAGCATCCTCGACCCCCTGCCCTATATTGTTCAGGGCCAGAGCGTGTACCTTGCGACAATGTCGGTGCCGATCACCGTCAATGGCGGCTTTGCCGGCGTGGCCGGTGCGGATTTCGACCTCACCTTCGTGCAGAAGCTTGCCAGCGAGGTGAAGGCATCGATCTATGGCGGTCGCGCGAGCGTCGACATCGTCAGTCACATGGGCCTCGTGGTCGCGTCCAGCGACCATCCCGAAGCCATCGGCGGGCCGTATGAACAGATCAAGGCGGGAGCGGCGGCCCATCTGGCCACCATCCAGGCAGGTCAGGCGAGCGTCCAGGCGGATGCCGAGACCGTCATGGCGCTGTCGCCGATCGTCATCGGGCGAACCGAGACACCCTGGTCGGTGGTGATCAGCGTACCGAAGGCGGTTGCCATGGCCGAGGCACGCACGCTGACGGGCACGCTTGCCGAACGCAACCAGTCGGATCTCACATTCCAGATCCTGGTTGGCCTGGTCATTGTCGCTGCCGGGATTGCGGCCATGTGGTTTGTCGCCCGCAGCATTTCCGGACCGATCCGGCAGATGACCGCCGTCATGGGCCGGCTTGCGCAGAACGACACGTCGATCACCGTACCCGGCCTTGGACGCGGCGATGAAATCGGCGATATCGCCGCCGCCGTCTCGGTCTTCCGGGACAATGCGATCGCCAAGGTGAAGATGGAGGCCGAAGCGGAGGCCAGCCGATCAATGGGCGAACAGGAGCGGCTGGAGCGGGAGGCCGACAAGGCGCGGGAGGCGGCCCAATCGCAATTCGTCGTCGATCAGCTCGCAACCGGCCTGCAGCGACTGGCAGATGGCGATGTCGCCTACCGGATCAACACGCCGTTTGCCGAGCATCTCGACCGGCTCAGGATCGACTTCAACAACTCGCTGACCAAGCTGCACGAGACGCTGAAAGCGGTGACGGAAAACGCCCGCGGGATCGACAACGGGGCAAACGAAATCCGCTCTGCCGCCGACGATCTTGCCAAGCGCACCGAGCAGCAGGCGGCATCCGTCGAGGAAACCGCCGCCGCGCTGGAGCAGATCACCACCACGATGCGCGATTCCACCCGACGCGCCGAGGAGGCCGGCATCCTGGTTTCCCAGACGAAGACGGGGGCCGAACAGGCGGGCGATGTCGTTCGCACGGCGGTCCAGGCCATGCGCCAGATCGAGACCTCGTCCGGTGAAATCTCGAACATCATCGGCGTGATCGACGAGATCGCCTTCCAGACCAACCTGCTGGCCCTCAATGCCGGCGTTGAGGCGGCGCGGGCCGGCGAGGCCGGCAAGGGTTTTGCGGTCGTTGCCCAGGAGGTGCGGGAACTGGCCCAGCGTTCGGCCAATGCGGCGAAGGAGATCAAGGCTCTGATCATCACATCCGGCGAACAGGTGCGCACCGGCGTCAGTCTCGTCGGTGAAACAGGACGGGCGCTGGAACGGATGGTCAGCGAGGTCCAGGAGATCAACCAGCATGTCAGTGCGATCGTTGAGGCGGCGCGCGAGCAAACGGCCGGGATCGGCGAAATCAACACGGCGGTGAACTCGATCGACCAGAGCACGCAGCAGAATGCGGCGATGGTGGAAGAGGCAACGGCCGCCAGTCATGGCCTGGCCGGCGAGGCGGAGGCGCTGAACCAGCTGATTGCCCAGTTCAACCTCGGCCAGGAGCGGGGCGGACATCCGCCGCTGCGGCTGGCAACCGGTGCAGCCCGGGCGACGGCGTCTCCCGCCGCAGCCCTCGGCCGCAGGATTGCCGGGGCCTTCGGGGGCGGCTTTCATCGGGACTGACACAAAGCCTTGATCGCCGCACGATCACCGGACCGTTCGACGATGAGCGGGTGGCGATCCTCAGCGCTCAGCATTATAGAGATGGAATCGTCGCCATGGCCGCAGCTGCAGCCGTGGCGATCTCCCGTTTTCAAGCCGACGAAAAGAGACCAACCGATGAGCAAGACCTGGAGCAAGCCCGTGATCCTGCATGGGATCGGCGAAGAGGGCGAGGATGTGGTGGTCGACTGCTCGCTCGGCGCCTCCTGGGCACTGATCGAGGACTGGCCGGAGGAAGAGAGCGAGGTGCTGGACAAGGCGCTTCTGGTGCTTGGCGCCGTGGCCCAGGGCAAGGCCAAGGAAGAGGATGGCCGCAAGGCCCTGATCCAGGCGGCGATGGCGGCCGGCGTGAAATTCACGGCGTAACGGCCGCTGCCCGGGCGCAGACGCTTCGGGCCAACACCTGATACACCTCAGGAATGTGCCGAGTGCCGCCCGGAAATCATCGGCGCCCGGTGCCTCGGCTCTTTCTCATGCCTTGAATTGCAGATATTGCGTTGACAGCCTGAATGGGGATGATGGCGCGCATCCGTTTACAACAATCGATTTTTTATCATCTGTTGACGAGCACCTGAGATGTTCAATCTAGCCGAAGAGCGGCCATTCCATCCGCAGATCAACATTGCTGCAACGATTGCGGTGCTGGTTCTGGTCTTTGGCCGGCTGATCCGCCCGGAGACAGGGGAGTTTGGCACGGTTTCGCATATCGCCTCCGTGCTGCCGCTCTGCATCTGCTGGGCCCTGCTGAGCAGAACCCGGCGCGACGTGACGTTCCGGATCTTCGGTGCGCTGAGCATCCTGACCTGCGCCTTCGCGTGCCGGATCTTTCTCGACAAGCTCGGAGCGCATGGCGATTACTGGCGCTTTTTTGCCGTCGCTCTCATTCTGGTGCATGCCGCCGTGCTGTTTTCGCGGATGAGCGACTATATCGTGACGGCGGTTTTGTGCGGAGCGATCTCGTTCATCGGCCTGCCGGGCGGCTATTTCACCGCGACCGGCCATGCCGAATTTGCCATCGCGACCGGCGTTTCAGCCCTCATCGGCGTGATGCTGAACATCACCATCATGTCCGCCTATCGCAAGCTGTTCGAGGCCAAGGAGAAGTATCGCTGGCTTTCGGGCACGGATCCGCTGACCCGGCTTCTCAACCGGCGCGCCTTCATGGCGCGTTTCGCCGAGGCGGATGAGGAGCGCGGCAAGGGGGAGCGCTGCAAGGGAGCGCTGCACCTTGCCATGATCGACCTCGACCATTTCAAGCAGATCAATGACCGCCACGGGCATGATCGCGGCGACGCGGTGCTCATGGCGATGGCGCAATGCCTGCAGCGGCACGCGCCGGGGCTGGCCGGACGGCTGGGTGGCGAGGAGTTTGCGGTGCTGTTTCCCGATTGCAGCCGCAACGAGGCGATGCGGCAGCTCGATATGCTGCTGCGGGAGGTGCGCGGCCTCGATATCGATGGTGTTTCCCTGACCTTCAGCGCGGGTCTCGTGTCGGCAGAGGCCGGCGAGAATGCGGAGAGGGTGCTGACGCGGGCGGATCGGGCGCTTTACCAGGCGAAGGCTGCCGGCCGGAACCGCATCGTCTGCGGCGAGACGCCGACCCTTGCCGGAGAAAACGATCTTCGCCCCCTGCCGATGCCGCCGGCCTTTGCAAAGAGCCGCAGGCGCTGAGCGTTACATGAAGCCAAGCGTGAGCGCGGCAAGCACGATGTAGCGTCCGGCCTTGGCGATCGTCACCAGAAGCAGGAAGATGGGGAAAGGCGTGCGCAGCACGCCTGCCACCACCGTAAGCGGATCGCCGATGATCGGCACCCAGGACAAAAGCAGCGACCAGATGCCGAAGCGCCGATACCAGACCTCGGCGCGGGCGAGCTTGTCCCTTGAGACCGGAAACCAGGGCCGGTCGCGGAAATGTTCGATGAAGCGGCCGAGCAGCCAGTTGACGACGGAGCCCAGCACATTGCCCAGCGTCGCCACCAACAGGAGCGTGGCGAGTGGCTGGTCTCCCGCAAGGATCAGAGCGACCAGCACGGCTTCCGACTGCGCCGGGACGATGGTCGCGGCGAGGAAGGCAGCCAGAAACAAGGCGAGATAGGCAGCAAGGGCGGTGATCACCCGACCGATCTAGCGCGCCGGCATCCGCCTGGCAATGCGGCATGATGCGACCGGTCACGGCAACGGACTTGGGGGCTGGGGCTGGTGGCTTGGACTGGGGCAGGCGCGACCGTCGGGCGGGCAGCGGCTGCTATGCGGTCCGGCTTTCCCGGCCTCATTCTCAATTGAATGGCCGCCACGCATCAGGTGGGGGGCGATGCGTGACGGCCACAGATGGCCCGGGGGCAGGCCATCAAGCCTATAGGGTCAGACGACGCGGCGGGCGGCCTTTTCGATCTCGCTTTCTGCCGCCTGATCGGCATCGATCACACGGCTACCCTCGACACGGGCGCCGGGTTGAAGACCATCCGCCCCGTGTTCGCGAAGCTGATGCGGGGCGGGCGTGGTAATTGCGCCGTGATTGGGATCGTTGACATCCTGGCCGCGCAGGCCGTCTGCACCGAGTGCGCGCTCATCCGGCGCGCTGCGCGTTCCGCGCTCGCGGGTCGCATCGGCGATCAACTGGTCGAGCGCGTCCTTGGTCATGGCGCTCAGATCGAAATCCTGCATCTGGTCCCTCCCTCGTCTTCGGTGATGAGATGTCTTCACCTCTTCAACGCACCAGCGGGCAAAAAGTGCCGCCGGTTGCGCCCTTTCAAAAGCAAGCCGGATTGCGGCGCCAGGCGGAAGCCGCCACAGAGGCGGGACGCGGCGGGCAAAACCATAAACCCAGGCATGTCCCGGAGTTGCATTCTTAGTTGCAACCTGCTCTATAACAACCGTCTTGAACAATATCTGCTAATCTTGAAAGGGCTATCGGCTTGACGGTCTGGGGTCCCGACATGGTGCTGCGCTGGTTCCGGACGATCCAGATCGGAAGCGTCCTGATCCCGGTTCTCGGCGGTCTGATCTGGGGCGCGATCGCCTGGCAGCAGCAGCGCGCAATCGCCACCGACCATGCGGTGGATACCGTCACGCTGGTGCGCCAGTATTCGCAGCGCCTGTTCGAGACGGAGATCATCAAACATGGCGCGGCCCGCAGCCGGGCCAATGGCGAGCCGGCGGACTTCCTGCGCTCGCAAGCCTTTCATCGCTTTCTGGCCGGGCTCGACGCCGGCAAACCCGACAGTTACGGCCTGGCGCTGATCAGCGACGAGGGGCGGATGGTTGCCTCCAGTCGCAGCTTTCCCGTCGATCTGGCCATGGGGCCGCGTGACTATATTGACGCCATCAGGGGCGGCAGCCGCCTCTATATCGACCGCATCAAGCTTGAGCCCGGCGGCGCGGACGCGCTCATTGTCGCCAGCCCCTTCGTCACCGATGGTTTTCGCGGCATGATCGTCTCCTCCGTTGCCACCGAGACCAGCCGGACCTTTCTGCACAGCGTGACGCCCCGGGAGGACGAGGCGGCCTCGCTGCTGCGCGAGGATGGCAAGCTTCTGGTGCGACAGGTGCCGTCCGAGCCGATCATGCTTGCGCCCGACACGCAGGCGCGGCAGAACATGGCAAGGGCGAGCGAGGGCGTTTACGAAACGCTGGCCGTCTCCGACGGGGTCCGCCGGATCTATGCCTTCAACCAGCTGGAGAGCCTGCCGCTCACCGCCAATTTCGGCGTTCCGCTCAGTCTGGTCTTTGCTGCCACCATCAGGAGCGCCCTGCCCGTCTGGCTGCTGATGGTCGCCATCAGCGCCTTTACGCTGGTCGCGACCGCACTTGCCCGGCGCAGCATGCTCTCACAGCGCGAGAGCGACCTGCAGGCCTTGAAGCGGGCCGAGGCGGAAAACCTCGCCCATCAACGCGCCGAACTGGTGCGCGAGATGAACCACCGGGTGAAGAACAATCTTTCGCTGGTGACGAGCCTCATCAACATGCAGGCCCGGCGGGGCAATCTCGATATCAATACGCTGCAGATGCGGATTCAGGCGCTGGCCGAGGTGCATGACCTGCTCTACCGCTCGAACCACGGCGAAAAGATCGATCTCGGCGATCTCATCGCGCGTGCCTGCGACCCGGCAACGCTGATTGCCGAAGACCGGGCGATCTCACTCAACGCCAACCTTGCCAAGGGCATCCTCGTTTGCGCCAACCGCGCGTCACCGCTGGCGCTGGCAGCGCTGGAACTGGTGACGAATGCGGTGAAACACGCCTTTGCCGGGCGCGAGAGCGGGGTGATCGGCCTGACACTCCGCGCCGATGGCGACGGCCAGGCGCAGCTGACCATCGAAGACGACGGCATCGGCATGCCAGAAGAAACCGCCCGCCGCTCCGGCACCCGCCTTGTCGACGCCTTCGTTGCCCAGGCCGGCGGCACGATGACCCGCGAGGTGAATGGCGGCACGCGCTATGTGATCCGGTTTGGGGTGTGAGGGGTCAGTCGTCGCGGCGAATCATGCCGGAGATGGCGGCGCATTGCATTCACGCCAGACATCATTACCTATGGGTGTATGATGTCTTGGTGCGGGGGTGCGAAGATTGCCGAACGACGATCTCGTTGTTACAAAACCAGAAAATGCTCATTCCGCATCCGGAATTCTCACCGATCTTCTCGACGGCGGCTTTGCCGCGCTTCTGGATGACAAGGACATCAAGCATGCCTGCCTGAAGGAACTGGCCGAGGTTGGCTGCCGCCCGCCGGCCAATCATGTGGTGTGGTTCTGTGTCCGGAAACTGGCCAGCTCTGCCGAGGGGTTCCTGTCGGAGACGCTTAAGTCGAAGCTCATCGACATTCTGGAGGCTAGCCCGGCGATTGCCGGCGTTCTGCGGCGGATCAGCAATTTGAAATCCGCAGAAAAGGACAAGAACACGCTCAAGCAAAGATTGCTGGAAGACCTGAATGTGTCACCGGCTGACGATGAGGCAATGCTGGCCGACATGACGACCGAATTGGAGGTCGTTACGGCCCTTCACACACGGTCAACCTTGCAGGGTATTTCCGGGCAGATCGCGGATCTGGCCAAGGAGATCGGCGCGACGCTGGAGACCGTGTTGCGCGACATGACGGAACCGCGGCTGCTGACAGCTGGTGTCGATGGGAATTGGGAGCGCAGCGGGCGAATCGACTCTGTACTGGAACGGCTGACCTATACCTCCGGTCTCTACGGCTTTCACGGTCGGGAGGATGAGCTGGCGGTGCTCAGCAATTTCCTCAGCCAGATCGTTCCATCACCGGCTATGAATCGGTTCAGCTGGCTGCTGTTGACCGGGCCAGGTGGTGAGGGCAAGAGCCGATTGGCACTGGAATTCTGCAAGAACCACGTTCCAGCGCCCTGGATTGCCGGCAAGCTCGGTTTTGAGGAACTGAAGGCACTCACGTCGGGGCCATTCAACTGGCGGCCGCGCCGTCCGACGCTTTTTGTGATCGACTATCCCGCCCAAGCACCCGAGGCTGTCAACAAGCTGCTTCGCATGTTCGACCGGGACTGGAAAGAATTCGATCTCCCTGTGCGGGTGCTGCTTTTGGAGAGGGATATCAAGGGAGAATGGTTCAAGCAGTTTCTGGGCGGCGATTCCGCCAGCCAAGGGCTGCTGGACCATGTGCTCGGCAATATGCGTGAGGGTTATCCGGTGCCGCCGCTGGCGCCAGAGGCGATTGTAACTCTTATGAAGGAGCGCTTTGAAAAGGCCGGTTTGAAGCCGCCGCCGGATGATCGACTTCTGTTTGCCGCGTGGAAAGTCGATTTCCGTAGCTATGAGACCGATAAGGAGATCATTCCCCTGCCTCGTGCCCTATTTGCGTCAGCGGTCGCCGAAACGCTGATCGAGGCGATAGGTCAGGGCGACGTCGAGCTCGATGCCGTAATCGAAGCCTTGGATCGCAATGATATCTTTGACGACTTGATTGAACGAGAGCGTCAGACACGCTGGCGTCCGGCGTGTGCTCAGAATTCAGCAAAGCTGGAATGGCACGAAAATCTGCTGGCTTTTGCCACCATGGGCCTGGGTCTGCCACGTTCAGCCCTGAATACGCCTCAAGCCAAAGGGCTGCGTGGCGAAGTCCTACCGCTTGGACCAGACGTGAGCGTGCTGGAGGCCATGGGTTCCATCGAACCCACCTTTTTCGTTAATGCGGTCGAACCGGATATCCTCGGTGAGCACTTTGTGCTTTCGCGGCTTGAGTCGTTACAGAAAGCCGGACTGGCGCAAGAGCTTATTGACGCCGCTTTCGAACTGGATCGCGGCGACTTCTTGCGGTTCTGCCTCAGATGCCTGAACGATTTTCCTGATCGCACAAGAGGGGTCGGGCTATTGTCTCCAAGCGAGACGATTAGTCTGGTGGGTGCTAGGCTATTCGCTGGCTTGTGCATAGATCTGATTGCTTCGCTTAGCGATCAAGCCGATTGGTCGGAACTGGATCAACTGCGATCACGGATTCGGTCATTCCGGGATCGGTTCTCGACGGACCCGATCCTCGCTCGTCGAGAAGCCATGGCCGCCTTCAACTTCGTCACCCACGCTAGCATGGCAGGTGACTGGGGACGTGTCGAAACCATGTTAACCCGGTTGGATGCTATACACGTCGCGTTCCCCAATAGTGCCGAGATCGCCCTAGAACAGTCGAAGGCTGCCTTCAACGTCAGCGCTCACGCCAGCGCAGCTGGAGACTGGCTACGTGTCGAGGCCATGTTTAACCGCCTTGACGCAATGCGCGCTGATTTCCCTGACCAGGCCGAAATCGCCCAGCACGAAGCCGCCGCTGCCGTCAATGTCACCGGTCACGCTGGCGCCGCTAGCGACTGGGCACGATGCGAAGTTATGCTCGACCGTCTGGGCTCGATACGCGCCAGTTTCCCGCACCATACCGAGATTCCCCGACACGAAGCTATGGCCGCCTTCAACGTGCTTGCTAGCGCCGACGCGGCAGGAGATCGACCACGAGTTGAGGCCATGTTCAACCGCCTTGATGCACTAAGCGCCGCGTTCCCTACCGATGGAGATATTGCCTTCGCACAGGCCAAGTCCGCCGGTATTGTCCTCTGCAACGCCAGCGCAGCAGGCGACTGGGTACGTGTCGATGCCGGGTTCAAACGCCTAGACGCACTGCGCACCAAATTTCCTGACCACTCAGATATCGGTCGGCAGGAAGCCATGGCTGCAGTCAACGTGACATCTTATGCCGGCGCAGCGGGCAACTGGGTATACGTGGAGGCCATGGTAAACCGCCTACACGCATTGTGGGTTCAAATCCCCGCAGATGCCGAAATCGTCCGGCAGTGCGCCATGGCCGCAGTCAACGTTACCATCCATGCTGGCGGGTCAGGCATCTGGACTCTCGTGGAAGCCATGCATTTTTGGGTGAAGGCGCTTGTCGGCGGCTTTGAGTCCAACAGCGAGATCGCCAGCATGTATGGCCACGCAAGCGCCCGACGATACTATTCATATCGACAGGCAGGGCAGTGGCCGGATTTGGATCAGAGCGCTGATGCTGCTTTGGGAGCAATGGCGCGTGTCGTTTGGTCCGCCGAAAACAGCTCAACGACTGGCTTTGGCAGTTGCATAGCAGTTATCAAGGACGCTCACGTCCGGTTCCCCGATGACAAAGGAATTGAAGAAATCTTTCGTCTAGTGGGAGAGATCGGCGTGGACTGGGATCAGATTCCAAACATTGAGACAAGATGACCTCTCCCTGGCATCAAGCCTCTGGCTCCCCCTCACCCGGCCTCCGCTTCGCTCGGCCACTCTTTCCCCGGTGGGAATCGCATAGGCAAGAGAAAGGCCCCTCCCAACCCTCCCCACAAGGGGGAGGGCTTAACCCGGTCGCGCCGTCGCCTGTTGTAAATGCGTGGTTTGCGCCACGTCCTCTCCCCCCTTGTGGGGGAGATGGCCGGCAGGCCAGAGGGGGCTTTTTCCATATGCGATTGCCACCTCTCCCCGGGGGAGAGGCGCGGCGGCTTCCACAACGCAGAAAAGCCGCCAGGTTGCCCCGGCGGCTTTGTCATTTCAAACTCTATCCTTCGTCTCAGACGAACTGGCTGAGGCCCGGAACCGAGGCAACAACCTCGTCCACGACATCCGCGCCGGCATATTCGCGGGCGACGGCCATGGTTTCCTTGGCGAGCGTCGAGATCTCGCCCATGCCGAGGCCTTGCGACATCAGCTGCTGGCCAAGGCCCATGATGCCGCCGCCGCCGATGGCGCTCATCAGGCCGCCGAGCAGGCCCTTGCCGGCGCCTTCGCCGTTATGGGCAGCCACGAGTTCGGCTGCGCCCGGGATGGCTTCGATCATCTTGGCGACCGGGCCGTCGGCTGCTTCGCGCTGCAGGAAGCCGAGCATCATGCCGAGTGCCTTTTCGGCGACATCGGGGGAAATGCCGACACTGTCGGCGATACGGGTGACGATTTCGCTCATCTTCGAAGTCCTCCTGAGGCGATTTTTGACGTTAACGTCAACGTAATGAATATTGTTTCCGAACTCAAGCGCCCGGCACCGCCTGCGGCGAAATTTGCCGGGGATGGTGCCCCCTGCCCGCGCCGGCCATTGCCCGGTCCATTGCCCCGTCCATGGCGCCTGCCCGATCGTCAGAACGTGGCAAGCGATGGCGACGCCTGAAGCCTTTGCCCTGACCTGCCGTCTTCTCGCGGACGCCATGTATCACGGTGAGACATCCGACCGTTGTCGATGTTCCACAGTCCTCCTATAAGAGCAAGCTGAAGTCCTGATGACGATGGGAGAAACGTCCGCATGCTGCAAGAAGGTTCGCTTTATCTCGGTTCCAGCCGCAATCCGGACGACAGCCTGAACAAGGCGGAATATCTGGCGCTGAAATACGGCAACCGCCACGGTATCGTGACCGGGGCAACCGGCACCGGCAAGACCGTGACGCTGCAGGTTTTGGCCGAAAGTTTTTCGGAAGCCGGCGTTCCCGTCTTTGCCGCCGATATCAAGGGCGATCTCTCGGGCATTGCCGCCATGGGCGAGCCGAAGGACTGGATCACCCAGCGCGCCGAGCAGATCGGCTTCACGGCCTATGCGCCCTCCGAATTTCCGGTGATCTTCTGGGATATCTACGGCGAGAAGGGCCACCGGGTGCGCACGACCGTCGCGGAGATGGGGCCGCTCTTGCTGTCGCGGCTGATGAATGCCTCGGAAGCCCAGGAAGGCGCGCTCAACATCGCCTTCAAGATTGCCGATCAGGGCGGGCTGCCGCTCATGGATCTGAAGGATCTGCAGGCACTTTTGACCTATATGGCCGAGCATGCGACCGAGCTTTCCAGCCAGTTCGGCCTGATTTCCAAGGCCTCGATCGCCACGCTGCAGCGGGGCTTGCTGATTCTCGAACAGCAGGGCGCGCAGAACTTCTTCGGCGAGCCGGCGCTGGCCGTCACCGACATCATGCGCACCACCCATGACGGGCGCGGCGCGATCTCGATCCTGGCCGCCGACAAGCTGATGATGAACCCGCGTCTTTACGCGACCTTCCTGCTCTGGCTGCTCTCGGAACTGTTCGAGGAGTTGCCGGAAGTGGGCGATCTCGACAAGCCGAAGCTGGTGTTCTTCTTCGACGAGGCCCATCTTCTCTTTAATGATGCGCCCAAAGTGCTGATCGAGCGCGTCGAGCAGGTGGTGCGGCTGATCCGTTCCAAGGGTGTGGGCGTCTATTTCGTCACGCAGAACCCGCTCGACGTGCCGGAAACCGTGCTCGCCCAGCTTGGCAACCGGGTGCAGCATGCGCTGCGCGCCTATACGCCGCGCGAACAGAAGGCTGTGAAGACGGCAGCCGATACCTTTCGCCCCAACCCGGCCTTCGATTGCGCCGACGCCATCACCCAGCTTGGCATCGGCGAGGCGCTCGTTTCGACGCTGGAGGCCAAGGGCATTCCCTCCATGGTCGAGCGCACGCTGATCCGCCCTCCCTCGGGCCGGGTCGGGCCGCTGACCGAGCCTGAGCGGCAGAAGGTGATGAGCCTCTCGCCGGTGGCCGGCCAGTACGACATCGATCTCGATTCGGAATCGGCCTATGAGATCCTCAACGCGCGGGCGAAAAAGGCGGCGGAAGCGGAAGCCGCCAAGCGCGCGGCAGAGGAAAAGGCCAAGGGTGGCGACAGTGCTGCCGGTCGCTGGACGCTGCCGGGCTTCGGCGACGATGACACAGAGATGGACAGCGGCCGGACGAACAAGCGTTCCGGCGGCTATCAGCGCGAAACCGTGGTCGAGGCGGCGATGAAGAGTGCGGCGCGTTCGGTCGCGACATCGGTCGGCCGGGCGCTGGTGCGGGGGATTTTGGGCAGCCTGAGGCGGTGATTCTGGATTTTTTCCGCGCGCCACAAGAACTGAGTGACGAAAGCTCGCCGTTATCGGCGAGTTTTTGTTCACTTCCACGCAACTATCACTGATATATAATGGGTGCTGATACAATTTTCGGAGATGTCTCCGGGAATTCATGGGGTCGAGCTTGGACAGCAGTCTGGATCACATCATTCTGGTCAACAATGCGAAGCGCGCGCTGGAACGCGGACGCTTTGAGCTCACCTATCAACCCATCTATTCTGTCGACCAGCGCGAGGTGGACAGCGTCGAGACGCTGCTGCGCTGGCGGATTGCACCGGGACGACTGGCGGCAGCCCAGGACTTCCGCTCGGTCTTCCACGATCCGATGCTGTCGCTGTCGATTCGCGACTTCGTGCTGTCGACCACCCTGCGGCAGGCCGCCCGCTGGCGCGCCGAGGGCCATGATTTCGGCCGCATCAGCATCAATGCCACGGCCTTCGACCTCTGCGCCGGCGATTTTGCCCTGAGGCTCAGCGACATGGTGCAGGATTTCGGCCTGACACCCGACAGGCTGGAAATCGAGGTGGCGGAGCCGGCCTTTTACGGGCCGCTCGCAAAGCCTGTCAGCCTGGCGCTGGAAGCGTTGCATTACTGCGGCTTCTCGCTCGCCATGGACAATTTCGGCGCCACCCATGCCGGGCTCTCGGCGCTTCGCAACCACAGCTTCCGGCGCCTCAAGATCGATCATTCGCTGATGCGGAGCGCGCTGACCAATCCGGTCGACAAAGCGATTGTGCGCCATGTGATCGCGCTCGGCCATGATCTCGGCATGATCGTCACGGCGGCGGGCGTGGAAAACGAAGACCAGATGGAAACCGCAGTCCAACTTGGCTTCGACAGCGTGCAGGGTTTCTTCGTCTGCTTCCCGAAGGAGGCGGAGCTCGTGCCGCGCGTCTGCCATGTCCTGAACCTGCAGGGCCGCTCCGGCTGAACCACACAGCTCCCTGCCCTTTCGCCTGACCGGCGGCCATGGCAGGATCGGCGCCATGACCTTCCTCATCTATCCCCTTGCGGCGCTCGCCGAAATTGCCGGATGCTTTGCCTTCTGGGCCTGCCTGAAGCTTGACCGTTCGCCGCTCTGGCTCGTTCCCGGCCTTCTCTCACTCGCCCTCTTCGCCTGGCTCCTGACGCTGGTGCCCTCGGAGGCTGCAGGCCGCGCCTATGCCGCCTATGGCGGGGTCTATATCGCGGCGTCGCTTGGCTGGCTCTGGCTGATCGAGGGGCAAAGGCCCGATCGCTTCGACCTGACGGGTGCCGCAATCTGCCTCGTCGGGGCGGCGGTCATCCTCTTGCCTGCCCGGGGCTGAACGAAAAGCCCCCAGATTGGCAGGATGCCGGCTTGCGGAATTTTCGTATATACATAAACTACGATCTTCGTCTGGGATGAACCGAAGCGGCTGGCGAATATCGACAAGCACGGGCTGGATTTTACCGACCTGTCGCTTGCGTTTTTCGAACATGCGCTGATCAGGCCGGCCAAGCGCGGCAGGCTGCAGGCGATCGGGCGGTTGGCGGATGGGACCGTGGCCGTGATTTTCGTGCGGCTCGGAACCGAGGACCTGTCGGTGATTTCCATGCGGGCCGCAAATCCGGCCGAGCGGAGGGCATTGCGATGAAGAAGACAAAGCCTGTGGCAGACGGTCTTCGAGAAGACCGGGGCTATAGCCGGGCCGACTGGGACGAGGTCGATGACAACCCCGAGATGACCGAGGCGGAGATTGCCGAGCTTCGCCCCTTCCGAGAAGTCTTTCCCGATCTCGCCGCAGCGATCGATCGGAAGCTTGGTCGTCCCAAGGCTGAGATGACGAAGAAGGCGATCAGCCTGCGGCTCGATGCCGAGGTGATCGACCGGTTCAAGGCGGGTGGCGAGGGATGGCAGTCGCGGATGAACGAGGCCTTGCGCAAGGCGGTGGGCTTGTGAAGATCCTGCCCAGAATGCTGGCAATGCGTTTGTCTCAGTGGGGCTGAAAAGGAAGGCCCCTCAAAATGCAGGATGTCGGCTTGCGGAATTTTCGTATATACATAAACTATGGTGATCGTCTGGGATGAACCGAAGCGGCAACAGAATCTGGCGAAGCACGGCCTCGACTTCGCCGAGCTTGATGTGTCGTTTTTCCTGAACGCATCGATCCGGACGGCGAAGACCGGTCGGGCGATCGCGATCGGTGAATTCCAGGGCCGCGTTATCGTCGCAGTCGTCTTTCTTCCGATGGGGCGCGAAGCAATCTCCATCATCTCCATGCGTCCGGCGAGCCGTCGGGAAAGGAGCGAGACATGAAAAACAAATTCTCCTCTGCACGTCCCCTGACAGATGAGGAAGAAGCCGAGATCCAGGCGATGATTGCGTCTGATCCCGACAACCCCGAAATCACCGAAGAGGAGCTGAAGGAGTTCCGCCCCTTCCGCGAGGTATTTCCGGATCTCGCCGCAGCGATCGACCGCAAGCTCGGACGGCCCAAGGCGGAGACGACGAAGAAGGCGATCAGCCTGCGGCTCGATGCCGAGGTGATCGACCGGTTCAAGGCGGGTGGCGAGGGATGGCAGTCGCGGATGAACGAGGCCTTGCGCAAGGCGGTGGGGCTTTAAGGCGCTTTGGCCTTGCGCAACTGGACTTCAGGCCGAATAGGATCGCAACATGCAGACCTCTTTCACAATCGCCCTTGAGCCACCGCGCCAGCTTGGTGTCATCCGGCTTCTTGAGCTTTCAAACGCCTATGCGGCATCGCTTTATCCTGCCGAAAGCAACCACCTAGTGCCGGTCGACGAGTTGGAGCAGGACAGCGTGTCCTTTTTCGTCGCACGATCTGGCGACACAGTCCTCGGCTGCGCGTCGCTGGTCGGTCATCCCGACGGTATCGGCGAGATCAAGCGGATGTTCGTGGATAAGGTCGCGCGCGGGATGAAACTTGGCAAACACCTGCTCGAAACGCTGGAAAAGGAAGCGGAGCAGCGCGGCATATCGATCATCCGGCTAGAAACCGGGATCTACCAGCCCGAGGCGATCGGGCTTTACCGAAAGGCGGGTTATCTGGAAATCCCACCCTTCGGCGACTACAAACCCGATCCACTCAGCCTGTTCATGGAAAAGCGGCTCAGCGACTAACGCTGCATTTACAGCGCTTTCCACCCTTCCACCAGCATCAGCGCCGCCACGGCAACCAGCAGCCAGCCGGCGGCGCGGCCGATCCAGATGGTGATCTTGGGCTTCGAGACCAGCGCATCCCGCCCCTTGGCTGCGGCAAAGGCTAGCCCGCCATAAACGACTGCCTGCAGCATGAGGGTGAGCGCGCCCATGACAAGCGCCTGACGCCAGAAGGGGCCGTATTCGGGGCGCATGAATTGCGGATAGACGGCGAGGATGAAAGCCCAAGCTTTCGGGTTGAGCAGGCAGGTGATCAGGCCCTGGGTGAAGATGCGGGATGTCCGGTGCAGGTTTGAGGCTTCGATGCCGTCGATGACGATGGCGCTTCTGGCCAGCGTATAGCCGATCCAGATCATGTAGGCCGAACCGATCACCAGCATGGGGCCGGCAAGCTGCGGCACCAGTGTCGAGAGTGCCGTGACTGCGACGGTGCCGAACAGCGTGTGGAAGACGCCGCCGAGCATGATGCCGGATGTGGCAGCAATGCCGGCCCGGCGACCACCGGTCAGGCCATTGGCGATGACGAAGATCATGTCCATGCCGGGCACGATGATGATGCCCGCCAGCAGGGCGGAGAAGAGCCAGAGGTTTTCGGCATAGGTCATGTCAGTAGGATCTCCTTAAATAGACAGGCTCCCCGCAGGGAATGGCCTGTTTTCAATGCTTTGGAGATGCTCTAGACAAGACCTACTGACAAAGGTGTGTCAGTTGAGATGAGGTCTCCCATGCGCAAGGCGTCCCGGCTGTTTGAGATCATCCAGACCTTGAGGCTTGCTGCCCACCCGATAACGGCGCAGCAGATCGCCGAAAAACTGGAGGTCACGCAGCGGTCGATCTACCGCGACATTGCGGCCCTCCAGGCGATGCGCGTGCCGATCGAGGGCGAGCGCGGGATCGGCTATATCCTGCGCCCCGGCTTTCACCTGCCGCCCCTGATGTTCACGCCGGAAGAGACGGAGGCGATCGTGCTTGGCATGGCGCTGACGAAACGCACGGCGGACCCAGAGCTGCGCGAGGCGTCGGTCCGCGTGCTCGACAAGATCGCGGCTGCCGTGCCCGCCCCGCTGAAGGAGGCGATCGTGTCGCGCACGCTCTATGCCTGGGGGCGTGTGGCCGAGGCGCCTGAGACCATCGACTTTTCGATGATCCGCCGCGCCATCCGCGACGAGCAGACGCTCGAGATCGACTATGTCAGCGAGCAGCGGGAGGAAACGACACGGCGGATCCGGCCGATCGCGCTGATTTATTACTCGGAGGCGGCGGTGGTCGTCGGCTGGTGCGAACTGCGCGAGGGCATCCGGAACTTCCGGGTTGACCGGATGCGAGACTGCCGGGCGACGGGCGCGCATTTCCGCCGCGAGGGGGACCGGCTGCGGACGTTGTGGGTGGCGGGGTGGGACACCTCCGGCCAGGGCGCGGGGCGTGACTGACCGGATGCAACGAGAAGCGTCCGGAGTGGTAAGGCCTATCGTGCCACCGCCCGATCTGCCTGGCTCATCCCGTCATAACCCCAGTCGGTGGCTGGCAGTTCATGCACCACGACATAGGTGGCGGGATGCAGTTCCGGCCATTCGGCGCGCAGCAGAGCCATGGCTTTCTTCAGAAATTCCCGCTTCTGCTCGACCGTATTCGTGCCGGCGGTGACGAAAACTTCGAGATGGGCCGTCGTTTGCTGCCGCTCGCCGCCAATCGTCCAGGTCTGCGCGGGTGCGGCCTCGATCTGCACCGAGGTTAGATCATGACGCTTGGCGAGATCGTTTGCGACGAGGTCGGTCAGGGCGCGCGCAAGATCGCGTTCACGATCCGGATGCGGCGGATGATAGGTCAGGCGGGCAAAGGGCATGGTCGAGTTCTCCGAAACAGGGTGACGGAGGCATGATAGTCGCGCTACTCTCAAATCATATCGACCAAATGCGCATTCTGACTTGAGGAAAACTCATGCTTCCGGATCTTCCCTCGCCGCTGTTGCGCAGCTTCGTCGCCGTGGCGGATTGCGGCTCGCTGGCGGCGGCGGCGACAAGGGTCAACCGCAGCGAATCGGCGCTCAGCCTGCAGATGCAGCGGCTGGAGGATATTGTCGGGCAACCGCTTTTCGACCGGGACGGACGGGCGCTGAAACTCAACGGTACGGGCAGCTGGCTGCTTGCTCATAGTCGGGCAATCCTGGCGCGGATCGATGCGGCGCGGGCGGAGCTCGATACGGCGTCGCGCCCACCGATCCGGCTCGGCGTGGTGCAGGATTTCGTCGACCAGGTGCTGCAGCCGACCCTTGGCGATCTGCGCGGGGTGGATGGCGCGGCGCGGTTTTCGATTGTCATTGGCAGCACCAGCGAATTGCTGCAGGCGATGGGCGAGGACCGGATCGATACGGCGGTCTGTGCCGGCGATGTGGCCGCCGGCGCGGCTGGCGGGACCGTTCTTCCGATGGCGTGGTTCGGTGAGGCGCGGTTGCTGGAAGACGAGGTGGTTCCGTTGGTCAGCATCACGCCGCCCTGCCCGTTTCTCTCGGCGGCAACGCGGGCGCTGGATGCGATCGGACGGCCATGGCGGCTGGCGCTGGTCACGCCGAGTCTTGACGGGGTAAGAGCGGCGGTCGCCGCCGGTCTCGGCATTGCCTGCCGGACAGAGGCCGGGATGGGTCAGACTGCCCTGACGGGGGCGGGATTGCCTGAGCTTTCCGACATCCGTTACTCGGTGATCGAAAAACGGCCCGGGAAAACCGGGCCGTCAGAGGCTGCACTCAGAATGGCCGCGCATCTCTCAACGCTTGGCCAGACCTGACAGGTTCAGGCGACCGCCATCCGCCTGGCTTCGCGGAACGACACAAGCCGGCCACGGGCTTCGTCCCAGAGGACGAGTTTCACGCAGGCGAAGCTTTGCATCAGCGTGATACGGCTGATCGTCTTCAGTTCGGGGTGATCACGCAGGACTTCGGGCAGGCGGTAGAAGGGGATCTTGCTCGACAGATGATGCACGTGGTGCACGCCGATATGGCCGGTCAGCCAGCGCAGGCCCCAGGGAAGATCATAATGCGAGGCGCCGTGAAGAGCCGCGTGCTGGAACTGCCACTCCGGAGGGTTGGACCAGTGGGTGTCTTCAAACTGGTGCTGGACATAGAAGAGCCAGATGCCGAGCGCGCCGGCGAGCAGCACGATCGGCAGATGCACGATGAGGAAAGCATCGAGGCCGGCAAGCCAGATCATCAGCGCGGCCATGATGACCATGCCGGCATTGGTGGCCATGGTCGAGACCCAGGGCAGTGCGCCATCCTTCATCATGCCGAAGGGCAGACGCTGCTTCAAAAGGAAGACCCAGATCGGGCCGATGCCGAAGAGCACGACCGGATTGCGATAGAGGCGGTAGCCGAGGCGGCGAAGCGGCGAGAGCGCGCGGTATTCGGAAACCGTCAGCGTGGTGATGTCACCGACGCCGCGTTCTTCCAGATTGCCGGCGGTCGCATGATGTTCGGCATGCGCGCGGCGCCAGTAATCATAAGGGGTGAAGGTCAGGACGCCGAGCAGGCGGCCGGTCCAGTCATCGACGCTGCGGCGGGCGAAAAACGCACCGTGGCCGCAGTCATGCTGGATGATGAACAGGCGCAGCAGAAAGGCCGCCGCGGGAACGACGAGGATGAGCCCCGGCCAGAAGGCAAAATGGAAGCTTGCCCAGGCGCCGAGCCAGAGCAGGATGAAGGGCACAAGCGTGACACCGAGCTCGAAGCTCGAGCGCGTCAGGTTCGGCTTGCGATAGGCGTTGACGATCTTCAGCCAGGCCTTGGCATCAGGGGTTTCGTCCTCGGGGATCTGATCGTCGCGGTAATCGAATGCAGCGCTCACAGGCCGGCCTCCGAAAGGTTGATTGGATCGGGGAAGGCGGCGGAGAGGCTCGATACGCCCAAAATCGGGGCGCGCGACACGGGGCATCCGAAGGAGAGGCCCGCAGCAATGGTCATGGTCGGCTGGCTTTCGTGGCTTAGAGATCGCCCGTCACTCCAGGAACGGGTGCGCTGTCCTAGCAGATCGCAGCCGCCTTGTCGCCATGGAACTAACTCTCGGTCGAAGCTGCGGCATTTCGCCGGGCGGATGTGAAAACGCCCCGGTCCTTTGCAGGAGCCGGGGCGCTGGTGTTCTGGTCGAACGCGACCTGTCCGAATCAGCTGGCCGGCTTCAGGGTCGCGAGAATCTTGCCGACTTCCGGCATGTTCTTCTCTTCGGTCTCGGTCGAGGCCCAATAGCTGACGATGGCGATCTTCTCTTCCGATAGGCCGATGATGCCGACGCCGATGGAAACCGGGCCGTGCTTGTCGGTGCCCTTCCAGTCAAGGGTCTGGAACGGCATGCCGTTCAACTGGTCCTTGGTTTCGTGCTGGCTGGCCGGGTCGGGCTTGACGCCGTTTTCTTCGAGGAAGGCGAAGACGTCTGTCATCACCTGATCCATGTCCTCGGCACCGGCGACATCGAAGGAGATATAGGTGCCGGCGTCGGGCGAATTGCCTTCAACGCCGTAATCGGTCTCGGTCGGCTGCCAGTCATCCGGGATTTCCACGGTGGCGGCCGGCTCGTCGGCGGGGAAGGTGAAGGAGCCCGCGAACGACGAGGTCGCGGTGATCAGAAGGATTGCCGTAGCGGCGAGAAACTTGTTCATCGGATGAGCCCGTTGATGAGTGAGAACTGGCGCCGGCACGAAGTGCAGATCAATCCGACCGGGCCTGGCTTCCTAGCAAGCAGATATGAAATTTGTCGTACTCTTTTTGCGTGGAACGGCGTCAGCGGGGCTAAAAGCGCCACTTCCTTGCAATATGGCTAATACAGGGCAAACAGGCGCAACCTTTGCCTTCACGGCAAATTTTTCCCTTCCGCCTGCAACCGAATTCTGTCAACCATATCAGTTTGTTCGCCGGGTCTTGCAGCCAGTTTTCAGGCCAGAATTCGGCGGTTTTGCCGGTTTACGCTTGTGTCGCGCCGACCAAGCCTCTATATTGCGCGCATCGAAGATTGCGAGCGACCTTTGTCTACGCGCTTTTAGCGCACGCCAGATTTCCTTCAACGTCGATATACCAGCCGGTCGAATGTCTCGCCGGCGAGCCCAACGATTGAAAGGAAATCGTTATGAACACAGGTACCGTAAAGTGGTTCAACAGCACCAAGGGTTTTGGCTTCATCCAGCCGGATGAAGGCTCGGCCGACGTGTTCGTCCACATCTCCGCAGTTCAGCGCGCTGGCATGCGTGACCTCGTCGAAGGCCAGAAGATCGGCTACGACATCGTTCAGGACAAGCGTTCGGGCAAGAGCTCGGCCGACAACCTGCGCGCCGCTTAAGGATTTGTCGCTCGCCCTTCTGACCACGTATGTAGCGGCAGAGGGGCTGAGTGGCGACGGAAGGTCGGGTTCCGCCCGGCCTTTTTTGTTTATCCTGCGATCGATGCCGCCAGGCACGGTCCACATCTTTGCCCGATTTTGTCGGGATCTTCGCCGGGGCATGGCGCGTTAGCCTGTCGTATCCCCTCCTTCGAAACTCGAAATACAGCGGGCATTGTCGCCCGGAAAGGAAACGACCGTGCAAGTTCTCGTTCGTGACAACAATGTCGACCAGGCACTCCGCGTGCTCAAGAAGAAGATGCAGCGCGAAGGTCTCTTCCGCGAAATGAAGGCCCGCAGCGCCTTTGAAAAGCCCTCGGAAAAGCGCGTGCGCGAAAAGGCTGAAGCCGTTCGCCGCCAGCGCAAGCTTGCCCGCAAGAAGCTGCAGCGCGAAGGCCTGCTGCCGGCGCCGAAGAAGGCTGCCGTTCGCGGCGCTCGCTAAGCCGAATCTTGTCCGTGCGCCCCAGGGCGCGCGGACCCGCCCGCTCCATCAGCGCAGCGCTTAGCGCGACGCGGGCAAAGACACGACATGCCGAGACAGGCAGCCAGGCTGCAGGAAGGACCCGGACATGACCGCCACCAAAGACGCTTTCTTCAAGCCCGAGAAGGTTTCGCCGCAGGACAAGGCCGCGACCACGGACAGCGTTGCCCGGTCGCTGATCGAGGCCGAAGCCGTTGCCCGCGAACGCAAGACCGAAGCCCTGAAGGCGCTGCGCCTGCAGCGCGAGGCGCTGGAAGCCGACAATGCGCCGGCGCCCAAGAAGCGCATCATCAAGAAAGCCGTAAAGCGCGGCTGAGCGCGTCGCGCTCTTTCAGCTTCGCTTTCCACACGTCTCCCGGCTTGCCCCCCTCTGTCGGCTAGGCCGACACCTCCCCCACAGGTGGGGAGATTTGCAGCCGGCGCTGCGACCCGGCCAGCTTCAGCCCCATCTCAACGCGCTCCCGCCGTCAGATTGAAATAGGCCCCCTGCGGATCCTGGCAGGCGGCGATCCATGAGCCGCCAGGGACCTGATGCGGTTCCATCAGCAGCTGTCCGCCGAGCGACTTCACCTTATCGACGGCTGCATCGATGGCCGGGACGATGAAATAGTAGCCCCAATAGGCCATCGGCATTTCCGGCCGTTTGGTCATCATGCCGCCGATGCCGCGATCGCCGAGCTTGAAGGTCTGGTAGATGCCCATGGCATCCATGTCGACGGCCATATCCTTTTGCCAGCCGAATCGGGCGGCGTAGAAATCCCAGACGTTTTCCCAATCACCCGCCATCAGCTCGTTCCAGCCGACGGTGCCGGGGCTGCCCGGTGTCGGCCAGCTGCCGGTCTCGCCCTCGGGCATTTGCGGCGTCATGAGGCAAACGACGGCCCCTTGCGGATCGGCGACCACGGCGAATCGACCGATGCCGGGGATGTCTTCGGGGGCTTTGTGGATCGCGCCGCCGTTTTCCTCGTATTCAGCCGCCGTCTTGTCGACGTCATCGACGGCGATATAGCCGGTCCAGTTGGGCGGCAGGCCCTGCGCTGCCATGTCGGGGGTGAGCGCCATCATGCCGGCGACGCCGGAGGGGAAACCCGGGACGGCAAAGGTGGTATAGGTGAAGCCTGGCCCCTCCATATCCGTCGGCTCCCAACCGAGCAGTGCGCCGTAAAAAGCCTTGGCTGCCGCCGGATCGGGGGTCATCAATTCGTGCCAGATGAATGTGCCATGCATGCGCCGTCCCTCTCTCTTTGTTTGTGGGCGATCAGCCGATTCAGCCGATGCGTTTTGATTCGCTTTTCATGAAGGTCTTGAAGCTGCCATCCGGCTGTCGGACGCTGCCGGAAAAGGTTCTGGTGTCATCATCGATGAAGTGGATGACATCGCGATAAAGCTCGGTGCGGGAAGGGTCTTCCATGCTCGGGCCTTCGGCCTCGAGGATGAGCGTCTTGCCGTCATCTTCCAGCCAGCCCTTGTAGATCCAGAACTTGTCCATCATCGAGCCGATCCAGCTGCCGACGTAATGGCCGAGGCGGGGATCATAACCCAGCGTCATGATCATGGTGGCGCTCGCCCCCTCGCCCATGCCGCCCTGCCCTTCGGCGACGACCCAGAGGCCGCCGATGGAGCGAACCTTCTCGGTCCAGCGCTTCAGCGGGTCTTCGGGGTCATAGCCTTCATGGCCGGTGGAGGTGACATAGAGCCAGTCGCCGACGAGGCGGTCGAGCACGCGGTGATGTTCGCTGGGTTTGGGAAACTCCATGAGACGTCCTCCCTCAGTGGCAGCAACCGGCCTTCTCGACCGGCTTTGCGACATATTCGTCCTTGCGCTTGACGAAACTCAGCGTGCCCGTCTCGTTGCGGCCCAGCGGCGCGTGGTCGAGGATCATCAGGGTTCCCAACGCTTCCTCGCCGCCACGGGCATATTGCGAATAGGTGTGGAAGATCTCACCCTGTTCGTTGCGATAGAAGGCCGAGAGGCCGGGAAGCTCATCATGCGCCTTTTCGCTCGGCGTCTCCCGGAAATTGTAGGTGACCGCGCCGGACGCGAGCTGCTCCTTGGTGAAGGAGACGTGGAAATCATAGTTGAACTCGCTGCCGAAGGACGAGACCCAGGGGAAATGCCAGTTCATCCTCTTCTTATAGGCCTCGATCCTGTCGAGCGGTGCGCGCGAGACAGTGACGAAGGTGACGTCGTGGTTGTTGAGATGCGGCAGCATGCCATCGATATGATCGGCGAAGAAGGAGCAGCCGTGGCAGCCGGCATCCCAGTCGGGTCCGAACATGAAATGGTTGATCATCAGCTGGCTGCGGCCATCAAAGAGATCGGCAAGCCTCTTTTCGCCTGAGGGCGTCTGGAAGCGATAGTCTTTATCCACCCGTACCCAGGGCAGCGCCAGGCGGGCGGCATTGACCCGGTCACGTTGGCGGGTCAGTTCTTTCTCCTGCTGCAGCAAGGCCTTGCGTGCCTCCAGCCACTCCTCGCGCGACACCGTCGAATATTCCATTTTCCCAATCCTCCCCTTGATTTTTAGGTTGATATCAACATATATAGTGCATGTCAATGAACCCTGTGATTCCCTATTCGACCACCCTTCATGTCAAAGACACCTGCCTTTGCCTGCATGCGCAGCGCGCCGCACGGGCACTGGCCCGGCGCTTCGACCTGGCACTCAAGCCTGCGGGCATGACCAACCAGCAATTTTCCCTGATGATGGCGCTGAACCGCCCCGAGCCGCCTTCGATGGCACCTGTTGCCAGACTTCTGGCCATGGATCGCACCACTTTGACGGCGGCCTTGAAGCCGCTTGCGGCGCGCGGCTGGGTGGCGATCGAGCCTGATACGAAGGATAAACGCGGCAAGCGGCTGCGGCTGACACCGGAGGGCACCGATGCTCTCCTGGGCGCGGTTCCGATCTGGACGGAACTGCATGGCGTGATCGAAGCGGGAATGGACAGCGATCCGCATCTGCTGCGGCGGGGCCTGATCGAGGTGAGCGTCTGATCGGTGTCAGATGATCAAAGCCATCGTGTAGACGGGGGCGGTTCGTGTCGAACCGCCCCCGTCCAGTGTTGATGATCAGGCCTTTTTCAGGTCTTCCGCATTGACCGGCAGGGTGCGGATGCGATGGCCGGTGGCGGCGAAGATCGCGTTGGTGAGCGCCGGGAAGACCGCCGAGGTTGCCGCCTCGCCCATGCCGCCGGGCGCTTCTGCGCTTTCAACGAGATGGGTTTCGACATGCGGCGCCTCGTCGATGCGCAGCGGCAGATAGTTGTCGAAGTTGCTCTGCTCGACACGGCCATCGGCAAAGGTGATCGCGCCGTAGAGGCCGGCGGTCAGGCCGTAGAGCGCCCCGCCTTCCGCCTGGGCGGCGATCGTATCCGGGTTCACCGTCATGCCGCAGTCGACAGCCGTGACGATGCGGTCGACCTTGACCGTGCCGTCATCATCCACCGTCGTCTCCAGAACCATGGCGAGATAGCTGCCGAAGGCGAACTGGACCGAGACGCCTCGGCCCTGACGCTCACCGAGCGGCGTGCCCCAGCCGGCCTTTTCGGCGGCAAGTTTCAGCACTTTGAGGGCGCGCGGGTTCTCGCTCAGGAGCCCCTTGCGATATTCGACCGGATCGACCTTGGCGATGGCAGCCAGTTCGTCGATGAAGCTTTCCACCACGAAGACATTGTGGGACGGGCCGACGCCGCGCCACCAGCTGGTCATGACGCCCTGCGGCTCGACCTGGCGGAATTCGACGCGCATGTTCGGGAAGGCATAGGGCGTTTCCTTTGCACCGTCGACACCATCGGGATCAACGCCGCTTGCCATGACCGGCGGCGCGATGCGGGCAAAGATCGAGGAGCCGGAGACGCGATGGGTCCAGGCGACCGGCTTGCCGGCAGCATCGAGACCCGCCGAGACACGGTCGTAGTAATAGGGGCGATAATAGCCGTGCTGGATGTCTTCCTCGCGGCTCCAGATCACCTTGACCGGTCCTTCGACCTGCATGGCAACCTCGACGGCATGCATGATGCCATCAACCTCCAGGCGCCGACCGAAGCCGCCGCCGATGATGTGGTTGTGGATCTTGATCGTGTCCGGCGCCAAGCCCGTCAGGGCGGCGGTTGCCGCCTGGGCAGCGGCGATGACCTGGGTGCCGACCCACATTTCACAGCCATCCTTGCGGACATGCAGGGTGCAGTTCATCGGCTCCATGGTGGTATGGGCGAGGAAAGGCAGCTGGTAGACCGCGTCATGGCGGGTGGCCGCAGACGCCAGCGCCTGCTCGACATCACCGTCATTGCGGGCGACAGCGCCCGGCTTCTGGGATTCTTCCTCGAGATGCTTGATGATCGCGGCAGTGGAAACCATGGCATTCGGGCCGTCATCCCATTCGATGGCGGCGGCTTCGAGGCCCTTCTTGGCCGCACCCGTGTGGTCTGCGACCACGGCCACGGCACTTGCCGTCAGCACGACCTGGCGCACGCCCTTGACGGCCAGTGCGGCATCGCGATCGACCGTCTTGGGCTTGCCGCCCAGCACGGGGGAGATGGCGATCGCTGCGATCTTCACGCCTTCGGGCATGGCGTCGATGCCATATTTCTGCGTGCCATTGACCTTGGCCGGTGTATCGAGACGCTTGGTCGGCTTGCCGAGCAGCTTGAACTGGTCCGGCTGCTTGAGCAGGACGGCTTCAGGAGCCGGAACGGGAAGCGTTGCGGCGAGATCGACCAGATCGCCATAGGCAAGCGTCTTGCCGGAGGCATCGACGACGGCACCGTCTTTGGTGGTCAGCGTTGCGGCATCGACCTTCCATTCGCTGGCGGCGGCCTGGATCAGCAGGGTGCGGGCGGTGGCGCCGGCAGTGCGCAACGGGGTCCAGAAGGCGCGGATCGAGGTGGAACCGCCGGTCAGCTGGCCGCCGAGCAGCGGGTTGCCGTAAAGCGCGGCATTGGCCGGTGCATGTTCGAGCACGACCTTGTCGAGCGCGACATCAAGCTCTTCGGCGAGCAGCATGGCCTGGGCGGTGTAGATGCCCTGACCCATTTCGACCTGCGGCAGGACGAGCGTCACGAGGCCCTTGGCATCGATTCGGATGAAGGCGCTGGGGGCGAATTCGCCTGCGGCCAGCGCCGGGAAGGCGGAGCCGAGGGACAGATTGACGACGAGGCCACCGCCGATGATGGCACTGGCCTGGAGAAAACGGCGGCGGCTCAGGTCTGGGCCGGAAACAGTCTTGGACATGATCGGCCCTCCTTCAAGCGCTGGCAAGTTTGATGGCAGCGCGGATGCGCTGATAGGTTCCGCACCGACAGACATTGCCGGACATGGCAGCGTCGATGTCGTCATCGGTCGGCTGGGGTGTTTCGGTCAAAAGGGCCGCTGCAGACATCAGCTGGCCCGACTGACAGTAACCACATTGGGGAACATCAAGCTCCACCCAGGCTTCCTGCAGGGCCTTGCCATGGGCCAGCGTATCCAGCGCCTCAATGGTGGTGATCTGGCTTTCGCCGATGCTGTCGATGGTCGTGACGCAGGAGCGCGTGGCGACGCCGTCGACATGCACGGTGCAGGCGCCGCACAGCGCCTGGCCGCAACCGAATTTCGTGCCCGTCATGCCGAGAACATCCCGGATGACCCAGAGCAGCGGCGTGTCGCCATCGACATCCACGGTATAGGCACGACTGTTGAGCTGTATGGAAAATGTCATGGAGACCTCCGCTGGGAAATGTATGTGTCGCACACGTTGACTGTTATGGGGTATAAGTAAAGTGTCTGTGAGTACACGATGTGTTCACTGAGTGCGGCGGCTGGACGGTCGGACGCCTCGCCCTGACCAGATGCAGCCGGAAAACCGTTGATTTCGAGCCGCCCCCCCCCTGATCAGGCTGACGTCTGCACGGGCCTGGTTCGAGACAATGCGGGGCGGCCCATATTATTAGGTAATTTCAATATACAGCAAAACTTACCTGATCCTTACCGACGGCAAGGCAGGTCGCCATCCGGCAGCGGCGGTGGCGGTGGCGGGGTCAGGTCTGACAGTGGGAGAACTGCGTCATGCCATGGGCGAAACATGGAAAGTTCGCCAGACAGCAGGTGGGAGAGCCGGACGGGCCGCCGGCGGCGGCTCAAAGCAAGGCCGCATGGTGAAGGGGGCGGATGACCGCCCCCTGCCCTTTCGAGGTGATCCCGGCGGTCGTTACTGCGGGTTGATCAGGTTGATCATGGTGCCCATGATCAGGGCCGTCTCGGCGGTCGAGGTACCGGTGAACGTGTTGGTTGCCGCATCCGCCTTCCAGCCGGAAGACGAGCTGCCGCCGCCGCCGGAAAAGCTGAAAGGTCCGATGCGCAGGCCTGCCGAGACCTGCCATTTTTCGGAGAAGGACTTGAAGGTCGAATTGCTGACCGAGATGGTGAAGGAGGGCTTGTAGCAGACCAGCATGCCGACCTTCTGTACCGACATGATGCCATCCGGACCCCAGACGGCGGTCTCGCTGGCGCCGCCATAGGGCGAATACCCCCGAATGAAGGGGCCTTTCTTGACGGAGCTGACGAAGGCGCCGTTGTACCAGCGCGCGGCCTGGATCGAGATCTGGTCCCAGGCCTTGAAGCTGACATCGACCTTCAGCGAATTGTCGGTGGAGAATTCGTCGATCCGCTCCCAGGAGCCGCCGACATTGACGCTCCAGAACAGCTTGCTGACGGAGGCGCTGCCGCCGGCCCAGGTCTTCTTGTAGTCATATTCGGATTGCGAACTGGAGAAGCCGACCGTGCCGCTGCTGCCGCCGGTGCCGGAATGGACCTTGTTCAGCCAGGTCGTGGCATCCATCGAGATGGAGAAGCCGGGAACAGCGGGGAAGCCTGACAATGTCGGGTCGTTGAGCTTGGTGTAATAGTCCTTGTTGGCCAGACGGTCCTGGGCATCCTTGAGACCCGGTGTGGTGACTTCGGACAGGAGCTGGTTGTAGACGCTCTGCTGGGCCTGAACATTGCGGAAGGCCGAATCCAGCTGGACGGCCCAGGTCTTTCCGCCAAAGCTGCCGAGCCATTCGGTGAAGGGCGGCGAATTGCTGCTGCCGGTCTCGGTCTTGTAGGCGTCGACCGCCTGCCGGTAGATCGTGTCGTAATTGTTCTTGGCAATCTGCAGGACATTCCACTGCTGCTCGATATCGGCCTTGAGCTTCGGATCGGTGGTGGCGGCACTGACGACATTCAGCATGGAACCATAGCTGTCACTGAAGCTGGTGCCCGCCGAGACGTATTCGCCGGTGGCACTGAACTGCGGCACCGTGGAGCAGAAATCCCATTGCGCAGCGCTGGTATAGCCGAGGCTCTGCACAGGCCAATCCCAGGTGGTGAAGGGGTAGATCAGCTGGAAATTGGCCGGCGAAATGCCGAGACCATTGATCATCGCGCCATAGAGAAGGTTCCAGGCCTTGTCATTGGCGTCGATGCCGGCGGGGGCGACCAGCGGATGTTCGCTCGACAGGGCCAGCGGGTTCTGGGCGTCATAGCCCGCCATGGCCTGCGGGGATTCGGTAAGGACCTTGCGCATTTTCGTTTCCTCTCTTGTTGTAGTTGTTGACGTTTATGGCAGCGAGCAGGCACAGGCCGGCCGGGCCTTGGCGACGGTGCGAAAGGCCAAAGGCTTCGACGTGAGCCTGGTTATGCATAGGTCTGGATATGGGTCTGGATATGGGTCTGGGTCTGGCGGGGACGGAACCCCGACTGCAAGGCGCAAGGCATCATGGCCCCGCAAAGCAAGACTGGCTATCAGTTTCTTACTGTATATTTCTCCAGATAGAGTTCTGCGTCACTCTATTATCCATGCGAAAATCCAATATTCGCATGGAGACAAGACAGCATTGTGAACGAATACAATCATTCAATGCTGAACCAGAGATGGAATCTACATTTCTTCATGGGAGACATGCAGGATTTCAGATCTATCTGAACTTGTAGAATTCGTATCCTGCGAAAACATTAGTGATCATAATTTCAGGTTGTGTCAATTGATGCCGCAATCAAAAAATGAATTTAATTGCCGTCTGGCAAACAGCATTCATCGGAGGCCCAGAGGTCCAGCCTGCCGACAGAACGGCTGGAGACGCAAAAAGGCCGGCGCGAGGCCGGCCTTCGGGCGCTGTATCAGAGAGGATCGGATCGGGCGATCAGCGAACCGAGACCGGAACTTCGGTCGAGGTGCGCAGCGCGTGGCTGTAGGGGCAGACGATATGGGCGGCGGCGACCAGCTTTTCGGCCAGCGCGCGGTCCATGCCGGGGATTTCGGCGGAGATCTTCACGTCGATCTCAAAACCGGTGCCATCAGCGCGCGGGCCGATGCCGACATCGGTGTGGATCTTGGTTTCAGCCGGGATCGTCACCTTTTCCTTGCCCGCGACGAATTTCAGCGCGCCGAGAAAGCAGGCGGAATAGCCGGCTGCGAAGAGCTGCTCGGGATTGGTGCCGGTCGCGCCGTCGCCACCCAGTTCCTTCGGCGTGGTGAGTGTCACATCGAGGACGCCATTATCGGATACGGCTTGGCCGCTGCGGCCACCGGTGGCATGGGCACGGGCTGTGTAAAGAATGGCCATGGGTGTTCTCCTTGTTTCGGTTGCGATGATGACTATATAGAGCACAATTGATTTGTGCGCAATTTATTTTTGCGCGTTGCATCGTGGCGAAGATTTCGCCACAGTCGAAACAGATAGGACGCCTGCGGGATTTCGAGAAGACCATGACCGATCACGACCTCGAAAAGGAGCTGCGGCTCGACAAACAATTGTGCTTTGCGCTTTATGGCGCGGCACATGCCTTCACGCGCGCCTACAAGCCGCTTCTGTCGCCGCTTGGCCTGACCTATCCGCAATATGTGGTGATGATGGCGCTGTGGGAGGAGGATGACGTGGCGGTGAAGGCGCTTGGCGAGAAGGTCGGGCTCGATTCTGGCACGCTGTCGCCGCTTTTGAAACGGCTCGAACAGGTCGGCTATGTCTCACGCCGCCGCGACGCTGCCGACGAGCGGCAGGTGTTCATCACGCTGACCGCGCAAGGCCGGGCGCTGAAGACC
>JARXAK010000031.1 GCA_029865885.1 Rhizobium sp. | reverse complement strand
GGGGTCGCACCGGCTGAATGTTCTGGCGGCCCATCTCGGCCTCAGCTTTTCCCACCACAATGCTGCCGAAGACGCGCGGATTTGTGCCGAAGCCTGTCTGGCCATGACCCGGGAGGCGGAGGTCGCCGATCTCGTTGAGTTGGCCCTGAAGCATGGGCTCAATGTCGGGCGGCTCAATCGTCGCGGCTACGAGCCGTGTTCGTTCGCCCGCAAGCCGCGCCGCGTTGCCGCCTTGCAAGCCTGAGGCGAAACCTTATGTTTGGGGGACAGTTCACAATGGAGTGAAGAGCATGTCCCTCAAGTCGATCCTCGCCGCCGCGGCACTCACGATTTCGTCCGCCCTGCCTGCTGCCGCCGATGTTGTCGGAAAAGTCGGCGTGGACTGGGTCGGCAATGACATCATCGTCGAAGCGGTGACCGACCCGGACGTCAAGGGAATCACCTGCCATGTGACCTATTTCGACCGCTCGATCATCGACCGCCTGTCGAAGGGGAACTGGTTCGAGGATCCTTCCAACAATTCGATCGCCTGCCGCCAGACCGGGCCGATCGAGATCGGCGACATCGACCTTTCCCAGGAAGGTGAAGAAGTGTTCCGGGAAGGGCTGTCGATCATCTGGAAATCGCTGGTCGTCAACCGGATCTATGACAGGGAGAACGACACGCTGATCTATCTCGTGCATTCGCGGCAGGTCGTCGACGGCTCGGCCAAGATGGCGATCTCCACGGTACCCCTGTTCAACCAGAACGTCCTCTGGAAATCCGGCAAGCCGAACTGACGGACCAGTTTTGGGTGGAATGAAATTCAGGCCTTCGTTTGTGACGGCGGTCACTTTAATGGGCTCGGCCGCTCGGCCATTCATGCCCGACCGGCGCCGCGTCACCCCCAATTTCGCAGCCGGACGGAGGGCAGCCTGTTCAACTCTCCACACAAAGACGCCCTGGAACCTTGCGGATCCAGGGCGTTCTTGCAGGCTCGAAGGAGCAATTACTTCACGTAGATGATCTTGCCGCCGTTGGCAGCGTCTTCAACGTGGAAGACGTTCGCAGCCTGGACGCTTTCGGTCTGGAGAGCCGCAGCGACTGCCGCATCGGACGAGATCAGCGCCTGGGCTTCCGTCATCGATTCCGAGCTGTTGGCCAGTTGCAAGAGACGGGTATGCTCCTGGCGGTTCTCGTCGTTGTCGAGGCTGTCGAGGCGGACAATGCTGACGCCTTCAGCCGACATTGTGGTGGTGGAACCCGTGGTGGCCGTGGTGTCGACCATCGGGGCAGTGGTCTGAGCCAGTGCCACGCCCGAAACGGACGCGAGGGACATTGCACCGGCGAGCGCGAGTTTTACAGCAGAATTCATGGTGTTTCTCCTTGGCTTTTTTGCAGAAAACTTCCGCTTCGTTGGAAGCCATCGGGGAAACGTACGAATGGTATGCGGGTTCCGCATTTGGTAAAATTAGGATCGACCATCACTGATGCAGTTGACCGCAGCCGGCATGCAGGCCGGCTGGCATTCGACCCTTAGCGCAAATGGGCAGCGCAAACGGGAACGAGCCCCGACGCGGTCGAGGCTCCTTCCTGGGAAGAGGGCGGACGATCAGGCGGCCTGGGCGAGCTCGTCGGCGATGACGGTGTCGAGGTTGAGGAAGCAGACCATCGACTTCTCGAGTGCCACGATGCCGCGGCAGAAGGCGCGCTGGGCTTCCGGAATGATTTCCGGTGCCGGCTGCAGGTCTTCGCTTTTGATCGTCATCATGTCGGATACCTGTTCGACCAGAAGGCCAACCAGCTTGCCGGCGATGTCCGTGACGATGATCGCGGCGCGTTCGGACGGTTCCGTCATCTTCATGCCAAGGCGGCAAGCCATGTCGATGACCGGGATCACGGCGCCACGCAGGTTGATGAGGCCGAGAACGTAAGGGGGCGTATGGGGCATCGGTGTCACCGGTGCCCAGCCGCGGATTTCGCGGATGGCCATGATGTCGATGCAGAATTCCTGGTCGCCGAGGTGGAAGGACACGATTTCCAGATAGGCGCCCGACTGTTTGATGGCATTGCTCATGTTCAGAACTCTTCCCAGTGTTCTTGCGCTGCGGCAGCAGTGGCTGTTGCCGAAGCAGTTCGGTTAAACGATCCCGCGACCTTGTTCACCAGAGCCCGTGCGGGAGACGGTTTCTGAGCGGAGGCGGCTCTGGCCGGCTCCTGATTCTGGACATGAGCAGCCTCGCCCAAGTTCACCTTGAACTGTCCGACGAGTCGCGAAAGACTTTCCGCGTCACTCGCCAGCGTGTGGCTCGCCGCATTGGTCTGCTCCACCATCGCGGCATTCTGTTGCGTGACCTGATCCATCTGTCCGACGGCCGAATTGATCTCGCTCAGTCCGATTGATTGTTCACGCGCGCTGGTAACGATTGCCTTAACGTGCTCGTTAATTCGTAAAACATCTTCGCCAATGCGGTGCAGCGCCTCACCCGTTGCGGTCACCAATTCGACGCCGGAGCGGACTTCGTCGCTCGATCTGCCGACCAGGGTCTTGATGTCACGGGCTGCTTCTGCCGCCCGTCCGGCAAGCGCGCGGACTTCCTGTGCAACGACGGCGAAGCCCTTGCCGGCATCTCCGGCGCGGGCTGCCTCGACGCCGGCATTGAGGGCAAGCAGGTTGGTCTGGAAGGCGATCTCGTCGATGACGTTGATGATCTTGCCGATCTCGCCCGTCGCCCCTTCAATGCGCTCCATGGCGGCCATGGCGTCATTGACCACGGCGCCGGACTTTTCGGTGTAGTCCTTGGCGTTGTCGACCATGTGGCTTGCTTCTTCAGCCCGGTCGGTTGCGGTCCTGACCGTCTCGGTGATCTCCGAGAGGGCGGCCGATGTTTCCTCCAGCGAGGCGGCCTGCTGTTCGGTGCGGCGGGCGAGATCGTCAGCGGCGCTGCGCATCTGCTGGCTGTTTGCGTGGATGGAACTGCTGTTGGTGGCGATCTCGGTCATGACTTGCTTGAGGTTGGTCGCGACTTCGTTGAAGTCGGTTTTCAGCCGCTCAAGATCCGGCGGGAAGGGGCCGGTGATGGCGGCGCAGAGATCGCCCTGCGACAGGCGGGTCAGGCCTTCGCCGAGCGCGTCGACGGCAAGCTTGAGGGCGCGGGTATCTTTTTCCATCGCAGCCGTGCGGCTTTCCCGCTCTGCCTCGTTCTGTTTGTGCTGGGCCCTGCTTGTCTCTTCGAGGTCGTGCTTTTCAATGGCCGCCTTGCGGAAGATATCGGCCGAGCGCGCCATGCCACCGATCTCGTCCCGGCGATCGGTTGCGTCCACCTGCGTCTGATAGTCGCCGTCGATGATGCGCTGCATGCTCGTGCGGACCATACGAATGCCATTGGCGATCGAGTTGCCATGGATCAATTGCAGCGCAATGACCGTGACGAAGGCGATGCTGCCGAGAGCGAGCTGGAAGGTGAGCGCCTGGGTGCTGCGGCGGGTTGCTTCGTTGACATAGTCTTCGACCAGATTGCCGCCGAGGGCAGAAAGGTTGTTGAGCACGCCCGCGAGACGCTCGCCGGCCCCATCGATCGTGTCGTCGATGGCGGCATAATCGCCTTCCGGTGCGCCCGTCTCCACCATGCGTTTCAGATCGACCTGGATGGCCTGGGCAACGGCGTTGAGGTCTTGCTCATAGCTGGAGACTTCGCCGGGAACTCCTGTTTGCGTGGCCACGGCCTTGAGCACCGCTGTACCATCCTTCAGAAGCCCAATGGCGGCATTGATGATTTCGACGCGCTCGGGCTGAATCTGCCCCTCGCCACGGTCGATGATCGTGTCCATCGCCGCCAGAACCATGTTGGCATTGGCAAGACGCATTTCATTGATCCGCTCGACTTCGTCCTTGATTTCGATCGAATCCTGGATCGCGGTCGAGATCCGCGCATTCTGGTACCAGCCGACCGCCAGCATCGAGCCGATGCCGAGTACCGCTGCGGCGCCAAGCGTCATCAGACGCTGCTTGACCGACAGGTCTCTTCCCGTGATGAGATTGAACATGAATTTCCCCAGCCTCGATCCCGGCGGCCCCTGCACGCCGGTGACGTGTCATGCAGATCCCGGGGAGGAGTGCCCCGGCGGACAGTCATGTCCGCTTGGCCCCTGCGGCCAAAACGCTCATGCAGAATCTCGAATATTAGTTAATCTAGAACTAATCGGTTGTGACTGTGAGCGAAACAATGCCTGTTTGCGGCTAAGATGCCGTGATCGCGCGACGATAAAGATGCCAGGTGGCATGTCCTGCGACGGGCAGGACGATCAACAGGCCCAGAAACAGCGGAATCAGTGCCACGAATGCCAGTCCGGCGATGATCAACCCGAAGGCCAGCATCGGGCCTGGATTTTCGATCACAGTGCGCATGCTGGTCAGCATGGCGGTGACGAAATCGACATCGTGATCGAGCAAGAGAGGCATCGAGATGACGGTCGCGGTAAACAGGATCGTCGCAAGCACTGCACCCACCACCGTGCCCACAGCGAGGAAGAACAGGCCTTCCGGGGTCGTCAGGACGAGCGTGGCGAAGGCGTCGAGGGTGGCCGGAATGCGGAAGCCGAGGAACAGGGCCATCAGCAAGCGGATCTGATAGATCCAGATCCAGAAAATGAACAGGACCACGAAGGCCATCCAGGAGAGTTGCCGCTCGCGTTGCCGGAACACCTCGGCCAGCACCGCCTTCCAGCCGATCGGCTCGCCCCTTTCGTGGCGGCGGCTGATCTCGTAGAGGCCCACGGCAACGAAAGGGCCGATCAGCGGAAAGCCGATGGCAACGGGAATGATCATCCAGGGTAGGTGGTAATAGGTCAGCATCACCGCGATGAAGATGCCGCCGAGTGCATAGATCGCGCCGAAGAACAGGCCGAAAGCGGGATAGGTGCGGAAGTCACGCCAGCCATCGGCAAAGGCAGCGCGAATATCCTCCATGCGAAGCGGATTGATCTCAAGCTTCGGCAGTGAGCTCCGATCGAGTGCCTGCTGTTCCATGCGTCCCTCCCAAGACATCCGGTCCTGCGACAATCTGTCAGAAACTACCATGTCTCTTCCTTGATATCCGTCAAATGC
>JARXAK010000202.1 GCA_029865885.1 Rhizobium sp. | reverse complement strand
TCACAGCCCTGATTGGTCGCGCCTTTTCCGGCGCGCGACCCGTCACCGACTGAGGAGGACCCACGCATGCGCTATTTCACCGAAGAGGGATCTGCCGAGGTCGTCAACGAACGCCTGGGGCCGTCGATCTCGCCGCGTCTTGCGCAGGTCATGTCTTCGCTTGTCACCCACCTGCACGCCTTCGTGAAGGACGTGGAGCTGACAGAAGCGGAATGGGCAGTGGCGATCGATTTCCTCACCCACACCGGCCAGATCTGCTCGGATGCGCGACAGGAATTCATCCTGCTGTCAGATGTGCTTGGCGTGTCCATGCTGGTCGACGCCATCAACCACCGCGCTACCGGCAACGCGACCGAGACCACCGTCTTCGGTCCCTTTCATGTCGATGGGGCGCCGGAGCGCGAGATGGGCGCCAATATCAGCCTCGACGGCAAGGGGGAAACCTGTCTGTTCGAGGGGCGGGTTGTCGATCTTGACGGGCGACCGATCGAAAACGCGCTCGTTGATGTCTGGTCGGACAATGAGGATGGCTTCTACGATGTGCAGCAGCCGGACGTGCAGCCGCCCTTCAACAATCGTGGCCTCTTCCGCACCGACAAGGACGGTCGCTATGCCTTCCGCGGCATCAAGCCGGTCGCCTATCCGATCCCGGATGACGGGCCGGTCGGCAAGATGCTGGCGGCGCTTGGTCGCCATCCCTGGCGCCCCGCCCACATGCATTTCATGGTCACCGCTCCCGGTTGCCAGCGTCTCATTACCCACATCTTCGTCGCGGGCGATACCTACCTGACCTCGGACGCTGTTTTCGGCGTCAAGAAAACGCTGATCGTCGATTTCAAGCCGGTCGAGAGCCCCAGCGAAAGCTGGCGGGCGCATTTCGATTTCGTTCTGGCACCCGAAGCGGGAGCCGGAGCCTGAACGCAGAAAGACAGCCATGCCGGGAATGTGGCTGTCGGATACACAAAACCAAAACCAGAGGGAACTAAAATGAAAATCGCACAGCCTGACAGCGTTGTCACAAGCGTTTTTGCAAATGTAACCGCCTTCCTTTCCGCGCCGAAGTCCATCATCGATGGCAAGTCGCATGTGGCACTTTCCGGCAAGACCTATTCCGTCTTCAACCCGGCTGACGGCTCGGTGCTGGCTGAGGTGCCGGCCTGCGGGCCTGAGGATGTCGATCTTGCCGTGAAGGCGGCGCGTCGCGCCTTCGAGGGCCCCTGGTCGCAGATGCTGCCGGCCCAGCGCCAGGGTATTCTGCTGAAGATCGCGGACCTGATCGAAGCCCATGGCGAAGAGCTTGCACAGCTCGAGACCCTGAACCAGGGCAAGTCGATCATGCTGTCGCGGCTGATCGAGGTTCAATCCTCCGCCGAGTATTTCCGCTACATGGCCGGTTGGGCCACCAAGATCGAGGGTTCGACGTTTGACGTCTCCATCTCGATTCCGCCGGGCATGCGCTATCAGGCTTATACACGCAAGGAGGCTGTGGGGGTCGTGGCCGCCATCACCCCCTGGAACTTCCCGCTGAACATGGCCGCCTGGAAGATCGCGCCAGCGCTTGCGGCCGGCTGCACGGTGGTGCTGAAACCGGCGGAGGAAACGCCGCTTACCTCGATCCGCCTGGCGGAAATCTGCCTGGAAGCGGGGCTTCCCGAGGGCGTCGTCAATGTCGTCACCGGCTTTGGCGAAGATGCAGGCGCGCCGCTTGTTGCGCATCCCCAGGTCGCCAAGATCGCCTTCACCGGTTCGACGGAAACAGGCAAGCTGATCGGTGTGCAGGCGATGAAGGACATGAAGCGCGTGACGCTGGAGCTTGGCGGCAAGGCGCCGATGATCATGTTTGACGACATGGATCTGGACCTGCTCGGGGTTGCAGCCGGCATCGGCAGCTTCTTCAACACGGGACAGACCTGCTGCGCCGGCGTGCGCATCTATGCCCAGAAGGGCATCTATGAAAAGGCGCTTGAAGTGATCGCCAATGTCACGCGCAGTCTTGCCGTCGGCTCGGGGCTTGACCCGCGCAACCAGATCAATCCTCTCGTGTCCGCCCGTCATCAGGCGCATGTGAAAGCCTGCATCGCGCGCGGCATCGAGCAGGGCGCAAAGCCTGTCATTGGTGCCACGGCGCCGTCACAAGGTTTCTTTGTTGCCCCCGAACTCTTCACCGATGTGCGCCAGGACATGGCCATCATGCAGGATGAGGTCTTCGGGCCTGTCATCACCATGACCCAGTTTGACGATGCGGATGCGGCGATCGCCATGGCCAACGACACGCGTTACGGTCTGGGCGCCTCGATCTGGACGACCGATCTCAACAAGATGATGCGCTACGTGCCGAAGATCGAAGCCGGCACAGTGTGGGTCAACAGTCACAACATCCCGGATCAGAACATGCCCTTCGGCGGCATGAAGCAGTCCGGCGTCGGTCGCGAACACGGACGCGGCGCGCTCGACAACTATCTCGAGACAAAGTCCGTCTGCGTCGCCTATCGCTAAGGGAGAATGGACGGGACGCTTCCGGGAAAGCCGGGAGCGTTCGCCCATGGCACCGGCATGAGACGCGTTTCCAGCCAAACAAAAAGCGCTCCCGCTGTGTGCCGGGAGCGCTTTTCATGTGAGGTTCCGTGCTCGCCGATCACGGGGGCGTGTCGACCAGGTGTTACGGTTTCATCAGCACCGATTTCGATGGGTAATCCGAGGCCCAGGTGGCCGGCAGGGGGGCAACGAAGACGTTTTCGGTCCGGGTGCGGGTGATCTTCCAGGTGCCATCCGGCTCCTTGCGGAATGTGTTGTTGAGCCGCGAGGAGCGCAGCAGCGCCTTGCCATCGGAGAAGAGCCAGGGCTGCATGTGGACCCACTGGCCGTCTGCCGTGGTGCCACCCTCATGCACGTGGATCTGCTCCGAGGTCAGGTAATGACAATTGAGGATCAGCGCCGGGTCCGTCTTGCCGCCCCAGAAGCCTTCGAAATGCTTGCGGATTGCGGCTGCGCCCACGGCGCGGCCGAACTGGTTGTCGTAGTATTCGCCGACGCCTTCCCAGACGGCATCTTCCGTGTAGAGCTGCATGATGCGGTCGATGCGCTCCATGTCGTCTGCCACGCCGAATTCCGGATTGGGCGTATCGCACAGGAACATGTAGCGCGCCTGGATGCGGCGTATATCGGCTTCGGCTTCGAGAACCTCGATGCGGCGCAGCAAGGCTGCGATGTCGGTCTGTGCGGTCATGATACTTCCCTTAACAAGCGGTGAGCCTTCTCCGGGAGGGCGAAGTGCGGTCACCAGGTGACGAAGGCATTGTTCTCTTCGCCCGCGCGGTGCGGATCGTATCGGGGTCGGTTTTCGCGTCAAGCAGTAATATTCACGTAATATTTAATCTAATGGCGATTGCCCTCAAGCTATTGAATTTTCTTCACTAGCCCTTTCGGAAAACAGATTTGCAATTGCCGCAACACTGATTTCGCCCTCTCCGTGGTAGAAAGAGCACCTGGCCCGCCGTATCGGTGGCGCACACAGATCCCCATCCGGAGAGTTTGGCGGCTTTAAGCCGGTGGCGGAGCTTTGGGAAGTCAATCAAGCTATTGATATTAAACAAAAAAATGTCGCATCCGGAAGAATGCGGATTGACAGGACGGCCATATACAGTAATTTTCACGTAAAAAGGAACGTGATAATGGTCAACTGGAACGGACGATACGGCAGTGCTGCCGAAACGGCTTTTGCCAGCATGCTGGCACTCGGCGCTGATGGCGGTCCGACCGTGGCGATCAAGGATTGCCTCGACGTGGCGGGCCATCGGACGGGCTGCGGATCTGCCGCCTATGCGGACGCCACTCCGGCCCAAAGCAATTCCGCCGTTGTTGATCGGTTGCTCGACGCGGGATGTCGCATCGTCGGCAAGACCCGCCTGCACGAGATCGCCTATGGCATGACTGGCGTGAACGAGTTTCAGGGTACGCCTGTCAATCCGCGTTGGCCCGGTCGCATTCCCGGCGGCTCGTCGTCCGGGTCGGCGGTTGCCGTTGCTGCGGGTTGCGTCGATTTCGCCGTCGGAACGGATACCGGCGGTTCGATCCGCCAGCCGGCGATCTGCTGTGGCATCATCGGGCTCAAGCCGACCTTCGGTCTCGTTGATCGTCGCGGAGCGCTGCCCGCGCTGAGCTCGCTCGACTGCATCGGCCCCCTTGCACGCAGTATGGATATGATCGACCGCGCCATGGAGATCATGGTGCCAGGCTACCGGACGGACACGCTGACCAGCGCACCGCGCGTTGCGTGGCATGTCACCGACGACGCCGATGATCCTGAAATGATCGAGGCCCATCTGGCCATCTCCCAGGCCGGGATGGTCACGCGTCAGGTTCGCCTGCCAGCCGTGGATGCGGCCTTTCGCGCCGGCATGGAGATCATCGCTCGTGAAACGCTCGACGCAAATCGCGCCCATCTGGATGCGGGGGCGCCCTTCGGGGCCGATATCCGGAAGCGGCTTGAGGGCGCCAGGGCCATCAGTGATGCCATGCTCGAGGCCGCCGAAGACATTCGCGATGCATTCACGCAGGCCGTCGATCAGTGTCTTTCTGACGTCGACGTGATCGTGACGCCAGCCCTGCCGCAGGCGCCCCCGCGCCTCACCGAGGCCCATGACCCTGCGAAAGTTCTGCCGCTGACCCGCTATCTGCGGCCATTCAATCTGTCCGGTCACCCTGCCATCGTCTTGCCGGTCGCCACGTCGACCGGCCTGCCGTCCGGCATCCAGCTCATAGCCCGCAAGGGTGCGGATGCACGCCTCTGTGCCGTTGCCCGCTTTCTTTGCGATCACCACCCGATGTTCTCAGACTTGAGGGGAGAAGCATGAATTCCCATAGAAGCATTGCGCCAGCCAGCGCGCTGGAGGCGCTGAAGGCCGAGATCAAGCTCAGGCGACAGGATTTCCAGGATCTGCGCCATATCCCTATCGATATCGTGCGCCGGTTTCAGGATGTGGGTGTCTACCGTGCCTTCGTGCCACAGCGTTTCGGTGGCGACGGTCTGACCCCTCAGGCCTTCTGCCGGCTGATCGAGGAAATTGCCACGGCAGATGCCTCTGCCGGCTGGGTTGCAAGCTTCGGTGTTTCGGCCACCTATCTGGCGGCGCTGCCGCCTCAGACCTATGCCAAGATCTATGGCGCGGATCCGAACACGGTCTTTGCCGGCGCCATGTTTCCCCCGCAGCCGGCGCGGCGCGTCGGGGACAGTTTCGAGGTCAGCGGGCGCTGGCCCTGGGGCTCAGGCGTCATGGGCGCCTCCATCGTCGGAGCCGGCATCAAGGTCGAAGGGGAGGCAAGCCCTCTTCCGCGCACCGCGATCATGCCGCGGGACAAGGTGACGGTCGACGAAACCTGGAACACGATCGGTCTCAGAGCCACCGGAAGCCATGACATCGTGGCTGACGGCGTGCTCGTGCCTGAGGACTGGACCTTCATTCGCGGCGGCAAGCCGCAGATGGACGACCTTATCTTCCGCTATCCGGCCATGGCGCTTGCCGCACAGGTTCTGGCGGTGGTGGGGCTCGGTGCGGCACGTGCTGCACTCGATTGGGTCCGCAGCGATGCGCTTGCTCGTACCTCGATTACGGGCGCGCCAAGCCCTGCAGCCCGCGCCTATGTGCAGATTGATTTTGCCCGTGCCGAGGGCCTGCTCGCCGGGGCGCGATCCGCCTTTTACGACGCCATCGAAACCGGCTGGCGGCAGATGGAAACGCAGGGCGAGATCGACCGGCAGACCCATATCCGACTGCGCCATACGGCCTCGAAGGCAGCGCAAGACGGCGCCGAAGCCGCCCGTATCGCTTTCGTGCTCGGCGGGTCTGACGCCATGACATCAGGCCATCCGCTCGGTCGCGCCATGGTCGACGCGGCCTGTGTCGCCCAGCACGCCTTCATCAATGCCGGCAGCTGGCAGGCTGCCGGTGCCGCCCTCTTCGAACAGCAGACACCTCCCGGCTACCCGTGATTTTGAGAGATTGCAAAGGATCATCCGATGTCTGAACCGACACCCATCCGTACCCTCCTGTGCCTTGCCGTCCAGCCCGCCTTCTTCGATCTGCCGTTCAGCCAGATCGGCGGCGTCTGGAAGGCCACCCAGGCCTTCATGTCCGGGGTCGCCAAACTGGAAGGCGTCACCGTGCTTGGCACACTCGATGACGACCAGACCCAGGTCGGCACGTCGCCGGCCTTTCCCTGGACCTGGTACATGCTCTGCGATTTTCCCGACCGGCAGTCGGTGATCGCGGCCTGCAACCTTCTGCGCACGATCGTGGTCGATGACGAGGATCATCGGCTCTGGAAATACATGCGTGTCGAGGCCCGTATGGGCCGCGCACTCACCATCCCCGAACTCTGAGAACGGACAGGAGCTGTCATGTTGGACGCAGCAGAGAAATTCAGCGATCTCGACGCGCTTTACTCTTCGGAGGCGAAGGTCGCGACCGCGATGTATGAGGACGCCGACCTGTTCAAGGACGAAATGGAGCGCATCTTCAAGCGCACCTGGGTCTGGGTCGCGCATGACAGCGAACTCGCCGACAAGGGGTCGTTCAAGCTGTCGAATGTCGGGCTCGAGCCCGTCATCGTGGTGCGTGACCGCAAAGGCGAGGTCAATGTCCTGGTCAACAGGTGCCGTCACCGTGCCGCAACCGTCTGTGAGGTCAAGAAGGGCAAGACCTCTTCCTTCCAGTGCCCCTATCACGGCTGGGGCTACGGCCTGGACGGGTCGCTTCGCGGCCTGCCTTATCCCGAACAGTATGGCGAGGATTTCGACAAGGGCGCGCATGGCCTGAAGACGCTGCGCACCGAAAGCTATGCCGGCATGATCTTTGCCACCTTCAATGACGAGATCGAGCCGCTGGTCGACTTCCTCGGCCCGGGCGTGTGTCGCTACATCGATCTGTTCATGAAGCAGGGCGGTGGTTTTCCGGTCAAGGTTCTCGGAGAACACCAGTTCACGGTGCCGATGAACTGGAAGATCCAGCTCGAAAACACGACCGATGCCTATCATTTCCCGGTCGTACACAAGAGCTTCATGCAGTCGCTCGATGGCGACGCTGAAGAAGCCTTCAAGTTCCTCGACACGGGCAAGGGTTATGTCGAGGATCTCGGCAATGGCCATTCCGTCATGGTGATGATCCCCGAGCGCATCGATCTCGACGAACATCTCGACGATCCGATCGAGGAACGGTTCATGCCGCTGGTGGATGAACTGCGCGAGTATGGCTATCCCGAAGAGCAGGTCTTGAAGATCGTGCGTGCCGTCGGTGGCGCAGGCTTCAATCTCAATCTCTTCCCCAACGTCTCCTTCTCGCTCGCCTTCTTCCGCGTCCTGACACCCGTCAACGTGGAACGCACCGACATTCGCCACATCGCGATCGGCATGGATGGCGGACCGGCTGCGGCCAACCGCGTCAGGCTCCGGCTGCACGAGCATTTCCAGGGGCCCATGGGTTTCGGATCGCCTGACGATGCCGAGGTCTGGGAACGCGTCCAGCGCGGCACGAAGGGCGGCGAGGACCTGCCCATCCTCGTCAACCGCGGCCTGGTCGACGAGCAACCCGGCGATCTCGGTCCGCGCGGTCATATCAGCGCTGAGACCGGCATGCGTGCCGCCTATCAGATGTGGAAGAGGATGATGTCGGTATGAACATGATGGTCAAAACCACGGATCTGGCGCTCCTGCAAAAGGTCAGCGCCTTCCTCTGGGCCGAGGCGGCGCTGCTCGATGGCAAGGATTATGATTCCTGGCTCGCGCTCTGGATCCCGGAAGGCTTCTACACGCTGCCGATCGGAGAGGGCGAGGATTTCGACAATCAGTTGAACCTTTGCCATGACAACGACCGGATGCGGCGAGACCGCATCCAACGGTTCCATCAGGGCTTCTCGATCTCGTCGGCCCCGCCGGCGCGTACGGTGCGCACGGTATCGCGTTTCGTCATCGATAGCGTCGAGGGCGACACGGTGACGGTCTCGAGCGCCGAGCAGGTGGTCGAGGACAAGTTCGGCCGTCAGCGCATCTGGGCCGCCAATGTCCGCCATGTGCTGGTCGCTTCGGAAGAGGGCTTCAAGATCCGCAGCAAGGTGGTGCGTCTCCTCAACTCGGATGGGATGCTGAACTCGTTCAGCTATTTGTTCTGATGGCAGCACCTCTTCCTGAAAAAATCCAGACGGCGGTCGTCACGGGTGCTGCCCGTGGCGTTGGTGCCGACATTGCCCGCGCGCTCCATCGGGCTGGCTTTCGTGTTGTCATCACCGACATGGATGCGGAGGCGGGGGCAGACCTCGCCTCCGAACTCGACCTCGCCGGCGAAACAGCGGTGACCGCGACGCTCGACGTCTCGAAGCCAGAGGACTTCCAGGCGGTCCTTGATCGCTGTGTCGAGCGCTGGGGTTCTGTCGAAGTGCTGGTCAACAATGCCGCTCGAACGGCGGTCAAGCCACTGCTCGAGATCGATCCCGCCGATTTCAACGCGGTGCTCGCCACCAATGCCGGCGGCACCTTCGCGGGCAGCCAGATCTTTGGCCGACATTTCAAGCAGCGCGGTTTCGGCCGCATCGTCAATCTCGCGTCGCTCGCGGGGCAGAATGGCGGCACGGCAACCGGCGCCCACTACGCAGCCTCCAAGGGGGCCATTCTGACGCTGACCAAGGTGTTTGCCCGCGATCTCGCTCCTTTCGGCGTGACCTGCAATGCGATTGCTCCGGGTCCCATGGATACGCCCATGGTCCGTTCCGTGATCACTCCGGAGAAGATGGCAGGTGCTCTTGCCAATATCCCGGTCGGCAGGCTCGGCGATCCTGTTTTCGTTGCCGAACTCGTTGCTCTTCTGGCCGGACCGACGGCTGACTTCGTCAATGGCGCCTGCTGGGACGTCAATGGCGGCATCTACATGCGGTGAGGTGGATATGACCAGCGAACGTTTGAACCTGAAAATTGCAGAGCGCCACGAGGAGCCCGGCAATATCCTGCGGTTGAGGCTGGCGCGAGCAGACGGCGCTCCTCTGCCCAAGTCCGATGCCGGGGCACATCTCGACCTGAGGCTGAAGGACGGTTCGCTCGATCTGTGGCGGCAGTATTCTCTCTGCTCGGATCCGGCCGAGACCGGCTTCTACGAGATCGGCGTCCTGCTTGACCCGAAGACGCGCGGTGGATCGGCCGCCGTGCACCGGCTTGCGCGACCGGGTGTGGTGTTTGAGGTTGAGGGGCCACGGAATCATTTTCCGCTCGCCGAGACTGCGGAAAAGACCGTGCTCTTTGGCGGCGGGATCGGGATCACCCCGATGCTTGCCATGGCACGTCGCCTGCATGCCCTTGGCCGAGACTTCGTGCTTCACTACTGCACACGATCGCGCGCCGTTACGGCCTTCCAGGAGATCATCGTCGACGCGCCCTGGGCAGACCGTGTCGTCTTCCACTTCGATGATCAACCGACCGAGCAACGGCTCGATCTCAACCGCGATCTGCCTGCACCCTCGGCGACTACGCATCTCTATGTCTGTGGGCCTCAGGGCTTCATGGACTGGGTGATCTCAGGCGCGGAAGCCGCCGGTCATTTGCCGGCGAACGTCCATCGCGAGTATTTCTCCGCCGATGTCGACACATCGGGAGAAGGCTTCGAGGTGGAGGCGCGCCGCTCCGGCATCACGGTGACGGTCGGACCAGAGGATACGATCGCCAAGGCTCTCGCCCGGGCGGGCGTCAAGGTCGAGGTCAAGTGTGAGGAGGGTGTCTGCGGTACCTGCGTGACCGACGTTCTGGAGGGGACGCCCGACCATCGCGACAAGTTCCTGACCGACGACGAACGGGAGGAGGGCACGATGATCTGTGCCTGCTGTTCACGGTCCTGCAGTTCGAAACTGGTTCTGGATGTTTGATGCGCTGCGGCGCCAGGGAGACGAGAATGACGATACCCCAGCCGACTGAAGCCGCCTTGACCTTCCGGGAGGGCATGAGCCGTCTTGGCGCCGCCGTAACGCTCCTGACATCGGACGGCCCGGCAGGTCGCCACGGCATGACGGCCTCTGCCGTGGTGTCCGTCACCGACAGTCCGCCAACATTGATCGTCTGTGTCAACCGCGGCATTCGCTGTCACGATCTCTTCGTCGAAAATGCGGTCCTGGCCGTCAACGTTCTCGGCGGCCGGCATCAGGATCTGTCACGCCGTTTTGCCAGCAAGGATGTCGGCGATCGCTTCGAAGGGGCCAATTGGGTCAAACTCGAAACCGGAGCGCCGGTTCTTGATGATGCCGAAGTTGCCTTTGACTGCCGCATCGTCGATGTGCGCTCGGTCGGCTCCCATTCGGTGCTGACCTGCGAGGTCGACGCGGTGAAACTGCATGCTGAGCAGCCACAGGGCCTGATCTGGTTTGGCCGCCATTTCCATCATCTGCAGGCCGAAGCGGGCCGTTGAGGCCCATCGCGCCTACATGCGATTCAACTGGCTGAACACTTTCTCGAGAATTGTGTTGAGCACGTCCATCTCCTCATTGCTGACGGCGCGGAAGGCCAGCTCGAAGATATCGCTTACCTCTGCAAGTGCGAGCGTCCCCATGCGCTCGCCCTCTGGCGTGAGGCTCACCTCCGTCGCTCGCGCATCGGTCGGACGCACGCGTGTGGTCACCAGGCCGTCGGCGATCAAACGCTGCACAACCTTGGTGGTCGTGTTGAGCCGCATGGTGGAGAATTCCGCGATCTCGGAAACCGACAGATAGGTGTCCTCGCGCAGCGACATCAAAACGCGCCAGCGTGGTGCATCGATCCCCATCGGCTTCAGCCGTCTTTCGAGCACCTGCACATAACGCTGGTCGACCCGGCTGATCCAATAGAAGGGCCAGTTCTTCTTCGAGTACGGCGTTGCGATTTTGGCGTTCAAAGAAGCTACTCCATGTCCGGATTCCGGGCCGGGTCTTTATCATCATTTTCACGGTAAGTTTAACTTTATTTTAAGCTGCTATTCGCCGTCAACTTGGCATGGGCTGGAATTCGGCCTTTGTCCTGGCATGGATGCTGCCCAGACGATGAGGCCGGAGGTGACGTCATCGCCTGGATGGGCCACAGCGCCGTTGTCCAGCCGGAGCGCATCAATGCCATGCGTCACCACGTACTCCAGGATGCCGATGGGCGATCTTTTTCCACCGAACCTGCATTGTGACCGGCCGGTGGACCTGTCTCGCCACAAGGCGGGCTCGGATGAAACCCAGTTCGAGCAGATCAACGTCAACCGACTGCCAACCGAGCACTTTGCTTATACGGGCATAGGGATCGTTGAGCCCGATCGGAGTCCAGGGACTATGTGCCCGTTGCCGCCTGCGGCGTGGCGACCTTGACCCTGTTTCGCCCTGCGTCCTTGGCTTTGTAGAGGGCCTGATCTGCCCGACGCAATGCCTCGCTAAGATCGGTTTGCGACGACACATGCGCAACGCCAAAGCTTGCGGTTACGTTCAAGGAGTGCGGAAGAACATTCAGCGACATGCTCTCGCGCCTCAACTGCTGCGCCATCTGAACCGCATCATCGATCAGTGTGTTGGGCAGAAAGAGGACGAACTCTTCGCCACCGAGACGACCGACTGCCGCGCGAACGGGCGCGTGACGGGTCAGGCTTTCGGCGAAGGCCTGGATGACAGTATCGCCGACATGATGGCCGAACGTGTCGTTGATGCGCTTGAAATGATCAAGGTCGCAGAGAATGATCGCATGGGGTCCGTCTGGATTGCTTGCCAGCACAGACTGGACGTGACGGTCGAAGCCGCGCCTGTTGGCGAGCCCTGACAGGCTGTCGATCTCCGATTCCGTGCGTTGCAACGCCAGGATTTCCAGCACGAGCTTGGCAAGCAGTGTCAGTCCCACCGCCACCATCAAGACGGCTGTCAGGCTTTGCGAGATGAGGGCATAGTTCGTGTGAACGTAGTCTTTGGCCGTGGTTCCGGCTCCCAGGGCCACCGCCAGTCCGGCCTTCAGGAGGAAGTGGATGCCGGCTGCCAGCAAAAGGACGCCCAGGAACTTGTCGATTGCCGTGCGCTGTCGGGCGAGCAGCACCATGAACGCACCCGCGAGTACCACAAGTGCAAACGGGCTCTGGTAAAGGAATGCCTGCAGAGGTGTTCCGCGAGGAAGATCATAGATCGCGAGTGCCACAAACAGGCTGATGGTAACGAAAATGGCGATGAGCCGCGCATCAATGCGACGGCGGTACATTTCCCCAACGCCGACGGTCAGCATCACCAATCCTGACAGCACTGTGGCGAAGGCACCGAATGCCCAGAGCCGTGGCTGGCCTGTATAGGCCACGAGCAGCTCACAGATCGCGGAAATTGAGGCGATGCCGAAACCGGTTCCCAGCCAGATCGCGGCCCTGCGGGACTGACTGCGGCGGGCGACCACGATAAAGACGGCGCTGAACGACATGGCGACAATAAAGTTGACCACCAGGAAAAATGCTGCCCCGTTCATTCCTTCGACGCCTTGAGTTGAGCAGAATTGCCTGTTTCGTTGCAGGTGAGAGATACAGCGGAAGTGTGAACACTTTAGCCCACGGTCTCATGGGATTGCTATCCAGCACAAGCCCTCCTTGAGAAAAGGGTGCCGTGCCGCAGCGCTCGTGTCGGAGCGTTTTTCATCTGATCCTTAAGCGGGCATCGACTTGCAGATTGACAACTATTGATTGTTGATAGCGGTGAAAATTGCTTTACGCCAGCATTGGTGAATACATGAGGATACGTCTTTATGCCACTGCGCGTTGCCACTCTCCAGTAACGCGTTCGTGATGCCAAGATACGGTTTGTGCCGTTTCATGTCCCGTGCGGTTGGTAACAAAGAATTTTACTCAAGATTCACGATAATCCCGATTGTTCATTCTGCGTTAATCTTCTTTACGGCTTCGCTTGATATCCAATCGGTCATGGTTGTTGCAGACGATCCACGTTTGACTGATGGTGGTCGCGCCGGCGCAGGCGCGGCGATGCCGTTTGTCGTCGAGGTTTCTACAGAAGAGTTTTTCCAATCAGCCGACTACGCGGCGCTTTATGCACGCTCCGGCGCTTCCGCCTTTCAGCATCCGCTCTGGCTCCAGGCGTTTTATCGTCATCTTGCCCCTTCAAGGGCGGCCCGCGCTGTGGCGTTGGTCGGGCGACCCGGACCGGGGCAACCTCCGTCAATCGTCCTGCCGCTGATTGTGCGGAAGCTTTCGGGTGTTACTGTCCTTGAAAGCGCCGATCTCGGCGTGAGTGATTACGCGGCGCCTGTCGTCGACCTCGACTGGTGGCAGATGCAGGGTGACCACAGGTCGATCCGCGCAAGCCTTGCCGCAGCATTGCCGTCTCACGACCTGTTGCGGGTGAAGCCCATCAGGGATGAGCATCTGCCGCTGTGGCAGGCTCTCCTGCCCGGCAGCGTCAGGAAACTCGGATTTTCAGCACATGCCACTGCCCTTGCTGGTCCCGTGGAGCGCTGGCGCGAACAGGCGCTCACGGAGAGCTTTGCGCGCTACCTTGCGCGCAAGCGCAAGCGCTTCTTCAAGGGGGATGGTGCCCGGCTCGTTGTCATCGAGGGAGAGCAGGCCATTGCTGCGGCCATCGGTCGGTTGGCTGAGCTGCGTGAGGGGCGTTTCGAGCAGGATGTGATCGCCGCACCGGCAGCGCTGGCCTTCTATCGCACCGTTGCGCAGTCCGGCGCCCCAGCGGATTTTGCCCGGGTCTATGCGCTGGAAGTCGGCGGCGAGGTGATCGGCTACACATTCTCAGTGACGGAGCGCGGGCGGCTTCATTACCTGCTCATCGGGTGCGACTATCAGGCTCATGGCCGTCATTCCCCAGGTCTCCTGCTGTATGACGGCATGATTGCAGACTGGATCAATGCTGGCGGGCAAACCTTCGATTTCACCATCGGTGACGAGCCCTTCAAGGCTGATTTCGGCACGGTGCCCACGGCCCTGCATACGCTGACGCAGGCCTCGACATTGCGAGGAGCCCTGGCGCTGACCGCCTTGCGCTGGCGCGAGCGTTGGCGGGATGGTGCCGCCCCCACAACCACGACAGCTTTTGCCCACCGGCAGACATCCGGGGAGGACAATGGATGAACGAGCGCCCGGCCTTCTTGAACAATTCCGTCATCGTTGCGGCCCATCCCGACGACGAATTGCTGTGGTTCAATGCCATTCTGAAGGATGTCGACGAAGTGATCGTGGTGTTTCGCGATTTCTGGGCGCAGCCGGGACTGGGGGAGAAGCGGGCAGCGGCTCTCGCCGATTTCCCGAGGAGTGGTGTCAGCTGCCTCAATGTTGCGGAATCCGGTGCCGCTGGCTGTGCCAGCTGGGAGGACCCTCGCGAAAGTCCGGATGGTCTCGTCCTTAGCTTTGAAAGCCAGCGACGCGAGCTGACCCGCATGTCGCGCCGGGCGCTTGGCAAAGTCGGCATGGGCGAAATGCGGGTGGCCGAACACAGTGTTCTGACGGCCTATCGGAACAACTTCGTCAAGATTCAAGCGCTGCTGCGCGCTCGCCTGCGTCCGGGCATGAACGTGTTCACGCACAACCCCTGGGGAGAGTATGGTCACGAAGAACATGTTCAGCTCTTCCGTGTCCTGCAAGGCCTGAGAGACGAGATCGGCTTCAATCTCTGGATGTCGAACTATTGCACCAACCGATCGCTGCCGCTGGCGATGCGGTATTTTCAGACCTCTCCGGGGCAGCCGATCCGTCTTCCAACCGACAAGGCTTTCGCGGAAGAAGTGGCAGCCGTTTACAAGCGGCATGACTGCTGGACATGGGCGGACGACTGGCGCTGGTTCGATGACGAATGGTATCTGCCGGCGCCGAAGCGAAGGGCGTCACCCCAATCGCATCAGCACCTCTTTCCGCTCAATCTCTTCACGATCGATGTCTCGCAAAAGCGGCCCTGGCTATCGATGGCGGTCGGGTCGGCGGCCGCTGCTTCGGCGCTGATGGTCGCCGCCGACTTCTAGCGGGGCGGGGATCCGGTCTTGGCATTGGGCGGACCGCAACCGGAATGATGACGTCGCCCCGATCATCGCCATCCAACAGTCAGACAACAGTGACGCGGGTTAAAATCTTGAACGGTGTTCCAGTGCAAAACAGGCTTGATAACTTCAACCTCGCCGCGCCATTTTGGGACTGCGCGCAGGCTCACCCCAATGCAACCGCCCTTGTCGTCGCCCGGCGCGAGTTTACCTATGACGCCTTGGCGGAGAAGATCGCGCGGCTTGCCGGCTTTCTTGCGCCTCGGCTGAAGCAGCGGCGGGTCGGCATTCTGGCAACCCGCAGCCTTGAAGGCTATGTCGGTGTTCTCGGAGCCTGCATGGCTGGAGCGACCTATGTGCCGCTCAATCAGAAATGGCCAGCCGAGCGGCTGATCAAGCTGATGGGCCTGCTTGACCTCGATGCCCTGATTGTCGATCGCAACGGCATCGGTCTCTTGACACCGGAGGTCATGGCTGCCGCGCCTGACATCATCATCGGCCCGGAAAAGGCCGACATGCCGGCAACAACCGATCCCCGGATCATGCCGCTGGACGGCTTGAGCGACGCACCGCTTGCGGCACCTGTCATGGTGGCGCCGGATCATGAGGCCTATATCATCTTCACCTCCGGGACGACCGGACTTCCCAAGGGGGTGGTCATTTCGGCCGGCTCGCTCGCTTCCTATCTGGCGCAGGCGCGCTCCTGGACCGGTTTGGGCATTCAGGATCGTGTGGCGGAAGCGCATGACCTGACTTTCGACCTCAGTGTGCATAATCTCTTCCTGACACTGGAATCCGGTGCCGCGTTGCATGTGATGTCGGCGCTCGAACTGTCGGCGCCGCAGCACTTCATCCGCAGTCATGGCATCACGGCCTGGATGTCCGTGCCGACCATCGTCAACATGATGCGCGCTGCCGGTTCTCTAAAGCCCGGTCTGTTCGAGACCATCCGTCTGTCGATCTTTTGCGGGGAGCCTCTCCCTGGTGCCACCGTCGAGGCCTGGGCGGTTGCTGCGCCAAACAGTGCCATCGAGAACATCTACGGGCCAACGGAATGCACAGTGGTGATGCTCAGACAAAGCGTGGGAGTGGAGATGCCGCTCACGCCGGGGCGCGGCGTCGTGGCGATCGGCGCGCCATTCAGCGACGGCAAGATCGCGATCCTTGGTCCTGACCTGCAGCCTGTCGCTGCCGGCGAGCCGGGGGAGATCGCGCTTGGCGGACCGCAGGTCGGGATCGGATATTTCGCATCACCGGAGCAGACCGCGGACCGCTTTCGCGAGATCGGCGGAGAGCGCTGGTACCTGACCGGGGATCTGGGCATGTGCGACGCCGAGGGGATCTACCACCATCTCGGCCGGACGGATAATCAGGTCAAGGTGAAGGGGAACCGGATCGAGCTGGAAGAGGTGGAGGCCCACTTGAGGCTTGCGGCTGACAGCACGGTCGTTGCCGTGGTGGCCTGGCCCTTCATCGATGGTTCTGCGGCGGGCCTCGTCGGCTTCGTCGCTGGCAGCGGTGAAACGGCCGCTTCGATCCAGGCGAATATGCTGCGCTCCCTGCCGCGCTACATGGTTCCGGAAGTCATCCATCTCAAGGATGCGCTGCCCGTCAACATCAACGGCAAGGTGGATCGGCGCGCGCTACGCGACCTCCTTGAAGGGGGCGTTTCGTGAGCCTTATCTCCGAGCAGGAAGGGGCAAGTCCCTTGCAACGCCTCCTGCAGCTCCGCCGTTCCTGGCTGACGATCGATACGAATGCGGATGCACGCGCCTTTGTCGGGACGATCCGCGGTCTGCTCCTGATCCATGTGCTGTTTCTGGCCGCACTCGGCTTGAGTTTGCAGATCAGTCTATCGGCGCTCGTGCTGATCGGACTGACGCTCCTTGCCGCCGCGCGATGGCCGGGACACCGGCTCGCCATCCTCATCACGTCAAGTCTGGTGTTTCTGCTGCTGCGGCCCTTCCGGACGGCAGACATGAACGCGATGATCACGGATCTGGCTTCGGCGCTTGGGACCGGCATCTCTGTGCCTCCGCTGGCTTTGCAAATTGCCGGCGTGTTGCTTTTCCTCGGTTTTGCGCAGGCCATGATCGCGGGCCAGAGACTGAGCAGCGGCCTGTGGTCGCGGCGTCCGGTGCTGGTCCAGCTGACCGGTTTCCTCGCCTTGCTTGCCATTGCCGCCTTCTTGCCGCCGGGGAATTACGGTCATGCGATTCTCTGGGCTTTCGTGGCCGTCTGGGCATCCTGCTTCTGGTTTCTGGCCTATGCGGCTGTTGACCTGAAGGCGAAGGCTGCAGCTCCCGACAGCGTCCGGGCGCTTTACATGCGCCCGGTCTGGGGCGGCGATGTCGCACCGATCGGAAAGGGTCTGTCCTTTCTCAAGCGGTTCGAGGCGAAAGATGATGAAGCGCTGGCCGTGACGCGCCTGAAGGCGCTGAAGCTTGCGGTCTGGACGGCTATCCTCAGCTGGACCTGTCTGGCTGTCACGACCCTGTTCCACGAGATGCTGGGTGTGCCGAAGCTCGGTTTCATGATCCTCAATCCAGTGGATGCGGCGGCCATGCCCATCGGGCTCAGGTGGCTGGGTCTCTTCGTCAATTACGGCGTGGATCTGCTGATCATTGCGGCCTGGGGCCATGCGATTGTCGCCGTGGCGCGGATGATGGGTTACAATATTCCGCGCAACACCGTGAACCCGCTGGCCTCCCGCTCGATCGCCGAGTTCTGGAACCGCTACTACTATTACTTCAAAGAGGTTCTGGTCGATTTCTTCTTCTATCCAGCCTTCATGCGCTGGTTCAAGACATCGCCACGCCTGCGTATCGCGTTCGCGACCTTCTGTGCGGCCGGTTTCGGCAACTTCCTCTATCATCTCATTTTCGTGTCCCATGTCTTTGCCGATGGGACGCCGCTTGATGAACTGGACCGGTTCGAAACGCTCGCCTTCTATGTGTGTCTGCTGTCGGCCGGTCTGATCATCTCGCAGATCTGGGGCCGCAAGACCTCGCCGGATGATGGCTTCTGGCGCCACCAGGTCTGGCCGCGGATCAACGTGGCCCTGTTCTTCTGCTTCCTGAAAATCTTCGACAGTGTTTGGCTGGAAGGCCAGCTGTCGGATCGTTTCCACTTCCTGTTTGGCCTGTTTGGAGTTTGACCTGCCATGACCGTTGAGAAAATTGCGTCCATCCGTACCCGGGTTCAGGGGCTGCTCGAGGAGCGCGGCGACAGACAGCCGCTTCACGATACGGACTCGCTGTTCTTCAGTGGCCGGCTGGATTCGCTGGCGGCCACGCATCTGATGATGTTGCTCGAAGAGACCTTCGGCATCGACCTTGCTGCCGCCGATTTCGACGTGACCCGTCTCGACAGCCTTGCCGAGATTGAGGCCTTTGTCAGCGAGGCCCAGGCCTAGAGCGCCACCGGGTTTGTGGCGGATCGACGCAATTCGCGCCGGTCGCCTCCCTGTCGATCTCAGTGCCTTCCTTCGGCAACGACCGTGTTCAAGGAAGTGCTTGTATCCCTCACCTGGCTGGCCTAGTAAATATTTTCCAGAGGTTTACCAAGCTCCTCGGGAAGACAGGTGGAGGAGGGCAGGCCGCCGTGGTGACGATCAAGGAAATTGCGAAGGCAGTGGGTGTCTCTTCCGGCACCGTGTCGCGCGTCTTGAATTATGACCAGACGCTTTCGGTGTCGGAAGCCAAGCGGCAGGCGATCATCGAGACGGCAGAAGCGCTGAACTATGCGACGCCGCGGGCGCGCAAGAATGCCCAGCTTCCTCCGCTGACAATCCCGATGGCGAGCCATGCGGAGGTGCCGGCCCATATCGCCATCGTGCATTTCCTTGCGCCGCAGGAGGAGCTGGTCGATCCCTATTATGTTGGCGTTCGGCTTGGCATCGAGGCGCGCTGCCGGGAGTACAAGATCGAGATCGCACGCGTTTTCAACCCGGATGTGCCCGTGGATCTCGCCATGCTGACCGGCATTTCGGCCATGATCGTGGTCGGGCACCATCCGAAGGCGGAGATCGAGGCGATGGCCAAGGTCTGTCAGCATCTCGTCATGGCCGACTACAATCCGCGCATGCCACAATTCGACTGTGTGCGGGCGGATTTGGGCGAGGCTACGACCACCATCCTCGACAGTCTGGAGCAGGCTGGCTACCGCCGGATCGGTTTTGTCGGCGGTTACGAGCTGATGGACAATGATGCGCTGATGCATGGCGAACAGCGCTGCAAGGCATTTATCGAATGGCATGAGGCGCGGGGAAGCTACCAGCCCGAACTCATGGCGCTTGGCCAGAGCGAACGCTTCGGGCAGAACTTGCGCCTTGAGACGGGTTACCAGCAGGCGAAGTCTTTGCTAGCCCTGGAGATGCGGCCCGATGCTATCGTGGCGGCCAACGACAATATGGCGATCGGCACCTATCGGGCGATCCAGGAGGCCGGCCTCTCGATCCCTGAGGATATCGCGGTCGTTGCCTTCAATGATATTCCGGTTGCGCAGTTTCTGATGCCGCCGCTCTCGACCATGCGCATTCCCGGGGAGCTCATCGGTGAAGTGGCCGTGGATCTCTTGGTCGAGCGGCTGAATGGCCGCGACTACGCCAAACATGTTACGCTTCCGACAGAAATGGTCTGGCGTGGAAGTTCCAAGACGCTGCCGGTCGACTGAACCTCGACGAGGAAAGGTTGTGCAATCTTCATGACTTACCGCAGCGCACAAAATATTTAGTAAAAATTTTCTTGGCTGTCCTCCGTTTTTCGGAAATAGTGGCGTTGAGGCAGGGGATGAGGCTGCCACGTTCAACGTCATAATGGGAGGAACACATGGATTATTCTCGCGTGCTCAAGCGCTCCGTCTCGGCAGCATTGACGGGTGCCGCACTTCTCTGCAGCACGGCTGCGTTCGCCGGCGAAGTCACCATCTGGTGCTGGGATCCGAACTTCAATGTCGCGATCATGAAGGAAGCCGCTGCGCGTTACACCGCGAAGAACCCCGGCACGACATTCAACATCGTCGACTTCGCCAAGGCCGATGTCGAACAGAAGCTGCAGACGGGTCTGGCCTCCGGCATGACCGACACGCTGCCGGATATCGTGCTGATCGAGGATTACGGCGCGCAGAAATATCTGCAGTCCTTCCCCGGCTCGTTCGCTGCGCTGACCGACAAGATCGATTATTCCGGTTTTGCCAAATACAAGGTCGACCTGATGACCCTCGAGGGCCAGGTCTATGGCGTTCCCTTCGATTCCGGCGTCACCGGCCTCTACTACCGCAAGGACTATCTGGAGCAGGCAGGTTACAAGGCCTCCGACATGGAGAACCTGACCTGGGATCGCTTCATCGAGATCGGCAAGGACGTCAAGGCCAAGACCGGTCATGAGATGATGGCGCTCGACAGCAATGACGGCGGTCTGATCCGCATCATGATGCAGTCTGGCGGCCAGTGGTATTTCAAGGACGATGGCAGCCTCAACATCACAGGCAACGCCGCTCTGAAGGCAGCCCTCGAAACCCAGGCGCGGATCGTCAACGAAGGCGTGGCAAAGCCGACCAGCGGCTGGAACGACGGCGTCAACGCCTTCACCTCCGGCGATGTCGCCGCCGTCCTGCTCGGCGTCTGGATCACCGGCACCGTCAAGGCGCAGCCCGATCAGGCCGGCAAGTGGGCCCTGACCGCCATTCCGAAGCTTGGCATCGATGGCGCGACCGCCGCCTCCAACCTCGGTGGTTCGAGCTGGTATGTGCTTGAGGCTTCCGCTGAAAAGGACGAAGCAATCGACTTCCTCAATGAAGTCTATGCCAAGGATCTCGACTTCTATCAGAAGATCCTGACCGAGCGCGGTGCCGTCGGCTCGCTGCTCGCCGCCCGCACCGGCGAAGCCTATCAGAAGCCAGACGACTTCTTCGGCGGCCAGACGGTCTGGCAGAACTTTGCCGATTGGCTCGTCCAGGTGCCGGCCGTCAACTACGGCATCTTCACCAACGAGTTGGACACGGCTGTCACGGCCAACTTCCCGGCGCTGCTCAAGGGAACGCCTGTCGATGACGTCCTGAAGGCGATCGAAGAGCAGGCCGCCGGTCAGATCCAGTAAACCCATCCCACAGGGGCTTGGCCTTGGGGTCTGGCCCGTGTCCTCCCGGAGCCGCGCGGCGCAAGCGCCGCGCGGCTTCCCTTCACATATCAAGGTTCAGTGACCACTGATCGGGTTCGGGGACACCGCATGGCCACCACATCCAGATCCAGCCTGAGGCGCTACTACGACGTGAACGGATGGCTGTTCGTCGCTCCCGCCCTCGTGCTGATCTCGCTCTTCATGCTCTATCCGATCCTGCGTTCTCTCGCGCTGTCCTTCTATTCGGGACGCGGGATGATGCTGAAGTTCTCGGGCACCGGTAACCTCGTGCGGCTGTGGAACGATCCCGTCTTCTGGAAGGCGCTGGAAAACACCGTCATCTTCTTCGTCGTCCAGGTGCCGATCATGATCACCATGGCGCTGATCCTGGCGGCCATGCTGAACAATCCGAAGCTGCGTTATTCCGGCCTGTTCCGGACCATGATCTTCCTTCCCTGCGTTTCGTCGCTGGTCGCCTATTCCATTCTGTTCAAGAGCATGTTCTCGCTCGACGGCGTGGTGAACAATGCGCTGCTTACGATCGGCATCATCGGCGAGCCGATCGGCTGGCTCACAGACCCCTTCTGGGCCAAGGTCCTGATCATCATCGCCATTACCTGGCGCTGGACCGGCTACAACATGATCTTCTATCTGGCAGCACTCCAGAATATCGACCGGTCGATCTATGAGGCGGCGAAGATCGACGGCGTGCCGTCCTGGGGGCGTTTCGCCTTTCTGACCATTCCGATGCTGAAACCGGTGATCCTGTTTACCACGATCACCTCGACGATCGGCACGCTGCAGCTGTTCGACGAGGTCTACAACTTCACCGAAGGCAAAGGCGGGCCTGCGGATTCGACGCTGACGCTGTCGCTCTACATCTACAACCTGACCTTCCGTTTCATGCCGAGCTTCGGTTATGCGGCAACCGTCTCCTATGTCATCGTGCTGATGGTGGCGGTCCTCTCCTTCCTGCAATTCTATGCCGCGAGGGAACGCAAATGATGACAATGCTTCGCCGCCGGCTGCCCGACATCGTGCAGTATGCCGTGCTGTCGCTTGCCGCCTTCCTCTCGATCTTTCCGTTCATCTGGATGGTGATCGGCGCGACCAACACCACGAGCGAGATCGTGCGCGGCAAGGTCACCTTCGGTACGGCGCTCTTCGACAACATCGCGTCCTTCTTCGCCCAGGTGGATGTGCCGCTGGTGTTCTGGAACTCGGTGAAGATCGCGCTTGTCGGCACGGCGCTGACGCTGCTCGTCTCCTCGCTTGCCGGCTACGGTTTCGAGATGTTCCGCTCAAAGCTGCGCGAGCGGGTCTATACCGTGATCCTCTTGACGCTCATGGTGCCGTTTGCGGCGCTGATGATCCCGCTCTTCATGCTGATGGGGCAGGCGGGGCTGCTGAATACCCATATCGCCATCATGCTGCCGATGATCGCGTCGGCCTTCATCATCTTCTATTTCCGCCAGGCCTCAAAAGCCTTTCCGACCGAGCTTCGTGATGCGGCCAAGGTGGACGGGCTGAAGGAGTGGCAGATCTTCTTCTACATTTATGTTCCGGTGATGCGCTCGACCTATGCGGCGGCCTTCGTCATCGTCTTCATGCTGAACTGGAACAATTATCTCTGGCCGCTGATCGTGCTGCAGTCGAATGACACCAAGACGATCACGCTGGTCGTGTCCTCGCTCGCCTCCGCCTATTCGCCCGAATACGGCACCGTGATGATCGGCACGATCCTCGCCACCCTTCCCACCCTCCTCGTCTTCTTCGCCATGCAACGCCAATTCGTGCAGGGCATGCTCGGCTCCGTGAAATAGGACTTATTCATGCGCATTACCGAAAACTTCAACAGGAACTGGACCTTCCGCGCCGGGTTTGAGCCGGGTTTTGCTTCGGCTTCGCAGTCCGGCGAGACGGTCCAGCTTCCCCATACGGCGGTCGAGGTGCCCTATAATTATTTCGACGAGAAGAGCTATCAGAAGGCCTTTACCTATCAGAAGGTCATCTCGTGGGATCCGCGTTTCGACGGCAAAGAAGTCTCGCTGGTCTTCGACGGCGCCATGGCCGATAGCGTTGTCTATCTCAACGGCACCGAGATCACCGCGCACAAGGATGGCTACACACCTTTCGAGGCCAGGCTCACGCCGCATCTGAAGGCCGGCAACAACCTGCTGACAGTGAAGATCGACGGCTCGGAAAACCCCGAAATCCCGCCCTTCGGCGGCGTGATCGACTATCTCACCTATGCCGGCATCTATCGCGACGTCTGGCTCAAGATCACCGCGCCGGTTTCGATCAAGAACGTCAAGATCGAGACTCCGGATGTGCTTGATGAAACCAAGCAGGTAACGGCGAAGGTCTGGATTTCCAATCCGACGGATCAGGCTCTTTCGGGCAAGGTCACGGCTGTTCTGAAAGATGGTGCAGGTCAGGAGATCGCGCGGACCGAGGCGACCGTATCAGGCGCAGAGGTCTCGCTCGGCTTTTCCGGACTTCAGGGCATCACACTGTGGGATATCGACAATCCGGCGCTCTACCGTCTGACCGTTGCGCTGGAGACCGCTGCCGGTACCGATGAGACGACGAGCCGTTTCGGCTTCCGTTCTGCCGAATACACGATCGAGGGCTTCAAGCTGAATGGCCGTGTGGTCAAGCTGCGGGGCCTCAACCGCCATCAGGCCTGGCCACATCTGGGTTATGCCATGGGCCGGCGTGGTCAGGAGAAGGATGCCGATATCCTGAAATTCGATCTTGCCTGCAACATCGCCCGGACCTCGCACTACCCGCAGTCGAAATACTTCCTCGACCGTTGCGACGAGATCGGCCTGCTGGTCTTCGAAGAGATCCCCGGCTGGCAGCATATCGGCGGCGAGGCCTGGAAGGCGGAGAGCGTTCAGAACGTCCGCCGGATGATCGAGCGCGACTGGAACCATCCCTCGATCATCATCTGGGGCGTGCGCATCAACGAGAGCCAGGATGCCCATGACTTCTATGTCGCGACGAATGCCATGGCGCGTTCGCTCGATACCACCCGCCAGACAGGCGGCGTGCGCTACATCACCGAGAGCGAGCTGCTCGAAGACGTCTACACAATGAACGACTTCATTCTCGGCATGGAGGAAATGCCGGGGCATAACCGGGAGCGCCTGGTGCTGCGCGAGCAGCGCGAGGTGACAGGGCTCGACCGCAAGGTGCCCTACATGATCACCGAATATGGCGGTCACATGTATCCGACCAAACGCTTCGACCAGGAGCAGCGGCAGGCTGAACATGTCGGCCGGCATCTGGCGATCCTCAATGCTGCTGCCGGCGACCCGTCGATATCAGGCTCCACCGGCTGGTGCATGTTCGACTACAACACGCACAAGGATTTCGGCTCCGGCGACCGCATCTGCTATCACGGCGTCACCGACATGTATCGCGAGCCGAAATTCGCCGGTCACGCCTATGCCTCGCAGGGCGATCCAAAGGATGGGATCGTGCTTCAGCCGGTCAGCTTCTGGGCACGCGGCGAGCGCAATATCGGCGGCGTGCTGCCGCTGATCGTGCTCACCAATTGCGACTATGTCGAAATCCGCATGGGGCATATCGTCAAGCGGATCGAACCCGATACCAAGACCTATCCGCATCTGCCGCATCCGCCCTGCATTCTCGACCACGGCATGGTGACGCCGGAGGAATTCGGCGAATGGGGCATGACCTGGCGGGATGGCGAACTCGTCGGCTTCCTCGACGGCAAGGAGGTTGTACGCCGTCATCTGCCGGCCGATCCGCTGCCGACGACACTCGACATTGCGGCTGACGATACCGAGCTCAGGGCTGGCGAGAAGGACACGGTTCGCGTGATGCTGCGGGCGTTCGACCAGGGCGGCAATGTCTTGGGCTTCTTCGACGATCCGGTCGAGGTCTCGCTTGAGGGCCCTGGCCGTATCGTCGGCCCCTCGCTTCTGTCCTTCAAGGGTGGCGCCGTTGGCGTCTATGTCGAAGCCGGAAACGAAGCCGGCCAATTGACGCTGACTGCGACTTGCCGTCCCTTCGGGACCCAGCGCATCACCTTCAACGTCACCTGAGCGAGGCTTACATGGCAGAGGTCCGGCTCACCGATATCCGCAAGTCCTACGGCTCGCTCGAGGTCATCAAGGGGGTGAATCTGCAAGTTTCCTCCGGCGAATTCGTCGTCTTCGTCGGTCCCTCCGGCTGCGGCAAGTCCACGCTGCTCCGGATGATCGCGGGGCTTGAGGATATCTCCGCAGGCGAGCTTACGATCGGCGGCAGCGTGATGAACGATGTCGATCCCTCCAAGCGCGGCATTGCCATGGTGTTCCAGACCTATGCGCTTTATCCGCACATGACCGTGCGCGAGAACATGGGCTTTGCGCTCCGCTTTGCCGGCATGGCGAAGGACCAGATCGAGCGCCGCGTTAATGCGGCGGCGAAGATCCTCGAACTCGATGCGCTGATGGATCGCAAGCCCAAGGCTCTGTCCGGTGGTCAGCGCCAGCGCGTCGCCATCGGCCGCGCCATCGTGCGTCAGCCTGACGTTTTCCTGTTCGATGAGCCGCTCTCCAACCTCGATGCGGAGCTGCGCGTGCATATGCGCGTCGAGATCGCCCGGCTGCACAAGGAGCTCAACGCCACGATCGTCTATGTCACGCATGATCAGGTCGAGGCGATGACGCTGGCCGACAAGATCGTCGTCATGCGTGGCGGCATTGTCGAGCAGGTCGGAGCGCCGCTCGTGCTCTATGACGATCCCGACAACATGTTCGTCGCCGGCTTCATCGGTTCGCCCCGGATGAACTTTTTGCCGGCGGTGGTGATCGGGCAGGCGGAGGGTGGACAGGTGAGGGTGGCGCTCACGGCGCGGCCGGATACGCAGCTGACGGTTTCCTGCGCGACCCCGCCAAAGGTCGGCGATGCCGTGACCATCGGGGTGCGCCCCGAACATTTCCTGCCTGATGGCAGCGGGGATACGCAGATGGTGGCGCATGTCGATGTCGTCGAGCATCTCGGCAATACCAGTTATGTCTATGCGCATACGGTGCCCGGCGAGCAGATCATTATCGAGCAGGAAGAGCGCCGTCACGGGGGGCGCTACGGCGACGAGATCGCGGTGGGGCTTGCTGCGAAGACCAGCTTTCTCTTCGATGCCTCGGGGCGGCGTATTCGCTAGACGAAAGGCCCGGATCGATAAGGCCAAAAGGCGAGTGGAGGCACGCTTTTCCCTTTCGCACACGTGCTCGCCGCGCTAGGCTCAAGCCCATGAAAAAGGTCTTCAATCCTCCCTCCGTCCGCCGTCCCTTCGGGCATTACAATCACGGTCTGCTCGTGCCGCCGGGCGCGAGCCTTCTGGTCACCTCCGGCCAGCTCGGCATACGGCCCGATGACACGATACCACCGGATGTCACCGGCCAGGCCGAGCTGTGTTTCGAGGCGATCAAAGCGATTCTGGAAGAGGCCGAGATGACGTTTGCGGATGTGATCCGGATCTCCTGTTTTGTGACGCGGCGGGAGGATTTTCCTGACTATATGGCGGTGCGCGATCGCTATACGCTCGATCCGAAACCGGTCTCGACGCTGCTCGTCGTCGGCGGGTTTACACGACCGGAATTCCTGGTCGAAGTCGAGGTGACGGCGGCCAGGATCGTCTGACCGCCTGCCTCCATCTCAGAAGTTTTCCATCTCGCGGCGCACCTTGGCCATGAAGGCGGCACGGGTTTCTTCCGTGCAGTTGTTCATGTCGTAATGGGCAAGGTATTTGACCGGCGCGCCGATCTTGATCTGGGCGCGGATGACGCGCTTGACGATCTTCTTCGGTGGATTGCCGGCGAGGAAGGCGCGCATCGGGGTCGCGCCATAGGTCATGACGGCGGCGAGCTTTCTGATATGACGCAGCGTCGGGGTGAGCTTGCCGTCCACCAGGTCGAAGGAGACGCCGGGCAACCAGACGCGGTCGAAATAGCCTTTCAGCATGGCCGGGAAGCCGAAATTCCAGACCGGCGTGACGATGACCAGCGCTTCGGCCTTCAACAGGCGATCGACATAGGGTTTCACCAGCGAGAGATTGTCGGGAATGTCGTGATAGACGCGCCGGTCATGGGCCGACAGGACAGGGTCGAAACCCTCTTCGTAGAGATTGCAGCCATCGACCTCATGGCCGGCCTTTTCCAGGCTTTCGCAGGTTAGTTTGTAAAGCGCCCGACCGAAGCTTTCATCGAGGGGGTGGGAGTGGAGAACGAGTACGCGCATGTGAAAGCTCCAGGTCGTTGCCCGCCGCTTGCGCAGCCGGGGTCCAGTTGAAAACTTCCGCGCCGTTTGTCCCAGCATCCCGATCCGTCGCCGCCTGATGCCGAGGGATGGGGGATGCCATGTCGTGTGTTGCATGAGCCGGAGACGTCCGGCCGGGAGTACCTTCGGAATGGGGTGATGTGGCGGTGTGTGTGGTCCTTTGCATTCTGTTGAGCGAGGGGTACCCCCCTCTGTCCTGCCGGACATCTCCCCCTCAAGGGGGGAGATTGGATGGGCGCGCCGGCTTCGTTCCTTCAAACGTTGTGGGTGGCGTTACCTCGTCAAACCGTTTTTCCTAAATTCAGCGTCTTCAATCGCTAACCCCGGACTGAATCGATATCGGATGGGCAAGGCACCGGCCGCGTCCCGATCTCCCCCCTTGAGGGGGAGATGCCCGCCCTTCGACAAGCTCAGGAGGGCAGAGGGGGGTACCCCAGACACCTACCGAAGCCACGTCAAAGCTGGCCCGACGCCTATTCCCCCGCCTCCGCAAACACCTCCAGCCCCGGAAACAGATAATTCTTGCCCGCCGCAAAATCGAAATCGGGGTTTTCCCAGGCGATCATCTTGCCGGGGTTGAGCAGACCCTTCGGATCCGTCTCTTTCTTGAATGCGAGCTGGACCTGGTCGGTCTGCTTCATGCCGCCTTCTTCCAGCGTGTAGCGGTGCGGGTTGAAGATCGGGCAGCCGTTTTCTTCGTGGATGCGGATGATCTCTTCCAGCCGCTCCTTGGTCGTGTAGCGCACCAGCGGCAGGCCGGCGCACTGGATCTGGCCGTCGAACTTGATGAATTCGAGATGGCCGATCACCTCGTCGGGGAAGAGTTCGGTCATCACGCGGACCTTCTCGACATGGTCGGGGCCGGGATACTGGACCTGCAGATAGGTGATGTTGGTGTCGAGCTTCAGCGCCCGCAGCGTCGTGTGGTTCCAGGTGAGCTCATAGGCATGCGGGATGCCCTTCATGCTTTCGACCGTGTCGGAGCGGAAACGCACGTCTCCCTTCATCCGCTCGGCGAGCGCGAGGAAAGGCTCCATCGAATGCGGCGCGACCATCAGCACCACAACCGACTGGCCTTCCTTCAGCCAGGGCTTGTGGCGGGTGAAATAGTCGAAGGGGATGGGGGCTGCGATCGGGGCGACTTCCTTCAAGAGGATGCCGTTCTTATGGGAGAGCGCATCGGCGAATTTTACCGCGTCCATGAACTCGTCATAGCCGACGATCACATCGACCCAGTCATAAGCCGGTGCCAGCGGCATCTCGACTTCGGTGATGATGCCGTTGGTGCCATAGGCGTGGGAGACTTTTTGCAGGTCCCAGGCGGAGAGTTCGAGCACGCGGGGCTCGGCTTCCATGGTGACGACGCGCAGCCTCAGGATGTTGCCGAGATCGCGCAAGCCGCCCCAGGTGATCGATCCGACGCCGCCGGAGCCGCCGGCGATGAAGCCGGCGACTGAGGCAGTCTGCTTGGTCGAGGGATGGAAGCGCAGTTCCTGGCCCGAATGTTCCTTGGTCTGGCGGTCAAGCTCGGAGATGATGATGCCGGGCTCGCAGATGACACGACCGGGCAGGATCTCCTTCACCTTGTTCATGTTGATGAGGTTCAAGACGATGCCACCTGACAGCGGCATGGCCTGGCCGTAATTGCCGGTGCCGCCGCCGCGCGGGGTGACGGGAACGCCATGGGCATAGGCCACTTTCAGCGTCCGGATGACCTCTTCTTCCGTCGTCGGCGAGACGACGAGGTCACCGACGACATTGTCGAGTTCTTCCTTCAGGATCGGCGAATACCAGTAGAAGTCGCGGCTCTTCTGCTTGACGAGTGCCGGATTGTCCTCGACGGCGATGCCGTCCAGTTCCTGTTTGATCCTGGCGTAGTCGGCCATGTCTATGCTCCAAGCAACGGGTCAAGTTCGCGGTAATCCGGCAGACTGCGGTCGATGCCCATGCCATTCCGCATCACGATGCGGTCAGCCTGCGGACGGGAAAGGAATTCGCTCCAGCGGCGTGCGCTGAAGAGGACGAGATCTGCCTTGGCGCCAACCGCAATGCGGCCATGGTCGGGGCGTTTCAGAATGTTGGCCGGCGTGCGCGTGACGACCCTCGCTGCGGTATCCAGCGGATGGTCGAGATGGATGATGCGCACCGCTTCGCGAAAAACCTCGACGGGATCGAGATCGCCATAGGCATAGAAGGGGTCGCGGGTGTTGTCGGAGGAGACGGCGGTCGCGACGCCTGCGGCAGTGAGTTCATGGAACAGGGTGACACCGCGCTGGCGGGGCGTGCGGCCCGGGTGACGGTCCTGCAGATACATGTTGCACATCGGCAGCGAGACGACGGAGAGGTCCGCCTCCGCCACCAGATCGATGGTGCGTTTTGCAAGATCATCGTCCTGGCGCGCAAGCGAGCAGCAATGGCCGACGGTGACTGCGCCCTCAAAGCCGTTGCGAAGCTTGGCTTCCGCGATCGTCTTCAGCGTCAGGGTTTCCTTGTCCTGCGTCTCGTCGACATGCAGGTCGATGTCAAGGCCGTTTTCGGAGGCGGTGCGGAAGAGGATGTCGAGCTTCTCATCGAGCTCCGGCATCAGATAGGTGACGCCGCCGAGCAGACCCTTGTTGGCGACGATGACCTCGACCAGATCCTTGAAGAAGGCTTCGTCGGTGATTTGGTCGAAGGGGAAGAGGGCTGCTGCCTGCAGGTCGATCTTGCCGGCCCAGGCGTCGCGGACTTCGGCGAAGACCTCGAATGAGATGCGGTGCTGGGGCGCCAGGCTGTCGAGATGGGTGCGGATCAGGCTGGTCCCATGGACGTAAGCCGTGCGCAGGGAGAATTCCATCCGGGCCTTGACGTCGCCAGCCGTCCAGCGGGCTTCGCGATCGGTTTTCACGGCTTCGAGCGCGCCCATGAAATCGCCTGAGGGGTTCGGCCTGCGGTCCCAGATATGGCCTTTGTCGAGATGGGTGTGCATGTCGGTGAAGGTCGGCCAGACCATGCCATTGCGGAGATCCGTCGACGGCAGGCCTGATGGGGCGGTGCCGGGTTTCAGGATGGCCTCGACCTTGCCCTCGGCGACAACGATGTCGGCGCTGATCAGGCCCTCGCAGGCGGGCGCCTCGACACCATCGACACAGATTTCGGGCAGCGTCGCATTGGCAAGGACGAAGCGCTTGGCGGCGGGCAGATTGGCAATCGGGCTCGACATCAGTTTTCTCGTTTCAGGCTGCTCTCGTGCCAGCGATGCAGCGCCAGCCAGGAAATGAAGGAGGTGATGGCGAAGATCACGACGCCGAGGCAGGAGAGCAAGAACAAAGCTGCGAAAAGGCGCGGAATGTTCAGACGGAACTGGGCCTCGAGCAGGCGGAAGGCAAGGCCGGAACCGGCGCCAGCGGAACCGGCCGCAAATTCGGCAACGACGGCAGCGATCAGCGCGAGGCCGCCGCCGATGCGCAAACCGGTCATGAAATAGGGGAGCGAGGCCGGCAGCTTCAGATAGAGCAGCGTCTGCCAGCGCGAGGCGCCGTAGAGATCGAACAGGTTCAGGAGATTGTGGTCGACGCTCTTCAGGCCCTGGACCATGTTGGAGAGGATCGGGAAAAAGGCGACGAGGAAGGCGCAGATCAGGAGCGCCACTTGTGTCGAGGGAGAATAGATCAGGATCAGCGGGGCGATTGCGACAATCGGGGTCACCTGCAGGATGACGGTGATCGGGTAAAAGGCGATCTCGATCCATTTCGACTGGACGAGGGCAACCGCGATGCCGACGCCGCCGAGAAGCGCCAAGCCCAGCGACATCAGCGTGATCTTGGTGGTGACCCAGAGTGCTGGCGACAGCGTGCCCCAGTCCTTGAAGAGGGCACCGGCAATGGCGATCGGGCCTGGCAGAATGTATTGCGGCACGCCGGAGACCCAGACGCCGACCTGCCAGATGACCAGCAGTGTGCAGACGACGAGGATGGGGACGAGGATCTTTGCGAGCGTTTCGGCCGGTCCGGTCATCAGTGTTCCTCCCCGCCGATCGCTTCGAGCAGTGTCCTGGAGACGGTTTCGCAGGCCTGGCGATAATCCTCCGAGGTGCGGTAAAAGGCGTCTCGGTCGAGGCTGGTCTTAAGCGGGAAATCGGCATGGACCCGACCGGGGCGGGCCTTCATCACCACAATGCGGCTTGAGAGATAGGCGCTTTCGAACACCGAGTGCGTGACGAAGATGACGGTGATGCCTGTTTCCTTCCACAGGGCCAGTACATCGTCGTTCAGCTTCTGACGGGTGATCTCATCGAGGGCGGCGAAGGGCTCGTCCATCAGGAGAAGCTTCGGCTTGGTGACCAGCGCGCGGGCGATCGAGACGCGCATCTTCATGCCGCCGGACAGTTCGCGCGGATAGGCGTCCGTGAAATCCTTGAGGCCGACCCGATCGAGGGCAGCCAGGATATCAGCCCTGGCGGCAGACTTGGAGATGCCGCGCAGCTTGAGCGGCAGGTAGACATTGCCGAAGACGGTCGCCCAGGGCATCAGCGTCGGTTCCTGGAAGACGAAGGAAATGTCGCCCTCGGGCAGGCCTTTGGAATTGATGCGGGAGCTTGGCCAGTCAATGGTGCCGGATGTGGTGTCGCCGAGGCCGGCGATAATGCGCAGTGCCGTCGACTTGCCGCAGCCGGAGGGGCCGAGCAGCGAGACGAATTCGCCGCCATTGACGGTGAGCGACATTCCGGTCAAGGCCACCGTGCCGCTGGAGAACACCTTGGACACGTCCTTCATCACCACAAGCGCCCGGCGCTGTTCGGGAGGGGGCGGGGTGATGGGGGCTTCCGTGGCTTGCAAACTGGTCATTCTGTCTCGCGTTACATCCGCGTTGCATTCTGGTGTTGCGGCAGTGGTGGTGGTGCGAGGTGGGGCACCCCCCTCTGTCCTGCCGGACATCTCCCCCTCAAGGGGGGAGATCGGATTGCGGTTGATGCTTTACCCTCCCCTCGAGGGGGAGGGTCGGCACGCAGTGCCGGGGTGGGGTGATGTGAGCGGATACGGCCGATCACCCCCACCCGCAGCTTCGCTGCGACCTCCCCCTCAAGGGGGAGGTGCGGATTACTTCTTCAGCGCCATGCCCACGCCTTTGCAGACGAACTGGGTGGTGTAGGCCTTCTTGTAGTCGAGGTCTGCCGGCTGGACGCCGATCTGGACCATGGCGTCGAAGAAGGCCTTGTACTTCTCGTCGGTCATGCAGCCGATGCCCTTTTCCAGCGCTTCGGCGGATTCGACGATGCCATATTCCTTCATCTTGGCGATCGAATACTCGATCTGACCATCCGTCATTTCCGGATTGTCCTTCTTGATGAGGTCATTGGCGGCCTTGTTGTCGCCGTAGAGGTAGTTGTACCAGCCTTCAGCCGAGGCATCGACGAAGCGCTGGACGAGATCGGGCTTGCTCTCGACCATGGTCGTCGTGGTCGTGATCATCGTCGAATAGGGGTTGTAGCCGTTGTCGGCGAGAAGGAAGACCTTCGGTGCCCAGCCGGCCTGCTTTTCGATCTCATAGGGTTCCGAAGTCAGGTAACCCTGCTGCGCGGACTTCGGGTCGGCGATGAAGGGGGCCGGGTTGAAGGTGTAGGGCTTGTATTTCTCGTCGGTGAAGCCCTCGAAATTCTTCTTCATCCACTCGTAATAGGTGACGTAACCGTCCTTGCCCATGAAGATGCTATCGAGCTTGGCGAGGTCGGCAAACTTCTCGATGCCCTGATCCGGATGGGCGAGCAGCACCTGCGGATCCTTCTGGAAGATCGCCGCGACATCGATCAGCGGGATGCCTTCTTTCACGGCGTCCATCTCGCCGAGCGGGCTGCCCATGTAAAAATCGACCTTGCCGGCGATCAGCAGAGCGCGGTTGGCAGCCTGCGGGCCACCCTGGACCACGGTGACCTTGAGGCCATACTTCTCATAGGTGCCGTCGGCCACGGCCTGGTAGAAGCCACCATGTTCGGCCTGGGCCAGCCAGTTGGTGCCGTAGGTGACCTCGTCGAGGGCGAGAGCGGCGGAAGTGGAAGCCAGCGAAGCTGCAAAGCCCATCAGGGCAAAGAGGCTGGTCTTGGTGAGCGTGTCGCGCATTGATCATTCCCCTGTTCGTTCCAGGACCCGTTTTTGGGCTCCCTTTTTTGACATTTGATCGGCTGGCATGCGTCTTGAAAAGCATCAAAATTCGTCCGCGTCGATGCTTTTTTTGCACTGCTCGCGGGAATGCTGCATAGTGATGCGGCATGGCTAATTTTTACGCAGCGGAGGTCCCGTGCTGCACTCCCGAAAGCTCGTCTACATCAACGAAATCGTCCGCTGTGGCTCGATCCGGAAGGCCGCTGCCCGGCTCAATGTCGCATCATCTGCTGTTAATCGCCAGATCCTGGCCCTCGAAGAGGAACTTGGCGCGCCGATCTTCGAGCGGTTGCCGAAAGGACTGAGGCTCACGGCTGCCGGGGAGCTCTGTGTCGAGCATATCCGCGACGTTCTGAAGAATTACGAGCGGCTCGAAGGGCGGATCCGTGGCCTGAAGACGCCGCAGGCCGGTAAGGTGTCTCTGGTCACGACGGTCGGTCTCGCCTCGGGGCCGCTGCCGGAAATCCTGGCTGGCTTCGTTGCTGCCCATCCCCGCGTTCAGATCAAGCTGCGCAATGATGGCGGCTCGACCACCATCAATCCGGTTCTGACCGGCGAGGTGGATCTGGGGCTGGGTTTCAATATTCCGGCAACGCCGGGGATCCGGACGCTTGCCAATTTCGACGTGCCCGTGGGCGTCGTGCTGCCGCCCGGGCATCGACTGGCCCATGAGGAGGGGGCGATCGATCTGGTCGATGTGGTGCAGGAGCCCCTAATTCTGGCGCAATCGGGCACCAGCCTGCGCAACATCATCGATCTCGCGCTTGCGCCTCTGCCCTTGCTGGTCGAGCCTGTCGTCGAGACGAATTCAGCCGAACTGATGAAGCAACTGGTCAAGGCCGGCACAGGGCTCACCATGCTCAATCCGCTCGATGCAGTCGCCGAATGCCGGCGCGGCGAGCTGATCTTCCGTCCTCTCACAGACGCGCATATCCGTCATCAACCGATGAAGCTCTTTGCCCGGGCGCGGGCGCCGCTCGATTCCGCAACAAGCCTCTTCGTCGAATACCTGATGCAGGAACTGCTGGCGCTGGTGCAGGATCTGAAGGCCCGTGGGCATATCCCCGAGACCATTCGCGGCCAGTCGTGAGCGGTCCTCAGCCCGGCGTGTAGAGGTTCGACAGCGGATAGGCGGCGACGTCACGCAGCAATTCGATGAAGCCCTCAACCTGATGCTTGCAGATCGCGGCGCCCTTTTCGGCCGTGCCCTTCGAGGCATCGCCGACCACGCCATACGGATTAAGATCATGGGCGATCCAGGCAAGCGAATGCGGCGGAAGCGGCGTCAAGAACTTTGAATTGGCGCGCATTTCCTCGGCCTTCGAGACGAAGTTCTGCGCCTTGTCCATGCGCACCAGCTCGGGCCGGAAATGCAGCATCAGCGATGTCTCGACTTCGCCACCATGGATGCCATAGCGGCTTTCATGTTCCGAGATCATGCCGTCGGGATTGCCGAAGCGGCCCCACTGCGTGGACACGACCGCCATCTGGTGGCGGACGCGCAGCTCCCTGCCGACAATGCTCATGACATCGACATTGCCGCCGTGGGAATTGACGATGACGAGCTTTCGGATGCCGGCTTCCGCGACTTTTGCGCCGATCGCCGTCCAGGCGGGGATGAGGATTTCAGGGCCGAATGACAGGCTGCCGGGGCCGTAGACATGCTCGTTGGCCTTGCCGATTTCCTGGGTCGGCAGAACCAGAAAATCGAGGTCGTCAGGACGCTGGCTCTTGAGTTCCGCCAGCATGCCATTGGCAATCGCGACGTCGGTTGCGATCGGCAGATGGGGCCCGTGCTGCTCTGTCGAGGCGATTGGCAGGATGGCGACGGTCGATTCTGGTGAAAGCCCGGCGAAATCATAGGTCGTCAGTTCGTTCCAGTAGAAGGGTTTCGCCATGTCCGTGTCCCGCTTTGTCTTTCCCGTTCGATAAGGCAAAAGTGCGGGGCGCGAAAAGCATCATATTCCGCTCGCGCCGATGCCAAATTGCGCTCGCATGCTCTCGTCGCGTGCGTATCGGTCTTCTCTCCTTCCAGAGTTCCGGCCGCTCCTGCGATGCTGTGGCGGTTCGAAGTTGTCCTGATAAAAGCAAAAAAATTTTCATTTGGCATTTTGACGCGAAATCGGCTTGATATGCGGAACTTGGCATTCAGAGTCGCGCTTTTCCAGGGCTTTCTTAGAATGTCACTGCTTGGGAAGAGGTGCTTGTCATGGAAAAATCAAGAAAAATATTCACAGCGAACCCTGCCGATCCGGGGCAATCGCTCCAGCAGGCAATCGACAGCGCCGCCGCTGACGGGCTCGCGCTGTCGCTTCCCAAGGGTGTCCATCGCTGCGGCCCCTTGCGCCTTCCGAGCGGTACCGATCTCTGGCTCGATGAGGGGGCGATTCTTCGCTTCGATCCGGACTATGCGCTCTACGCATCGAACACCGTCGACGTCATTGCGGAGGATTCCGACAGGGCTCTCATCCTGGCCCAGGAGGCCCGCTCGATCCGCATCCGGGGGGCAGGTATGATCGAGGCGCCAGGTGAAGCCTTTATCGAGGGTCTGCTCGAGGACATGGGAACCCATATTCCATCGCGACACCGGCCCCGTACGCTCGTGATCGATCGGTGCTCTGATGTGCAGATCGAGGGCATCAAGATCGGCCTGTCGGCCATGTGGACCGTCCATCTGATCCGCAGCGAGGATGTCAGGCTCGAACGCGTCAGTATCATCAACGATCGCAAGATGCCCAACACCGATGGCGTTGTGGTGGATGGCTGCGAACGGGTCACCATCGAGAACTGCGTCATCGATACGGCGGATGACGGCGTGGTGCTGAAGACGAGCCGGGGAGCGGACGGAGCCTCGATCGGTGCGTGTCGTTCGATCCGTGTGGCGAAGTGCAGCATCATCAGCGAAAGCTGCGCTCTGAAACTCGGGACCGAGAGTTTCGGCGAGATGAGCGACATCCTGTTCGAGGACTGCGACATCGCCCACAGCAATCGCGCTCTCGGCCTGTTCTCGCGCGATGGAGGACGCCTGGCCAATGTCACGTTCCGGCGTCTGACGCTGGATTGCCGGGAGACGCCCGAGGGTTTCTGGGGTTCGGGCGAGGCGATCACAGCGACGGTGCTCGATCGCCGCAGCACGCAGCCAGCCGGTGCCATCGAGAACATTCTGTTCGAGGACATAAGGGGGCGGATGGAAGGAGCGATCAACCTCTATTCCGACAAGCCGGGGCTCATCCGCAACGTCACGCTGCGCCGCGTCTCGATCCATCAGGCGCCGGGGCGTTTCAATGCCTGCCGGTATGATGTGCGGCCGACGAAGTTTGACCTCGCGCCGTCTCCGGATGCTGCCGGCCGGGCCAACGCCTGGGTGCGCGGGGAGGACGGCAAGGTCATCGGCCTCGTGGATTATCCGGGCGGCATGCCCGGGGTCTTTGCGTCGAATGTCGAAAATCTCGTTCTCGAAGGGGTGGAGGTGACGCGGCCCACTCCGCTTCCTGCGGGTTTCCACCCCGACACGATCGTGGTGATGCAGGACCAGCCATCGGTCTGGTCGTAACGCCGGCCCGGAAGGATTAGAGATGAAAACGATCCGCAAGCTCGACAAGCTGCTGTCGGTCCTCGCCGAACGCATTTTTCAACCGATGGGCATGGATGTGCCGCTCGTCTATCGCCAGGCCGCGTCGGAAGAGCGGTCGGTCATGGTGCCTTCCGACCGGTCGGGCTGGGTGCCTGTCACCCGCGATCACATCTGGGGCGAGCCTGATGGTTACTTCTGGTTCGGCGGGCGCATCGTTTTGCCCGACGGTGTCGAGGGAATGCGGATCTTCGGTCGCATCGAAGCCGCCTTCGGCAATGTCATGGGGCGGAGCGATCCGCAATGTCTGGTGCGGGTCGACGGGCGTATCGTTCAGGGCGGTGACGCGAACCACCGGGAGTTTCCGCTGAACCTCAATGCCGTCTCCGGCGCGGTGCACGACATTCTCATCGAGGCCGGGACGATCGAGGATCGCCGGCAGATCGGCTTTGGGGTGACGTTGCATCGCCATGCCCCTGAGGTCGAAGAGGTCTATTACGATCTGCGCGTGCCGCTCGATGTGGCGCGGTTGCTGGACGAGAACGATCCGCGCCGTCATTTCATACTTCGCGTGGTGGAGCAGGCGGTCGATGCTATCGATCTTCGTCCCGGCGATCCGGCGCGTTTCGCTCGCTCACTGTCGGTTGCCCGCGAGATTGCTGCCGCAATCTACGAGACGGGTGATTTCGAGGAAAAGCCCGTGGTTGTCGCGACCGGGCACACGCATATCGATGTGGCCTGGCTCTGGCGGGTGCGGGAGACGCGGCAGAAGATGGCCCGGTCCATGGCGACGATGCTCTCGCTGATGGACGAGTTTCCCGACTACCGTTTCATGTACAACCAGTGCGTCCTGCTGGACTATCTGCGCGAGGACTATCCGGAGCTCTTCGATCGTATCCAGGGGCAATTCTCGGCCGGGCGTTTCGAAATCGAGGGCGCTCTCTGGCTGGAGCCGGATGTCAACATCGCCGGCGGTGAGGCGTTGGTCCGGCATATCCTTTACGGGGTCCGCTACCATCAGGAAACCTTTGGTATCCGGCCGCGCATGGTGTGGCTTCCGGATACGTTCGGCTATACGGCCGCCTTGCCGCAGCTGATGGCGAAGTCCGGGCTCGACAGCTTCGTCACCCACAAGCTTTCGTGGAACGACACCAACCGGATGCCGGAGGAAAAGCTCTTCTGGCAGGGCATCGATGGCAGTCAGGTGGTCGCTTACTTCCTGACCACGCAGCCCTATGACACCAAGAGTATCGGCACGACCTACTGCCCGAACCTCAAGCCGACGCATGTCATGGGGACCTGGAAGCGATACGGTCAGCAGCGCATCGGCGGTGAGCTCTTCCTCGTCTATGGCCATGGCGATGGCGGCGGTGGTCCTACCCGCGAGATGCTGCACAATATCCGCCGCATGGAGCGTGGCATTCCCGGCTGCCCCAAAGTCGAGCATGGAGCGATGCGGCCTTTCTTCGAGCGGCTGATTGCCGAGATGAAGGCAAACCCGCAGCGCTATCCGGTCTGGGTGGGTGAGTTTTATCTCGAGTTCCATCGCGGCACGCTGACCTCCGTCGCCAAGAACAAGCGCTTCAACCGGCTGGCCGAAATCGCGCTTCGGGAGCTGGAGCTGATGGCGGTCCTGGCGCGGCGGGCGAGCGGTTACGCCTATCCCCATCGGCAGCTCCGGCGCCTCTGGGATATCGTGATGCTCAACCAGTTCCACGACATCCTGCCGGGTTCCTCGATCGGTGCGGTCTATGAGGACAGCGACCGGGATTACGATGCCTTCTTCGTCGAGGCCGAGGCCCTGGCGCGGGAGCTTGCGGGCCGGATTGATGGCGGCGGTGCAGGCATGGTGCTCAATGTCGCCGGTCGTCCCCGCGGCGGTTTCGTCTCGTCGCCGCTGCTTGAGGGCCATGCGGTGCAGGAGGTCGTCAGGGCCGATGGCGCCCGCCTTCCTGCAGCATGGCTGGAACCTGTGTCAGCGCTGGCATCCGCCCCTCTTCAGGCCGTGCTTGCTTCCCCTGACCGTTCTGGGCATCTGGAGGTCTCCGAGCGTCGTCTGGCCAATGCCCATGTCGAGATCCTCTTTGACGATCGCGGTCGCATCGAGCATCTCCTCGACCGGGCAACGGGGCGGGCGATTTTCAACGCCGGTCAGATCGGCAATCGGCTGCAGGCCTTCCGCGACCGTCCGGCCGAATACGATGCCTGGGATATCGACGCCGATTTCGAGGACCAGGTCTTCGAAATCGAGGATCTTGTGAGCGCGGAGGTGGTGGAACGTGGTCCATTGCGGGCAGCCATCCGCCTCGAATGGCGCTACGAGCGTTCCCGCGTCGTGCAGGTGGTGGCGCTTGAAGCGGATGCCCGGCGGGTTGACTTCGACACCTTTGTCGACTGGCATGAGCACAATACCCTGGTAAAGGCGGCCTTTCCGCTGGCCGTCAACGCGGCGGCGGTGGATGCCGAAATCCAGTTCGGCCATGTGCGGCGGGCAACACACCGCAACACGTCCTGGGACAAGGCCCGCTTCGAATGCGTGATGCAGCGCTGGGTCGACGTGACCGAACCCGATTTCGGCGTCGCCTTCCTCAATGACAGCAAATACGGCTACGATGCGCGGGGAACAGTTGTGCGGCTGACGCTGCTGCGTTCGCCGACCTATCCCTGGCCCGATGCCGACCAGGGCGAGCATCGATTCCGTTATGCTCTGATGGTGCATGACGGCGACAAGGACGTGGTGCACCGGGCGGCCGAAGACTTCAATCTGCCGCTTCGTCTGATCGCGGGCGATCCCGTGTCGCATGCATCGACGCTTGCAAGCGGTTCTCTCCTGCAAGTGCTGACCGACGGTATTGCCGTCGAGGCGGTGAAGGAGGCCGAAGATGGCAGCGGCGTCGTGGTCCGGCTCTGGGAAACAACCGGGCGGCATCGGTCCGCAGAGATCGCGTTCGCGCCGGACTTCACCGGAGCCTCTGTGGTGGATCTGCTCGAAGAGCAGGTCCATGGACTGGCTGTCGAGAAGCCACTGCGAATTGCCTTCAAGCCCTTTGAAATCATCAGTCTGAAACTGGGAAGGAGCGCCGCGTGAGCGTCGACCAGGAAATCAACGTCACCATCGACAGCTTTCCGGAGGGTGAGAAATCCTTCGTCGAGATCCCGTTCGAGGTCGGGGCGGATATCGAGCGGATCGAGATCGCCTATCACTTTCCCTTCGGCGGTGGCGGGAGCGTGATTGACCTCGGGGTGGCGCAGAATGGTCGCATGCGCGGCTGGAGCGGATCCGAGCGCGGGTTCATCACAGTCGAGGAAGATCGTGCCACACCCGGCTATGATTGCGGGCCGTTGCCGGGGTCGTGGCATGCGGTTCTCGGTATCGTCAAAATCGGTCCCGCCTGCAAGGTGGACCTCAAGATCCGGCTGATCCAGAAGCGTGCGCGATGGCTGGTCGGCGAGCTGCACAGCCATTCGGAGCATTCTGACGGTGGCGTGACCGTGCTCGATGCCATCCATCGTGCCCGGGCTGGCGGCCTCGATTTCCTGGCGATCACCGACCACAATACGATTTCGCAAAATACGATCCGGCCGGATGATCCCGGCATTCTCGTGATCCCGGCCATGGAACTCACTTCCTTCTGGGGGCACACCAATTTCCTCGGCCTTGCCAGGCCGGTTGCCGACTGGCGTTGTCGTGGGCCGCATGAGGTGGTCGAGCGTATGGCCGAAGCGCGGGCCAATGGCGCGACCATCGTCATCAACCACCCGTTCCAGAACTCCGCAGGCGGCAAATGGCAGTCCGGCTTTGAGGGAGCGTTTGATGCGCTGGAGATCTGGAACGGTCTCTGGACACCGATGAATGAGCAGGCGCTCGCTTTCTGGCAGGAACTGCTGGTGGCGGGTCGACAGATCCCGATCACGGGGGGAAGTGATTTCCATCTGAAGAATCGTCGTCGTCACGGGCATCCGAGCAACCGGCTCCGTGTGACCGGATGCTCGATTGCGGATCTTCTCTCGGCTGTGCGGGCGGGCCGGAATGTCGTCAGTTTCTCGCCTCACGATCTCACCGCCGAACCCGCTGGCGACGGGCATCCGGACTTCGGTTCGCGCGTAGCGTCCGGCAGCGCGATTGCGGTTACGTTCGACGGGCTCGCCTCCGGCGACGAGATCCGCATTGTGGACGAACGCGGCTATACGGAGACACGGCAGCCGCAGGACCGTCGCCTGACGGTCGAAACCCGGCTCTTGGGCCGTTTCCTTCGCTTCGAAGTGTGGCACGGCAACGAGGCGCGCCTGTTCACCAACCCCTTCTACGCCGAATGAGGCAGACAATGGACACTTCAGACAGACCGAAAGTCGGCATCAAGGATGTGTCGCGCGAGGCGGGGGTGGCGCTCAGCACCGTCTCCCATGTGTTGAACGGAACAGCCTCGATTTCGCCTGAGGTTCGAAGCCGGGTGCTGGAGGCGGCAAGGCGGCTCGGTTATCTCGCCAAGCGACAGCAGAAGGGTTCGATCGCCTCCCTTTCGACGGTCTATCTGGCGGTGCCGCCAGGGAATGTTCCGCATGTCGACACGAATCTTTTTTCCTGGACGCTGCTGACGGCGCTCACCCGGGAATGCGAGCGGCGGGGTGTGCGGGTCGTCGCCCATTCGGGTGGCGAGGCACTCAATGCGCAGGAGATCATCGACGGGGCGAAATCGGTTTATGCCGATGGCATCATCCTCGTCTACGACGACAATCCGAAGCTTCTGCGGGCGCTTGCGTCTTCCGGGATTGCGGTTGTTCTCCTCAACGGGGAAGACCCGTCGATGTCGGTGGATACGGTCACGCCCGGCAATCGTTATGCCGCCCGGCTTGCCACCGAATGGCTTTTGTCGCGGGGCCACCGACAGATCCTGCATCTCACCTGGCGCGGTCGCGGGACGATTACCCGGCGTGTCGACGGCTTCCTCGACGCCTATCGGGAGCGCCAATTGCCGCTCGATCTCGGGCGTGTCCACATCGCTCAGGGCTACAATCCGGGCGACGGCGAGGCGGCAATCGCCTCACTGCTGGCGGAGAAGGACGGGCTCAAAGGCGCAACCGCTATCTTCTGCGCCTCCGACAACCTTGCCGTCGGGGCACTTGCCGCTCTTCACGCCCATGGCGTGAAGGTGCCGGAGGATATCGCCGTGGTGGGTTTCGATGGCGTGGCACTCGGTGATCTCACCCGGCCGCCGCTCACCACCGTGCGCGTGCCATTGCAGGAAATGGCGGTGCTGGCGCTCCAGGCGCTCGAAAACAGACTTTCTGTCTTCGGCCCAGACCATCCGCCCTGCCGGATCGAGCTGGGCTGCAAACTGATAGAACGCGAGAGTGCGAGGGCGATCTGATCCAAGTATATATGAAAATATTTTTATCTTGATTTTGCCATATCGCTGTATAAATCTGTCGAAATCGCAGGCATTCAAGGGTAAATGCGCGAAAATATTTTCGCTATCTGGGAGGATACAATGATGCGCAATGAAAAAATTTCAAAGGCACTGGTTTCTGTTTTGATGACCTGTTGCCTGGCGGGCTCTGCTTGGGCTTTCAATGAATCGCCGATGCTTCAGGAGCAGGTGAAGGCAGGCAAGCTGCCGCCGGTCGAGCAGCGCCTTCCGGAAAAGCCGACCGTCGTGAACGCCGTCGAAGTCGGTCAGTATGGCGGCAACTGGCAGCGTGGCTACAAAGGCCCTGGCGATCGCTGGGGGCCGACCAAGTTGATGGAAGAGCGTGTCGTCAAGTGGTCGCAAGGGGCGGACGGCAAGCTGTCGCTGGTGCCCGGCTATGTCGAATCCTACTCCGTCAGCGAAGATTCCCGTACCTTCACCTTCACGCTTCTGAATGGCCTCAAGTGGTCTGACGGGCATCCCGTCACGACCGAGGATGTTGAGTTCTGGTACAAGGACGTCTTCCTGAACAAGGAGATCATGCCGGCTATCGACCAGACGCTGGCCCCCGGCGGCAAGCCGATGACGCTTGAGGTTGTTGACGATCGCACCTTCAAGGTCAGCTTCGAGGAGCCTTACGTCTATTTCCTCGAGATCCTGGCGAAGGATTCGACTGGCGAGCCGAGCCTTGATCGTCCGAGCTTCCTGTTCCCGAAGCACTATCTGAAGCAGTTCAACAACAACTACGCCTCCGCCGACGAGTTGCAGGCTGCGGTGACAAAGTATGGCGTTGAAAAGTGGCAGGATCTCTGGGGCTCCAAGGGTGCTGCGACCGCATGGTGGCAGAATCCGGATCTGCCGGTCATCACGGCTTGGAAGATCGAGACGCCGGCTCCGGCCGAAGTCGTCACCATGGTCCGCAATCCCTATTACTACGCCGTCGATCAGGCCGGAAACCAGCTGCCCTATATCGACCGCATCTCGCATCGCCTGTTCAGCGAGCAGGAAGCGTTCAACCTGATGATCGTGCAGGGGCAGATTGACATGCAGATGCGCTATGTCGAGCCGCAGGACTACACGTTCTACAAGGAAAACGAGACCAAGGGTGACTACAAGGTCTACCGCTGGAACCAGGCCCAGACTTGGTCGCTCGTGCCGAACCTCAACGTCAAGGACGAGGTGCTGCGCGGTCTCTACGAGAATGCCGACTTCCGTCAGGCTTTGAGCATCGCCATCGATCGCGAAACGGTCAACGAGCTGGTCTTCACCGGCCTTGCGGAGCCCCGGCAGGCCTCACCGGTGACAGGTTCGCCCAACTTCAATGCCGATCTGGAAACCCACTGGGCAGAGTTCGATCCTGATAAGGCGAACCAGCTGCTCGATGGCATCGGTCTGGACAAGAAGGACGCTGACGGCTTTCGCCTGCGTCCGGATGGCAAGCGCGTCTCCATCGTCGTCGAAATGCAGCATGCCAACGGCCCGAAAACCATGGAAATCGTTGCCGACAACTACAAGCAGATCGGTATCGAGCTTCTGCCGCGTCTGATCGACCGCACCCAGTGGGACGGCAGCCGCGACAACAACGAGTTCCAGATGCAATGGTATCCCTTCGACCGTCTGTCGGTCGTGGCGGCTGACCCGCGCATCATGATGGGCAATGATAGCTACGCCCATCAGTATTACATCTGGTACTCGACCAAGGGTGTCTCGGGCATCGAGCCGCCGGCCGATCATCCGATCCGCACGATCTTCGCAAGCTGGGATGCTGCCGCCAAGGCTCCGAACCGCGAAGCGGCGGACGCTGCCCTCAACGAACTGATCGAAACCTTCGTCAAACAGGGTTGGGTCATCGGCATCGTCGGCGAATCCCCGGCGATCGCCATTGCAAAGAACGACTTCAAGAACATGCGCGACGGTCTGATCGAGGACGACATCACACGTGGTATCGGTCTCGGCGTCACCCAGCAGATGTGGATGAAGCAGTAATCTGAACCAACTGGAGCCCCGCATGCCGCTTGGGCGCGCTGCGGGGCTCCGATCTGATCCAATATTCGCGGATTTTGCCGAGACGGAGCGACGTTGCGTCGTTCCGCTGCGCATCGACGCCCGGCAAGACAGAGGTAAAGCGCATGCTTGGCTATGCTGTTCGACGACTGTTGTGGGCGATCCCCACACTGATCTTCGTCTCCTTCATCGCCTTCGTCATCATCCAGCTGCCGCCGGGCGATTTTGTCTCGGCCTATGCGGCACAGCTGCGCAGCGGCGGTGAGTATATCACCGAGTTGCAGGAAGAGCTGTTGCGGCAGCAATATGGTCTGAACGACCCGATCCTGGTGCAATACTGGCGCTGGATCTCCAACATTGTTTTCTATGGCGATTTCGGTCGCTCGCTGGAATGGAATGCGCCGGTCAGCGATCTTATCTGGGATCGCCTCGGACTGACGCTGGCGATCTCCACGCTCAGCATGATCTTCACCTGGATGATCGCCATCCCCGTGGGTGTCTATTCGGCGACGCGGCAGTATTCCGTCTTCGACTATGTCTTCACCGTCTTTGGCTTTCTCGGCAAGGGCGTGCCGGACTTCCTGCTCGCGCTGGTTCTGATGTGGATGTCCTTCGTCTGGCTGAACCTTGACGTCGGCGGGCTGGTGTCGCCCGAGTTTCAGGACAAGCCCTGGGATTTCGACAAATTCGTCAACATGCTCTCGCATATCTGGATCCCGCTCGTGGTGCTCGCCACCGGTGGCGCCGCCGGTCTGATCCGCGTGATGCGCGCCAATATGCTGGACGAGTTGCGCAAGCCCTATGTCGAGACGGCCTATGCGCAGGGCTTCAGCGAGCGTACGGTCGTGTGGCGCTATCCCGTCCGCGTTGCGCTCAACCCCTTCATCTCGACCGTCGGCTGGGCTTTGCCCGCGCTTTTCTCCGGCGATGTCATCACGGCTGTCGTGCTCAACCTGCCGACGACAGGCCCGCTGCTGCTGCAGGCGCTCAAGATGCAGGACATGTATCTCGCCGGCAGTTTCATCCTCATCCTCAGCGTCTTCACCGTCATCGGCACGGTGCTCTCGGACATCCTGCTTGCCATGTCCGACCCGCGCATCCGGTTCTCGTGAGGCCCCATGACCGACCTTCAGAATCTCTCACCCCCCATGCTCACGCCCCGTGTGCCGCCGCTGGCGCCCAAGGAGGAGTTCCGGGACGAAAGCCATTATACTGCGAAGCCCTGGACGCTGATCTGGTGGCGGTATCGCAAGCACAAGCTTGCGGTCGTCTCGCTGATCTTCATGATCATCCTGTCGGTGTTTTCGATCTTCGCGCATTTCTTCACGCCCTATGCGCCCTTCACCATCAATCGCCTGAACACGCTCGCGCCGCCCAGCAGCGTGCGCATCCTGCACGACGGCGAACTGCATCGACCCTTCATCTACGCAATGAAGAGGACGCGCGATCTTGAGACCGCGCGGGTGATCTATCAGGAAGACACAAGCAAGCCGCTGCCGATCCGCTTTTTCGTTCAGGGTGAGCCCTACAGCTTCTTCGGTCTGGTGGAGACGCGTCTCCGGCTTTTCGGGATCGATGACCGTCGGCAACAGATCAATCTGCTTGGCACGGATTCGCTCGGTCGCGACCTCTATAGCCGTCTCATCCACGGCGCCCGGGTGACGCTTTCTGCGGGTGTCGTGGGTGTCACCTTCGCCTTTGTGCTGGGTCTCGCGCTGGGTGCGATCTCCGGCTATTACGGTGGCCGCATCGACTCTACCATTCAGCGGCTGATGGAATTCATCCGGTCTATCCCGACGATCCCGCTCTGGATGGGGCTTGCAGCGGCACTGCCGATCGCCTGGGATCCCATCTTCGTCTATGTCCTGATCACGCTCATCCTCTCCCTCATCGGCTGGACCCATCTGGCGCGGGTCGTCCGTGGTCGGTTCCTGTCGTTGAAGACGGAAGACTATGTGCTTGCGGCGCGTCTGGCAGGCGCCTCAGAATACCGGATCGTGACACGCCACATGCTGCCGGCGATGACGAGCTACATCATCGCCGCACTCACTCTCGCCATCCCGGAAATGATCCTCGGCGAGACGGCGCTCAGCTTCCTCGGTCTCGGGTTGCGTCCGCCAGTCGTCAGCTGGGGCGTGCTGCTGCAGGATGCCCAGAACCTTCGCTCGATCTCCATGGCTCCCTGGTTGCTGGCGCCCGGCGTCGCCGTGGTTCTGGTGGTGCTGGCATTCAACTTCATCGGTGACGGTCTGCGCGATGCAGCCGATCCCTATGGTCAATGAGGGAGGAGGTTCTATGTCATCCCTGAACACAGGCCACCACGCTCCCATGGCACCCGAACGGCTCCTCGAACTCGACAATGTCGGCGTTCACTTTCCGACGCGCGACGGTCTGGTGAAGGCCGTGAACGGGGTCTCCTATCACGTCAACCGGGGCGAGGTGCTCGGCATCGTCGGCGAGAGCGGATCTGGCAAGTCCGTCACCGCGCGGTCGATCATGCGCCTCCAGCCGCGCAGCGCGATCAATGCCCATGGCTCGATCCGCTTTCGACGCGGCAATGGCCAGGAGACCGTAATCTCCGATCTCGACTGGCAGGGCCGGGAGATGCGCGAGATCCGCGGCGGCGAGATCGGGATGGTGTTCCAGGAGCCGATGACGGCTCTGTCGCCTGTCCACACGATCGGCACGCAGATCATGCGCACCGTGATGCTGCATCGGAAGGTCTCCAAGGCCGAGGCCCGCAATCAGGCAATCGAGCTTCTGACGCGGGTACAGATGCCCCGGCCACACGATATCGTGGATCGTTATCCGCACCATCTCTCGGGCGGCATGCGTCAGCGCGCGATGATCGCCCTCGCCCTGTCCTGCGATCCGACGCTCTTGATCGCCGACGAACCGACGACGGCGCTCGACGTGACAACGGAGGCGCAGATCCTCGAACTGTTGAAGTCCCTTCAGCAGGAGCTTGGAATGGCGATCGTCTTCATCACGCATAATTTCGGCGTGGTGGCCGATATCGCCGACCGGGTCGCGGTCATGTATCTCGGCCGCGTGGTCGAGACCGGAACGGTGGACGAGATCTTCTACGAGCCCAAGCATCCCTATACCCAGGCACTGCTGCAATCGATCCCCCGTCTCGGCAAAAGTCATGGCAAGCGTCTTCGCACCATCGCCGGCGTCGTGCCTGATCCCTTCAACGTCCCGACCGGCTGTTCCTTCCATCCGCGCTGTCTGCATGGCGTGGCCGGGATCTGTGACGCGACGGTTCCTGACGACATCCAGTTCGCCAGCGGCCAGAAGGCACGCTGTCATTTCGCAGGCCAGATCGTGCCTGCGGCGGAGTTTGCGTGATGCATAAGCCCCTTCAAAACAGCCTCGACAAGGACACGTTGATTTCCGTTCGCGGGGCCAAGAAGTATTTCCCGATTTACGAGGGATGGAAGCGCCGTGAGGTCGCGACGATCAAGGCCGTCGACGACATCAGCTTCGATATTCGCAAGGGTGAGACCTTCGGTCTGGTCGGGGAAAGCGGCTCGGGCAAGTCTTCGATCGCACGCCTGATCCTCCGAGCCTATGACCTGACGGCAGGCGAGATCCTGTTTCGCCGGGAAAGTGGCGATGTCGTTGACATTACCCGGCTCGGGGACCGGGACATGCGGTCGATCCGGCGCGAAATGCAGATGATCTTCCAGGACCCCTATTCCTCGCTCAATCCGCGCATGCGTCTGCTCGACCTCGTCGGCGAGCCGCTTGTCATCCATGGAATGGGCAGCCCTGCGGAGATCAAGGATCGCGTCTCGGAACTGCTGGGGCTTGTCGGACTTCGCCCCGAATATGTCATGCGGTATCCCCATGCCTTTTCCGGTGGCCAGCGTCAGCGGATCGGGATCGCGCGCGCGCTCGCGCTCAATCCAAGCTTTATCGCAGCGGATGAGGCGGTCTCGGCGCTCGACGTGTCGGTTGCCGCCCAGAACATCAACCTGATGCAGGATCTACAGGAAAAGCTGGGCCTCACCTATCTCTTCATCACCCATGATCTGGGTATGGTCGAGCATATCTCGGACCGGGTGGGCGTGATGTATCTCGGTCGGCTGATGGAGGTCGGGCCGACGGACAAGATGTTCGAAAAGCCGCTGCATCCCTATACCGAAGCGCTTCTGGCAGCAGTTCCCCAGCCCGATCCGCGCGGTAATCGTGCCCGCAAGCGTGTGCCCTTGAAGGGCGAGATTGCCGACGCCATGAACGTGCCGAGCGGCTGTCCGTTTCATCCGCGTTGCCCCTATGCCGACGAGGCCTGCCGCAAGGATACACCGGAGTTGAGAACCGTCGCCGGTGGGCGGCAGGTGCGCTGCCATCATGCGGAAAGCCTCGATCTGGTGGGAGTTGGCGCCTGATGAACGCACATGCCCTTTCCTCCACCAGCTTCCCCGCCTTCGAAGTCCTGGAGGCGGACCATGCGCTCGCCATGCGCCACAGGCCCTTGCTCAATCTCGACGAGAAAGAGCCCTTCGCACCTTTGGCCATGGGCTACACGGTCTATCGCAACGCGATGAAATCCGTGTCATCGAAGTTCAGGATCCGGCCCGGCAGCGGGACCGTGATCGAATATGCCATCTGGTATGACTGGGATATCCAGCATCTCTATGACCTCGAACACGTCTGGGTTCATCTCGACGCCGATGGCGGGGTCATCAAGGTCGAGGCTTCCCGTCATGGTGCGCGACTGACAATGCGGCGGCGGGATGGCTCCATACCGCTCGAGGGGCTGCGTCCTGTGCTGTTCATCGAGCCGGGCAAGCATGCCCATTGGGCCGATCCAAAGGCGATGAAGCACGAAGCGGGCGCTTTTGTCGACGCGATGTGCGGGTCATTTGCCGGCGAGGAAGGTATCCATCTCTCCAATCTGTTTTCGGAGGCCGGGCTCATCTCGGCGTCGCGCTTCGAAATCCGTCTGGGCCGACTTTTCCTCAAGCGGGCTGCCTTCAGGCCCAGCTGGAGGTTTGCCGAAATGGCGGCGGCGGCTGAGCCGGAACTGCTTCCCTGGTCGTCGTTAAAGGCCTGGATCCCCCAGAGATTTTTATCGCTGACGGCGCGACTGCCGACGACCGTGCCGCATCTTGCGGCCGTTTTGCTGGACTGTGGCGACACGCTTGTCGACGAGTCGACCGAGGTGAAACTGCCGGGAACCGATGTCGTGGTGTCTGGCAAGCTCATTCCGGGCGCCGATGCCATGCTGCAGGAACTGGCGACGGCTGGTCACCGTCTCGCCCTCGTGGCGGATGGACCTCGGGCGACCTTTGAGAATTTGCTCGGCCAGCATGGGCTATGGTCGTGCTTCGAGGCGCATGTGATCTCTGAGGATGTCGGGGAACTGAAGCCTTCCCCCCGCATGTTCGAGGCTGCATTCAAGGCGCTTGGCCTTTCGCAGGATGACCGCGCACGTACCGTCATGGTCGGCAACAATCTGGAGCGCGACATTCTCGGCGCCAACCGTTTCGGTCTCATCAGCATCTTCCTTGCGTGGTCGTTGCGGGGGACCCACAAGCCGAAAAACCGGCGTGAGCGCCCGCGCCTCACGATCAAACAGATTACGCAACTGCCGACACTTCTGGAGAAGATCGAGCTTGCGTTGCCGTCCACCGCTGTTGAAGCGGGAGAGGGCGCAGCATGACGCAGGTTTCACCGCACGAACCGGCATGCGAACCCCAGGGTTTCGTTGTCGAGCCCGGGGGCTCCATTACAGCCTGGGCGATGGGCGACATTGGGCAGACCTATTATCCGGGCGCGCCCGCCTTGGCGGAGGATCGGGTCAACTACCGCTTCATCAACGGCTTCGTCGATGTCGGCGACCTGCCTTGCCGCGTGGCTCTGTGGAAAGAGATCGCCACGAGAACGGTCGAGCTTCGGATGGATTTTCCAGTCACCGGGCTTTACCTGCCAGGCTTCAACCGTCGGGTCGAGTTTTCCGACTTCTGGCACCGGCCGACGCGCCTCTCGCGCTGGATGCGGACCCGGCTCGTGCCGGCGGTTCCCGGCCCGCACCGTTTCAAGCTCTCGACCTGCGGTGGTGTGCATATCTGGGTTGACGGTGTCCTTGCCGCCAAATTCGAGCCGTTCCAGCGCAACAAGGAAAGCATCACCGAAATCGAGCTTTCGCTTGCCGCCGGAGGCAGCGATGTCGTGATGCTGACCGAGGAACTGGCGGAGCGCGATGCGCTTTGGTTCTTCGAACTCACGCTTCTTGGCGCAGCATCGCTCCGGGCCGATCTGCCGGTCGATGTGTCTTCTGATGTCATCGGGCTGCTCAAGGCTCTGGCGACGGATGTCCGGCCGAGCCCGATGCATGTCCAGGACGGCCGGCTTGTTCTCGAGTTCGGACTGTCCGCCCAGATGGATGTGGAGGTGACCGGAAAAGTCCTTCCGAGCGTCCATATGCGCGGGAAGCCGCCACTTCTGGATGCCCAAGGCACGCTCAAGGCTGGGGAACGCCGTCTCGTTCTTGACGGGGCGCAATCGCTGCCGGATGCCTATCATTCGCTCAATCTGACCTTCTCCGTCGGCGAAACCCGGGTTGAGCGCCATATTGGCTTTGCCACCTTCAAGGATGCGCCGAAAGACATGCGCGAATTGTCCTTGGACGAGCGCAAGGCCGTGGCAATCGATTACATGGCAAGGCATGGCGAATTGCGTGCCGGTCGGGCGATCGCGGCTCTGGCAGCGGGGCTGCCTGTCGATGGTGTTTTCCGCGAGATCATCGGCAATACGCTTGCCGCGATCGACGAGCGACGGGATTGCTCGGATTTCGTGCTGGTACCCCTGCTCTGGGTGGCCGCAGTTTATCGCGATCGTGTTCCCGCCGATCTGATGGTGGAGATTGACCGAAGCATTCTCAGTTATCGCTACTGGGTGGATGAGCCGGGCAATGACGTGATGTGGTTCTGGAGCGAGAACCATGTGCTGTGTTTCCACGTTTCCCAGTATCTGGCCGGACGCCTCTATCCGGATCAGCGCTTCGAATGCTCCGGCCGCTTCGGTCGTGAGCAGGCTGAACTCGCTCATCATCGTCTGATGCGCTGGTTCGAGTCGGTCGAGGCGCACGGTCTCGCCGAATGGAATTCCGCCGCCTATTACCCGATCGATTTCATCGGGCTGCTGGCGCTTGAGCATCTGGCCGAGGGGGATGTCCGGGATCGGGCGCGAAAGCTCCTCGACCGGCTCTTCCTGATGATCGGTCTGCATACGCTGGCCGGGGTCCCTGCCGGCACCATGGGGCGCGCCTATGACAAGGAGTTGCGGGCCGGGCCACTGACCGAGCTTGCACCCTTTGCGACCGTGGCCTTCGGTCAGGGCTGGCTGAACGACGGTGTTGCGGCGCTGCCGATGTTTGCCGCAGGGTCCTACATACCCCCTGACGCTGCGCAAGGCGTCGTCGATCCGCCGGCAGGCCAGGCTGTTACGGCCCATTATGTTCAGGGGCATGACGAGGCGGCCCGGCTCGTCCTTTACAAGACGGCAGCCGTTCAGCTTTCATCGACCATGGACGGCAAGCCTGGCGGGCGCGGACACCAGCAGCACATTCTGGATGTTCGTTTTGCCGCCGATCCGCTGGCAAAGGCCTGGGTCAATCATCCCGGTGAGGACGATCCCTGGGGCCACCAACGGCCGTCTTACTGGGCCGGCAACGGATCGATGCCGCGTGCCGCCCAATATGGCAATGCAGCGCTCCTGCTCTACGACCTCGGGGCGGATGCGCGGCTCCCGTTTACCCATGCCTATGTCGAGAGACGTGCATTCGACGCAGTGATCCTTGCGGACAACTGGATCATCCTCAAGAGCGGTGATGGTTTTGCCGCGATGACGGCGACGAGCCCCATTTTGCCGCTTGAGACTGGCCCCGGGGCTGGTATCGAGTTTCGTGCGCGGGGGACGAATATCGCCTGGTACGTGGTGGTGGCTGAAGGGGCGGATGCCGACAGCTTCGCTCAGTTCCGGTCGCAGCTTGCCGCGATCAGCCTCGACCTTGGTCTGGACGGACAGAGCGTCCGCGCCCGGCAGGCGGATGGGACGCTTCTCACTCTCGACTGGACCGAGGGCCTTTCGGTCGATGACCGGCCTTACCTTTTTCCGAACCGAAGCATCGATCCCCTCATCCGTTGGGTCGATGCCGTTTCCTTCTAGTCTTCAAGCCCAGGATTTTCGCGCATGTTGTTCCCCGCTCCCGAAGTTCTTTCAGAAGCTCTTTCCCGTGTCGCCGTCGGTCTTGCCAGACTGAAGGGCATCAACGAGACCGGAGACCTTTCAGACAGTGGCTATGATCTCCAGTTCGATGAATGGGACTGGGAGGTTGGCGTCGGGATCTATGGCCTCTTGCGCCATGCCGAGGCGGTCAACGACCGGTCCCTGATCGAGGCGATTGCCCGGTGGTATGATTGGCAGATCGGGCGCGGCCTGCCGCCCCGGCAGGTCAATTCCAGCTCCCCGATGCTGCCACTCTGCGTGCTCATCGATCACGTCGAGCGACCGGACTGGGAAGAGCTCGTTCGCGACTGGGCCCAGTGGCTCGTCACGTCTCTGGCCAAGACCGAGGATGGCGGCTTCCAGCATGTCGTCAAGGAGCGGATGAACGACGGCGAGCTTTGGGACGACACCCTTTTCATGACCTGCCTGTTCCTTGCCCGGGCCGGTCAGCGTTTCGGCCGCCAGGACTGGATCGAGGAGGCCTTCTACCAGTTTATGGTCCACGAGCGCTATCTCGCCGATCCGGTTACGGGGCTTTGGTATCACGGCTGGACCTTCAATGGTCGGCACAATTTCGCCAAAGCTTTCTGGGCGCGTGGCAATTCGTGGATCACGGTGGCCATCCCCGAACTCTTCGGTCTTGTCGATCACGTGCCTGAACACCTCAAGCGGCATCTGGTCCATATCCTCGGCGCGCAGCTGAAGACGCTCGCCGCTCACCAGCGCGAAAACGGGATGTTCAACACTCTGGTCTGCGATCCGACGTCGCCCGAGGAGACCTCCGCCACGGCAGCCATCGCCTATGGCATCCTGCGCGGCATGGATCTCGGGATTGTCGACGAGAGCTACCGACCCGTCGCTGAGCGGGCGCTTGAGGCGGTTCTGACGCGCATTGACGCCAGCGGCATCGTCCTGCAGGTCTCGGACGGAACGCCGATGGGGCACACGCTCGAATTCTATCGCCAGATCCCGAATGTGCCTGCCCCTTACGGTCAGGCGCTCGTGATGCTGCTCCTGGCGCGGGCGATGAACGATGCCACACGGGCCGCAGATCGGAGACTGTAAAGGCCACCGCCCGCGCGGAGTGTCGCAGCCGCAGGCGTCAGCTATTTTTGCGGAGGCGGGCAGGCGGCGGCAGCGGCGGGACGCCGCATTGCCACAGGTCACCTTTCGCCCCAAGTTAAGGGTACGGAATTCTTCCGGTGAAAGGCGACCATGTCTCCGCAGGTGACCGTCTGGTTTGACAGCAGCTGTCCGCTCTGCCAGCGCGAGATCGCATTGATGCGCCGTCTCGATCGGCACGGTGCGATCAATTTCATCGATGCGTGTGATCCGGCTGGCACCTGTCCGGTCGATCGGGCCGAGCTTCTGGCCCGTTTCCATGCAGAGGAGGCGGGAAAACTCCTGTCCGGCGCCGAGGCCTTTGCCGCCATGTGGCGTGCCATACCGCTTCTGCGCCCCCTCGGGCTGCTGGCGGGATGGAAGCCCGTCAGCCCGTTTTTCGAGGCTGCCTATCGGCAGTTCCTGCGCATCCGGCCGCGCTTGCAGCGGCTGTTCAGATAAAGCCGCACCTGGCTGCGGGCTAAAAAGCTAACATTGATTTCGGCAGGTTCTGGTTGTGCCTCCGTCTCGGAGCTGCCTGCCGCGCACGCTGATGAGCCGCTGGTTTTGCGGACATCAGCCAAAATCTGCATGGCTTTCAGGGGCATTTGCCCGAATGCCAGGAGTGTCGACCACTGCTGGTCTAAGCGCGTCCGCTGCGCCCTTCGCCTCTTAGACGAAGGTTGATCTCTCCACGCATGCGCCCCGATGGTACAGATTGGCATCGGACTTGTACCGATCAATCGGAGGGTTTCCAGCATCCGCAGCCGGAAGGTGGCGGAATTCGGGGCAGATAGGTCTGCTCTGTTGGGTGGGAGTTAGTTCAACATTACGGGCGGCCTGTCCTGTCTAGGGACGAGGTCGATACGTGAGGCCAGCATTCACGGAGGAGGGAATAATGGCAACTACGGAAATGAACGTCGGGGATCGTTCGCGCCCCATGACGGCGGAGGAGCGAAAGGTCATCATCGCTTCGTCTGCCGGTACTGTGTTCGAATGGTACGATTTCTACCTCTACGGCTCGCTCGCGGCGATCATCGGCGCGCAATTCTTTACGGCCTTCCCTGAAGCCACGCGCAACGTCTTTGCACTGCTCGCCTTCGCTGCCGGCTTCATCGTCCGCCCGTTCGGCGCGCTTGTCTTCGGTGCACTCGGCGATATCGTCGGTCGTAAGTACACCTTCCTGATGACCATCCTCATCATGGGTATTTCGACCTTCCTGGTCGGCCTGCTGCCGACATACAATACATGGGGGGCGGCGGCGCCGATCATCCTGATTATCCTGCGCATGTTGCAGGGCCTGGCGCTCGGTGGTGAATACGGCGGTGCCGTCGTCTACGTGGCCGAGCATGCACCGGCCAACCAGCGCGGCTACTTCACGGCCTTCATCCAGACCACGGCGACGCTCGGGCTCCTGCTCTCGCTGATCGTCATTCTGTCGGTCCAGGGCTACGTAAACGCCAATTGGGATCCGACTCCGGTTCTTGATGCGGCAGGCGCTGTCGTGCTGAACCCCGACGGCACCGAGAAGATGATCAAGGCCTTCGACCTGTGGGGCTGGCGTATCCCGTTCATCGGCTCGATCGTGCTTCTGGCCATCTCGCTCTATATCCGTCTCCACATGCATGAATCCCCGGCCTTCAAGAAGATGAAGGAAGAGGGTGCAGCATCCAAGGCACCGCTGCGCGAAGCCTTCGGCACCTGGAAGAACGGCAAGTTCGCCCTGATCGCCCTTTTCGGCCTCGTCGCCGGTCAGGCTGTGGTTTGGTACTCGGGCCAGTTCTACGCGCTGTTCTTCATGCAGAACGTCATCAAGGTCGACAGCTTCACCGCCAACGTTCTGGTGGCATGGTCGCTCGTCCTGGGCACCGGCGGCTTCCTGTTCTTCGGCGCACTTTCCGACCGCATCGGCCGCAAGCCGATCATTCTGGCAGGCTGCCTGATTGCGGCCCTGACCTACAACTTCGTCTTCCCGCTCCTGACGAAGACCGCAAACCCCGCGCTCTATGCCGCTCACCAGACCCCGGTCGTCGTGTCGGCAAACGAAGCGGACTGCTCGTTCCAGTTCAACCCGACCGGTACGGTCAAGTTCACCAATGCCTGCGACGTGGCCAAGGCAACGCTTGCACGCACCTCGGTCAACTATACCACCAACTTCGATCCAGCCATCGCAGTGGCGCAGATCAAGGTTGGCGAAACGATCGTCACCTCCTATGACGCTGCCCAGAACGCAGCGACCGTCAAGGAACTGACCGCTGCTCTGGAGACTGCAAAGACTGGCGGCGATCAGGCTGCCATTGCTGCGGCACAGGCTGCACTTGATGCCGAAAAGGGCAAATCGGTTGCCTTCAACAAGGCCGTCAACGAAGCGCTGACCGCTGCGGGTTACCCGCTGTCGGCAGAGGCCAACACGACCGTGGCCAGGGCACAGCACTTCCTCGACATCTTCACGGCCCAGAAGCTGACCTTGATTGCGATCCTGACCTACCTCATCATCCTGGTGACGATGGTCTACGGTCCGATTGCCGCGATGCTGGTCGAACTCTATCCGACCCGTATCCGCTACTCCGGCATGTCGCTGCCCTATCACATCGGCAACGGCTGGTTCGGTGGCCTGATGCCGGCGACCGCGTTTGCGATCTCCGCCCAGACGGGTAACGTCTACGGTGGTCTGTGGTACCCGATCATCATCGCCGCTGCGACCGTCGTCATCGGCGCCCTGCTGGTCCCGGCTAATACTCACAAGAAGGACATCTTCAAGGACTGATCCTGTCGGACAATCCACTGATGATCCAGGACAGGCCGGCGTCTCGCCGGCCTGTTTTCTTTCACGGCAGGATCTTGCCGGCGGGCAATCTGCGCCACCGGCGCGATGATGAAGGTTGAGAGCCGACTTCGCTCCGGCTCATGCCATAGCAGGCTCGAATAGTGGCTGAATTTCATTGCCTTAGGCTAGACGCATGAGGTTCTGCCGCATAACGTCTGATGAAGCGGGACCGCTTGCAAGACCCGTTCGAAATTCGGAATTTGGACCTTGAGGGAGGGGCAGCCATGGTCGATATCGTCTTTTCTCAACTGATCGATCCCTTCAGGATCGGGTTGATCTTTTTTCTCGTCGTGACTGCCATGCGCACGCGACAGACCATGGGGCTGCTCACCCCGCTTGCCATGGGTGCGGTGTTCGTCGCAATCCTCATTCCGCTCACCACAGCCGCTGGCTCCGGCATCGACCGGACCCCGGCCATCGGCTTCGGCATCCTGTCGAACGCCATCATCCTCGGCATTATCCTCGGCGGCTGGACGATCTGGGAAAAAGCCCGTCGTTGAGACATCGAAGGACGTCTGCCCGATGATCGCGAAGCCTCAAGCCTGCTCCTGCGATCGATCTCTTGGCCTCACGCGCCGACTTCCTGGGTGAGCGCCCGCAGTCTCCTATGATTGCCTTTGCAATCTGCAACTCGGCGCCATTGCGGTGACAGGTGGATGACAGGTTCTGCTGTTAGGCCTATGGTCACATCTTCCCGTGGAGGCGGGAGAGATGGGACATGGGAGGAGCAGGCTCTGCCTGAAGCGGTTCGGTCCGCACTGCGCATACCTGCGTTCTCCCCACAGATCATTCGAAAGCGGCAAGAGCCGCATTGATGGTGGAGGACTATCTTGAAACACTTTTTCCTGGCTTCTTTCCTTGCTGGCGCACTCGCCCTTCCGGCCGTGGCTGCAGACTACACGATCATGGCGCCGGCAGCGCCTGGCGGCGGTTGGGACCAGACGGCCCGCTCGCTGCAGGCTGTCATGCAGTCTGAAGGCATTTCCGGCAATGTGCAGGTCATGAACGTTCCCGGTGCCGGTGGCACGATCGGCCTTGCCCAGTTCGCCAGCCAGCAGAAGGGCAACCCGAATGCGCTCATCGTCGGTGGCTATGTCATGGTTGGCGCGATCCTGACCAACCAGTCGCCCGTCACGCTCGCCGACGTCACGCCGATCGCGCGTCTGACCGGTGAATACCAGGCCGTCGTCGTTCCCGCGAGTTCCGACATTCAGAACATCGGCCAGCTGGTCGAGAAGCTGAAGGCTGATCCCGGTTCGGTTTCCTGGGCTGGTGGCTCGGCCGGCGGTACCGACCATATCGGTGCAGGCCTGATTGCAAAGGCTGCTGGCGTTGATCCGACCAAGATCAACTACATCGCCTATTCCGGCGGTGGCGAAGCGCTTGCCGCGATCCTCGGCGGTCAGGTGACCGTCGGCATTTCGAGCTACGGCGAATTCCAGGCCCAGGTGGCCGCCGGTGCGCTGCGTCTGCTCGCCGTTTCCAGCGCCGAGCGCATCGCCGGTGCCGACGCTCCGACGCTCAAGGAAAGCGGTCTCGACGTGGTTCTGCAGAACTGGCGCATGGTGGCTGCCGCTCCGGGCCTGACCGACGAGCAGAAGGCTGCGATTTCTGCTGACGTTGAGAAGCTCGTGAAGTCTGCCGGCTGGCAGGAAACCCTGAAGACCAAGAACTGGCAGGATACCTATCTCGCTGGTCCGGCCTTTGAGGAGCAGCTTGCCAAGGACATCGCCGCGACCGGGACGATCCTCAAAGACATCGGTCTGGTGAAATGAGCACGGAAGAGCGCTCTTCCACACATCGTACGCGCCGCCCTGATTGGGCGGCGCTGGCCGTGGCCGTGGTCCTGGCTGCCATTGCCGGCCTGATCCTGTACGACGTGGCCCGGCTCCAGGGCGGCAATCTCTATTCCGGAATCGGTCCCGCCACCGTGCCGAAGGGCATTGCGTTCGGTCTGATCGGGCTTGCCATCTGGACGGTGTTTGCGGCTCTGCGCCGCGATTTTCCGGAGCGGGAGCATCAGGAGGTCCCGCCTGTTCTTTTCATCGTCGCGGGGCTTGCCGCGCAGATGCTGCTGTTGAAGACCGCTGGCTTTTCGATCGCCACCGGCATCCTTTTTGCCATGACCGCTGCCGGTTTCGGAAAGCGCAAGTTCTGGATCTCTTTGCCTGCGGGCATCGCACTCTCTTTCGTCGTGTGGATCGTCTTCGCGCGCTTCCTGCAATTGTCCTTGCCGGCCGGACCGCTCGAACGCCTGTTCTTCTGAGGGGAACCCCGTGAATACGTTTGATTTCCTTCTTCAGGGGCTGGCGATCGCCGCTCAGCCTATCAACCTCTTTTACGCACTCATCGGCGTCACGCTGGGAACGCTTGTTGGCGTGCTCCCGGGCATCGGCCCTGCGCTCACGGTGGCGCTTCTCCTGCCGGTGACCTATCAGCTCGATCCTGCGGGCTCGCTGATCATGTTCGCCGGCATCTATTACGGCGGCATGTATGGCGGCTCGACGACCTCGATCCTGCTCAACACCCCGGGCGAGAGCGCGTCCATCGTCACCGCGCTCGAGGGCAACAAGATGGCCCGCGCGGGCCGCGGCGGTCCAGCGCTTGCGACGGCTGCCATCGGTTCTTTCGTTGCCGGTCTGCTGGCGACGATTTCTCTCGCCTTCATCGCGCCATACGTCGTGAAATTCGCGCTCTCCTTCGGGCCGCGTGAGTATTTTGCGCTCATGGTGCTGGCGTTTGTGACCGTCTCCGCAGCCTTCGGCGATTCGACGCTCAGGGGGCTCACGGCGCTCTTTGTCGGCCTTGCCTTTTCGATCGTCGGTATCGACCAGCTGACCGGCCAGACGCGGCTGAGCTTCGGTGTGCCGGACCTGCTTGATGGCCTTGAGGTCACCACGCTTGCGGTCGCCATGTTTGCGATCGGCGAGACGCTGTATATTGCGGCCCAAGGCGCGCGTGCACCGGAAAAGGTTGAAGCGGTGCGCGGGTCTCTCTGGATGAACAAGTCCGATTGGAAGCGGTCCTGGAAGCCTTGGCTTCGCGGCACAGCCATCGGTTTCCCGATCGGATCCATGCCGGCCGGTGGTGCTGACGTGTCGAGCTTCCTCTCCTATTCGGCGGAGAAGCACTTCACCAAACATCCGGAGGAATTCGGCAAGGGTGCCATCGAAGGTGTTGCGGGGCCGGAGGCCGCCAACAACGCCTCGGCTGCGGGAACGCTCGTTCCGTTGCTGACGCTCGGCCTGCCGACCACGGCGACGGCGGCCATAATGCTTGCGGGCTTTCAGCAGTTCGGTCTGCAGCCTGGCCCGCTGTTGTTTGCAACCAATCCGCAGCTCGTCTGGGGTCTCATTGCCTCGCTGCTGATCGCCAACTTCATGCTGCTGGTGCTGAACCTGCCGCTGATCGGCCTCTGGGTGCGGCTTCTCACCATCCCGAAGCCGTGGCTCTATGCGGGCATTCTGGTGTTCGCGACGCTGGGGACGATCGGTGCCAATCCGTCGGTGTTCGAACTCGGCCTGCTTCTGACGTTCGGCATCCTCGGCTATGTCATGCGCGTCTTCGGTTACCCGATCGCACCCGTCATTGTCGGGCTCATTCTCGGCCCGATGGCCGAGCAGCAGCTGCGTCGTGCGCTCTCGATCAGCCAGGGCGATCCGACGGTTCTGGTAACCTCGCCGATTGCGGCGGTGTTGCTGGCGCTTGCGGCCATCGCGCTCTTTGTCCCGATGATCCTTCGGGCGCGGGGCAAGGGCAAGGTTTTGGCCCAGGTGGCGGCCAGCGAAGACTAATGTCTAAATTACCATGTGCCGATGCAGGATCTGATTAACTCGGCCTGCATCGGCTGCATGGCTGGCGTGACTTTCCGTCCATTGTAATTTTGTCGCCGGAGTATCATCTTCTTCTTGCAAACGAAGAAAGCGAGCAAAGAAATGTCTAGCCTCCGCAAGTCCATCCAGCAGGGTTTCCTCGGTCGTGCATTCGCCGTTCTCGGTGCAGCAAGCTCCGCAGCGGCTGCTGTCGAAGGACACCGTCGTCCGAAGGACCATCACCTGAAGACGCTCGGCATCAACCCGGCCGATTTCCCGCGCTACTGATCCTAAGTTTTGGTAGGGCGCTTTTGTGAGCGTCCTGTCTGACGGCCGGTCAACCAGCCCGATTTGAAAGCATGCGAGCGCTCCATCCGGGCGCTCTTTCTATATCCGCTCGCCAGACAGGGCTGACGGGTGTCGCCGCCATAAGGCCGTTCGGTGTTTCGGCTTCACCGGTAGGAGCGATAGCGCTCCATGCAGGCCATGATATGTTTCCGGTTCATGGACACAGAGGCGATGTCTGCATGGTTGCCGCCAGCTGTCATCAGAGCCGCCTCGCTTGTGTCTGTCATCTCAGTGCTCCCCCCGTCATGGGGTGATCAGCAGATACGCCAATCGCCGCTGGGGCTCGCTTTCTCCGTGCGTGTCGCTTTTTGACTTTGCCGACCTCAGTGGTTGTGGCGCTGCGGTGTCTTGGAGATCTGGCGGAAATCCTCCGCGTGTCTGATCGTTGCGCCGTCTGCGAGCTGTGTCACGGTCTGTCGATAGAGGCGCTGCCAGGGCGTCGCATCCTCCGGCACGGCCGGTATGCCCTCTGCCTTGCGTTTCGCAATCTCTTCGTCCCCGACCAGCATGTCGCAACGACCCTGATTGAGATCGATGCGGATGACATCGCCTGTGCGAACCCAGGCCAGGCCGCCGCCGGCCGCGCTTTCGGGCGAGGCGTTGAGGATCGAGGGGCTGTCGGCCGTGCCGGACTGGCGTCCGTCGCCGATTGTCGGCAGGCTCAGGATGCCCCGTTTGATGAGATGGTCTGGCGGCTGCATGTTAACCACTTCCGCCGAGCCCGGCCAGCCGAGCGGTCCCGCGCCGCGAATAACAAGTATGCAGTCTTCGTCGATATCGAGAGCTGGGTCGTTGATGCGCGCGTGATAGTCTTCCGAGCCGTCAAAGACGATGGCGCGGCCCTCGAATATGCCCTCGCGACCCTTGTCCTGCAGATATCGCATCCGGAAGCCTTCCGAGATGACGCTTGTCTTCATGATCGCGAAATCAAAGAGATTGCCCTTGAGAACGATGAAGCCCGCCCGCTCCCGCAGGGGCTCGCCATAGGGCTTGATCACCTCGCGATCGCTTGCCGTGCGGCCTTCCAGGTTGTCGGCCATTGTCCGGCCGGTGACTGTCCTGCATCCGCCCTCAAGCTTGCCGGCCTGCATCAGTTCCCACATGATCGCGGGGACACCACCGGCACGGTGAAACCGTTCGCCGAGATAGGCACCGGCCGGCTGCACATTGGCGAGCAGCGGGATGTCGTATCCATGAACCTGCCAGTCCTCGGGCAGGAGTTCGACGCCGGCATGTTTGGCCATTGCCATCAGATGCGGCTGGGCATTGGTCGAGCCGCCGATCGCGGAGTTGACGCGGATCGCATTGAGAAACGCGTCGCGCGTCAGGATGTCCGAAGGCCGGACGTCCTCCAGGACAAGTTCCACGGCGCGTTTGCCCGTGCGATACGCCATCTGGCCACGCTCGCGATAGGCGGCTGGGATGGCGGCGCAGCCGGTGAGCGACATGCCGAGTGCCTCTGCAATGGCATTCATGGTCGAGGCCGTGCCCATGGTGTTGCAATGACCGGGCGACGGGGCGGAATCGAGCGCGCGTTCGAGGAACTCTTCGCGGGTGATTTCGCCGGCGGCATATTTGCGCCTGGAACGCCAGATGACCGTGCCGGATCCGACAAGTTCGCCGTCATGCCAGCCGTCGAGCATTGGGCCGCCGGACAAAACGATTGCCGGGATGTCCACCGTGGACGCGGCCATCAGTGCCGATGGCGTGGTCTTGTCGCAGCCGGTCGTCAGCACCACGCCATCAAAGGGGTAGCCGTAGAGCAGTTCGACAAGGCCGAGATAGGCGAGGTTGCGGTCAAGGGCTGCCGTCGGTCGCTTGCAATTCTCGAAGAGCGGATGCGACGGAAATTCGATCGGGATGCCGCCCGCGTCCCGGATGCCGTCGCGCACGCGTTTGGCCAGTTCCAGGTGGTGGCGGTTGCACGGATTGATGTCCGAGCCCGACTGGGCAATGCCGATGATCGGCTTGCCGGAGCGCAGCTCCTCGGGTGTCGTGCCGTAGTTCATGAAGCGCTCCAGGTAGAGCGCGGTCATGTCGAGATGATCGGGATTGTCGAACCAGTCCTGGGAGCGGAGCCGGCGTTTGGGCTTTTCGGTGTCATTCATCTGCGGCACCTTTGCGGTGATTGATCTTTTCCAGGTGAAGGAGAAGGGCGCTGTGATCGAGGTCGCCGTTTCCGTCCGCCACGAAGGTTTCGAAGGCCTGGCGGATATCCGAGGTCAGCGGCAAGTCCAGGCCATAGGTCTCGGCCATGGCAGCCACGGCATCTAAGTCCTTCAGTTGCAGGCGGGACGGGCCGCCGGGTTCGAAACGTCGGTCGACCATGCGCTGGCCGTGCAGGTCGAGGATCCGGCTTTCGGCGAAGCCGCCGCGGATCGCTTGCCGGAATTTTTCCCGCGAGGCGCCGCCGGCCTCGACAAGCATCATGGCTTCTGCCACCGCGCCGATGGTAATTGCGACGATCTGCTGGTTGGCGAGCTTGCAGATCTGGCCGGCACCCGAGGGGCCGACATGGGTAACGCGGCCGAGCGGTGCGAAGACATCGGCAAGGCTCTGGACCAGGGCTGCATCGCCTCCCGCCATGATCGCGAGTGTTCCTGCTTCTGCGCCGACAACGCCGCCCGAAACGGGCGCGTCAATATGGGCGATGCCCAATTCTGCGAGCTGGGCTGCATGGCGTCGTGCAATCGGCGGCGCGATGGAGGAGGTATCGATGACGGCTGTGCCTGTTCTGAGTGCATCGACCGTGCTCTGGGCAAAGAGCACGTCATCGACAGCCGTACCATCCGAGAGCATGGTGAAGACCACGTCCGCACCATCGACGGCCTCTGCCGGGCTGTCTGCGATCCGGGCGCCGAAGGCTGCCAATGGTTCTGCCTTGCTCAGGTCACGGTTCCAGGCGGACACAGGAAAGCCCGCGGCGAGCAATCGTCTCGCCATCGGGGCGCCCATCAAGCCGGTTCCGAGAAAGGCGATCTGCCTCCTGGCCATTTCCGTCACAGCTGTCCTCCCAATTCGTCGTTGATATGCGCCTTGATGATTTCATCGAAGGAGCTTTCGGCGGTGAAACCGAGGGCGCGGGCGCGGGTGGCTTCGAAGTCTGATGGCCAGCCTGCGCATATGCGCATGATCATCTCATCGGGCTCATGGCGGATGAGCTTGACCGCCCTTTCTCCCGCCACGCGGCGCAAGGCGTCGATCTGTTCGCCGACGGTGGCGCTGAGGCCCGGCATCGAGAGGTTCCGCCGCGCACCGACCGTTTCCAGGTCGATGTTGGCAGCATGGATCAGGAAGCCGACGGCCGAGCGGGGCGATGCATGCCAGTGGCGGACATCCTCTCCTACCGGCAGGGCCGCTTCCTGCCCGACCAGCGGCTCGCGCAGGATATTGGAGAAGAAGCCCGAGGCTGCCTTGTTCGGCTTGCCCGGACGAATGCAGATCGTCGGCAGCCGGATGCCGATCCCGTCGAAGTAACCCTTCCTGGAGTAGTCGGAAAGCAGCAGCTCGCAGATCGCCTTTTGGGTGCCGTAGCTGGTGAGTGGCGTCGTGTGGAAGTCGTCCGGAACCGGATAGGGCAGGGGCGCGCCGACGACTGCGATCGACGAGGTGAAGATCAGCCGGGGGCGGTAGCCGTCCGCCGTGTGGGCGACGCGGATAGCTTCGAAGAGAGTGCGGGTGCCGTCGAGATTGATCCGGTACCCCTTTTCGAAATCGAGCTCCGCTTCACCTGAGACGATGGCGGCGAGGTGGAAGATGACATCGGGACGCGAGGCGGTCAGGCGTTCAGCTGCGGCCGGTTCCGACAGATCGACCGTCTCGATCGTCACATGGCCGCTGAAATCGGACGGCGCTTCTGCCGGCACGACATCGGCGAGCGTCATTGCCGTGATCTCGCGTCCCTGCAGCGCGCCGTCTTGCGCCAGCTTCTGTGCGAGCTTGCGCCCGACCATGCCGGCGGCGCCAATCACCAGAATATGCATGAAACAGTCTCCTCCGAGAGCATTCTTCGACCCCACGCGCGCCGACACAAGGGCCAAATGCAAAAAACATCGGTAATGTTGTCTGATAACCAGATGATGCTTTGCCGGACGCTGAATTTTGTGGTCCATCGTGTGTCGGGCCGCCCGGACGATGCCTGGCGGCGAGGGCCCCGCGCTATCCAAGGCAAGGGGCCAGCGGGCAATGCCGCAAGCATGAGCGGCTTTCGCTCATCGCTGCCATCAAGCGGGCCATTGATCCCTGGGGTATCATGAACCCTGGTTGCCAATTGAATTCCGGTGCGGATTCGTGAAATACCGGAGCGGGTGGCAAGGAGACGAGCAGGCATGTCGATCGACCTGGGGCAGTTGAGTTTCGGACAAATCAGGCGCAGCGAGCACCTGCCTGCCCGCATCGCCGCGCAACTCGCTGAAGAGATCAACCAGGGCCGGCTGAAGCCTGGGGAAAGGCTGCCGACCGAGCATGTGCTTGCCAAGACGCTCGGCGTCAGCCGCTCGGTCGTGCGCGAGGCGATTGCGCAACTGCGCAACGAAGGGCTTGTGGAAACCAGGCAGGGCGTCGGCGCCTTTGTCAGCGAACCCTCAGCCCGGCCGATCCGCATCAAGGATGGCGCTCTCTCCGAGCCTCAAAGCTTTCGCGCGCTCTTCCAGCTGCGGGTGCCGCTTGAGATCGAAGCTGCCGGGCTCGCGGCCGTGCATCACACAGTGGCCGATCTGGCGAATATCGACGAGGCTCTTGCCCGCATGACCGGCTCCGAAAAGTGGACCGAGCAGGGGATCGTTGCCGATCTCGTCTTTCATAGGGCCGTGGCAGAAGCGACCCATAACGAGTATTTCGCGCTGTTCATCGGCTTCATTGCCGAGCGCATCAGCATGGCCATTGATGCCGCGCGCTCGCGCGCCGTTCTCGAAGAGATCGTCGAGGTGACCATTGCAGAACATGTGCGGTTGCGGGATGCGATCGCGAACCGCGATGCAGCGGGCGCCCGCGAGGCGATGAGAGCCCATCTGCATGGTGCGGCAAGCCGCATCGATCTTAGTCTCGAACAGTTCTGACAGGTCGCTGAAGGGTGGCTTGGCTTGTCCGCAAGCTCGCCGTCCGGGGTAGACAGTCGGAAAATCAGACCCTATGAAATTGCTTCAAGGGTTGTCAGACATCCGGACAATAGTGCGCTCTGTCTGCGCGCTCCGTTTCGAGGACAAGGAGGAGGTCCGTCTTGCTGCATCGAGAACGTCTGGGGTCCGTTTATATCCTGCCGGAGGATGCCTCCGAGGCCGTATTGGTGGGGCGCGTCTGGTCCGATGCTGCCGGCGGACCGTGTCCGGTCCTCGTGCGTGGCGGGGTGGTTTTCGATCTGACGGGCATCGCGCCCACTGTCTCGGGGTTGTTCGAAATTGAAAACCTTGCCGAGCGATTGATGTCTCATGAGCGCCTGCCGGCGCTGGGAACGCTCGACCAGATCCTGTCCGGCGAGGTCGGACGCCTGCTTGCACCCATCGATCTGCAGGCGGTCAAGGCCGCCGGCGTGACCTTTGCCGACAGCATGCTCGAACGCGTGATCGAAGAGCAGGCGAAGGGCGATTCCGGCCGCGCGCAGTCCATTCGCGAAAAGCTGGCGCCGGTGCTGGGTGACAGCCTGAGGGGCCTTGCTGCCGGCTCGGAGCAGGCGGCCAAGGTCAAGGCTCTGCTGCAGGACATGGGGCTCTGGTCGCAGTATCTGGAAGTCGGCATTGGCCCTGATGCGGAGATCTTCACCAAGGCGCAGCCGATGTCCTCCGTGACCTGCGGGGATACCGTCGGCATCCATCCGATTTCACAGTGGAATAATCCCGAGCCAGAAATCGTTCTCGCCGTTCGTTCCGACGGCGAGATCATCGGCGCGACGCTCGGCAATGACGTGAACCTGCGGGATGTCGAGGGG
>JARXAK010000023.1 GCA_029865885.1 Rhizobium sp. | reverse complement strand
TTGCGAAGCAGATGATCCTTCGGCACCAGGCTGTCGAGCGTCACCATCTCGAGAGCCGTCTGTTCGGGAGCAGGTTTCTTCAACATGACCCAATGAATCACAAACCCCTGGATGTGACCAGGGGTTTGTCAGCAGTCTGAGCCCGGCTTTCGCCGGGCTTTCCGTCGGTCCGATGAAGGATCGAATTAGTTCTGGAAGTACGAGTACTTGCCGTCCTCGCCCTTCTTCCAGGTGTACATGACGTAGTCCGGACGGGTGATGTCGCCCTTGGCGTCAAAGCCGAGTTCGCCGATGACAGTCGTGTACGGGCCCTTTTCCTTCAGAGCCGTCGCAACGGTTTCCGGATCGTTGGAAGCGGCAGCCTTGGCAGCTTCTGCGATGACCTGCAGGGCAGCGTAGGAGTACAGCGTGTAGGCTTCCGGCTCGAAGCCAGCGTCGCGGAACTTCTTCACAGCGTCAGCAGCGTTCGGGTTCTGGCGCGGATCCGGCGGGAAGGTCATGAGCGTGCCGTTGACTGCGTCGCCAGCGATCGAAGCAAGTTCGTTCGAGGTGATGCCGTCGCCGGACATCATGGTCGCGGTCAGGCCCTGCGATGCCATCTGGCGCAGGATGAGGCCGGCTTCGGTGTGCAGACCGCCGAAGTAGACGACCGAGACGCCTGCGTCCTTCATCTTGGCGATGAGAGCGGAGTAGTCCTTTTCGCCAGGCGTGATGCCTTCGTACAGAACTTCGGTAACGCCGAGGCCGTTCATCGCCTTCTTGGTTTCGTCAGCGAGACCCTGGCCGTAAGGCGTCTTGTCGTGAACGACAGCAACCTTGGCGTCCTTGAAGTTGTCGGCGATGTACTTGCCGGCAACAGCGCCCTGCTGGTCGTCACGGCCGCAGGTGCGGAAGGTGTTCCACAGGCCGCGCTCGGTGAAGTTCGGGTTGGTGGAAGCCGGCGTGATCTGCAGGATGCCGTTTTCGGCATAGACTTCAGAAGCCGGGATCGAAACGCCCGAGTTGAAGTGACCGACGACGAACTTGACGCCGTCAGCAACGAACTTGTTGGCAACCGAAACGCCCTGCTTGGCGTCCGAGACGTCGTCGCCGAGAACGATCTTGATCTGCTCGCCGTTGATGCCACCGGCAGCGTTGATGTCGGCAGCAGCCTGTTCAGCGCCCTTCTGGAGCTGTGCGCCGAAAGCAGCGTTCGGGCCGGTCAGCGGGCCGGCGACGCCGACCAGGATCTCGGCATAGGCGCTGCCGCTGAAGGCAACCATGGCCGTCAGCGCAACTGCCGAAAGGAGAGATTTCTTCATATTGTAGCTCCCAATTTTTTATGCGGGTTAGGTTTAAAAACCCTGCGCAATACCCGCTCTCACTGCGCCGGAAAACTGTTCCACTCTTTGTATCTGGCCGAGGTCTTGTTGTTTGCCAAGTCGAAGCCTTCTGTCGCCAATCTGCGACAGAAAACAACGGCTTGTCAATCTTTGTTCTTCCACGAGAAATACGAAGTTCTCTCGTAGAGCCAGTAATAGTTGTCGACCATCTGCGTGGTCCGGCGGGCCTGGAATCCGGCGATGGCAAAGACCAGCAGCAGGGCCACGTCGAGGAGGTAGAAGAACGGGCTGACGAACGGCCCCTGGAAGAGCGAGAAGTGCAGGAAGCGCATCGCAAATCCAAGCCCGAGGATGTAGACGACCACGGTACCGTAGCCGTTCCAGCTCTCGGCCGCCGCCCTGCCGGTGCGCCAGGCGGTCCAGAAACCGAGCAGCATCACCAGGAAACGGAGGACGAGACGAACTGTCGTGTCGCTTTCGAAAAACAAACCTTGCATGTCAAATACTCCCCGCGCTCAGTGATGGCCGCCTTCGAGATAGGCCGCGCGGACCGACGGATCGGCCAGCAGTTCCTTACCCGTGCCACTCATCGTCACCTTGCCGTTGACCATGACATAGGCACGGTCGGAAAGCTTCAGTGCGGCGAATGCATTCTGCTCGACGAGGAAGACCGTCAGCCCCTCTTCCTGGTTGAGCCGCTTGATCTGCTCGAAGATGCCCTTGACGATCAGCGGTGCAAGACCGAGCGACGGCTCGTCGAGGAGGAGCAGCTTCGGACGCGACATCAGCGCACGGCCGATGGACAGCATCTGCTGTTCACCGCCCGAGAGCGTTCCGCCGCGCTGGCTCTGGCGCTCCTTCAGACGGGGGAACATGGTGAAGATCTTCTCCACGTCCTCCTTGAAGTATTTCAGGTCATCGAGACCGGCGCCCATCTGCAGATTTTCCATCACGGTCATGCGCGGGAAAATGCGGCGGCCTTCGGGCGACTGGGCGATGCGGCGACGGGCAATCAAATGCGTCGGCAGCTTGGTGATGTCTTCGCCATCGAAGACCACCTGACCGGCACGCGCCTGCGGGCTGCCGCAGATGGTCATCATCAGCGTCGACTTGCCGGCGCCGTTGGCGCCGATCAGCGACACGATCTCACCCTTGTGGACTTCGACGTCCACGCCGGCCAGTGCACGGATATTGCCGTAATAGGTCTCGACGGCGGAGACCTTCAGAAGCGGTTCAGAGGACATCAGTTGTTCCCTCCGGCAACGGCTTCGACTTCATGGATCGCTTCATCCAATTCTTCATCCTCGACACCCAGATAGGCCGCAATGACCTTCGGGTCGTTCTTCACGTGATCGGGCGTGCCATCGGAAATCTTCTGGCCGTATTCCAGAACCACGACATGGTCGGAAATCTGCATGACGACGGACATGTCGTGCTCGATGAGAAGCAGCGAGGTGCCTTCGTCGCGGATCCCGCGCAAGAGGTTGTTGAGCGCCAGCGATTCCTTCGGATTGAGACCGGCAGCCGGCTCGTCGAGGCAGAGAAGCTCGGGACCGGTGCACATGGCGCGGCAGATTTCCAGACGGCGCTGCGCACCATAGGGAAGATCGCCAGCCGGGTCGTCGGCACGTTCGATCAGATCGGCCTTTTCCAGCCAATAGCGTGCCTTCTCGATCGATTCCGCCTCGGCCTTCTTGTAGGCCGGCAGGCCGAGCAGACCGAGGATCGTGTAGCCCGACGCCTTCATCAGCGCATTGTGCTGGGCGACCAGAAGGTTTTCGAGAACGGTCAGGCCCGAGAAGAGCCGGATGTTCTGGAAGGTACGGGCAACCTTCGCCTTCTTGGTGATCTCAAAGTCGGGCAGCCGCTCCAGCATATATTGCTGGCCGGACTTCTGGTTCAGCGTGATCATGCCCATGGTCGGCTTGTAGAAGCCGGTGATGCAGTTGAAGACCGTGGTCTTGCCCGCACCGTTCGGGCCGATCAGCGCGGTGATTTCACCGCGCTTGGCTTCGAAGGAGAAGTCGTTGATGGCCATCAGACCACCGAAGCGCATCGACAGATGCTCGACTTTCAGAATGGTGTCTTTGCTCATTATCGTGTTTCCGGAAGCCATCAGCCGTGACCTTCCTTGGTAAAGCTGCCCGAGACGGCCTTGCGTTCCTTGAGGAAAGCCGTCGGCTCTCTGCTGCCGACGAAACCGCGCGGCTTGAACAGCATGACCACGACCATGGCGAGGCCGAAGAGGATCATGCGGTACAGTTCCGGCGTGAAATCGGGGCCGAAGATGTGCTTGAGGAACTCCATTTCACGCAGGGCTTCCGTGCCGCCGATCATGACGATGGCAGCGATCGCAATCCCCGTCAGCGAGCCCATGCCGCCGAGAACGACAATGGCGAGAATGACGGCGGATTCGAGGAAGACGAAGCTTTCCGGCGAAACGAAGCCCTGGCGGGCAGCGAAGAAGGAGCCGGCAAAGCCACCGAACATCGCACCGATCGCAAACGCGGTCAGCTTGGTCGTGACGGTGTTGATGCCGAGCGAGCGGCAGGCGATCTCGTCCTCACGCAGCGCTTCCCACGCACGACCGATCGGCATGCGACGAAGCCGGATCGTGACATAGGCGGTCAGGCAGCACAGCGCCAGGATCACGTAGAAGACGTAGATCATGTAATAGGCCGACGACATCGGCAGGTCGAAGGTCTTCGCGAAGCCATCAGCAGACGCGTTGAATTCGATGCCGAAGAAGGTGGCCTTGGGAATGCTCGAGATACCGAAGGTACCGCGGGTGACATCCTGCCAGTTGATCAGCACCAGTCGGATGATTTCCCCGAACGCGAGCGTCACGATGGCGAGATAGTCACCCCTCAGACGCAGGACCGGGAAGCCGAGGATGATGCCCCAGAAGGCCGCCAGAATACCGGCAAGCGGCAACAGCACCCAGAAGGACAGGCCGAAGTTCTGGGCGAGCAGCGCATAGGAATAGGCGCCGACCGCATAGAAGGCGACGTACCCCAGATCGAGCAGGCCAGCCAGACCGACGACGATGTTCAGACCCCAGGCCAGCATGACGTAGATCAGGATCTGGATGCCGAAGTTGTCGACATATTTCAGCGAGCCCTGAACACCCGAGAGGGCGACGATAACAGGCGGGTAGAGGATGAGCGCCAGAAGGGCGATCTTCAGGAAATGCGCCTTGAAGAAAGTCGGCTTGGCGTCGGTGTCATTCACCGGAGCCGCTGCGGACTTCTTCTCCTTGCGGGCGGCGAACCACGGCGCGATGAAGGCAACCGTGGCGAAGCGGCCGACGGCGGCAATGATCACGAAGATCGCCAGCAGGCCCCAGCGCGGATACCAGATCAGCTCGTTGGCCATGTTCTGATCGGTCTTGATGCCGATATAGAGGCTGAACAGACCGAGCGAGAGAAGGCCGGCGAACAGGCCTTCCTTGATGGCACGCGCCATTATGCCGGACGAAGCGGCACCATTTACGTTTACAGGAGTAGTCATGGGTTCAAACCTTCTCGACTTCCGGACGTCCGAGGATGCCGGTGGGCTTGAAGATCAGCACGAAGGCCAGCAGACCGAAGGTCGCGACATCCTTGTAGGCGATGCTGAAATAGGCCGACCAGAGCGACTCGATGAGGCCGATCAGCAGGCCGCCAAGAACGGCACCCGGGAGCGAGCCGATACCACCGAGAACCGCGGCCGTGAAAGCCTTGACGCCCGGGATGAAGCCGTCGTGGAACGAGGCAACACCATAATACATCAGGTACATCGTACCGGCGACAGCCGCCAGCGCCGCACCCATCACGAAGGTGATGGAGATGGTCCGGTCGACGTCGACGCCGAGAAGAGCCGCCATCTTGCGGTCCTGCTCCGTTGCACGCTGGGCACGACCCAGCGGCGTCTTGTTGACGATATACCAGAAGGCGGCAAGCAGAACGGCCGTGACGACGACGATGATCACCTGCTTGACCGCGATGGTGACATTGCCGAAGTGCAGGACATCGCTGACCAAAGGCGGGATCGGCTTGTTGCGCGGACCCTGCGAAATCTGGATGAAGTTCGACAGCACGATCGACATGCCGATCGCAGTGATCAGTGGCGCCAGACGGAACGAGCCGCGCAGCGGTCGATAGGCCACCCGCTCGATCGTCCAGTTCCACAGACCCGTCATCAGCATGGCAACGACCAGCATGATCAGCAGCGCAAGCGCCACCGGGATGCCGGCGAAGAAGGATGTGAGAATGAGGAAGACGATGAGAGCGGCAAAGCCGCCGAGCATGAAGATGTCACCATGGGCAAAGTTGATCATGCCGATGATGCCGTAAACCATCGTATAGCCGATAGCCACGAGGCCATAGATGGATCCAAGAGTCAGCCCGTTAATGAGCTGCTGGATGAAGTACTCCATATATTATCCCCCGGACGCGTCTGATTGATGCGTCTCATTTTGTTGTCCCTTTCGGGCATAGGCGTCGGAGGATTCCATATCGCTTTGTCCGAAAATGTGAAGCCAAAAAGCCATTCATCAGACAAAATGTTACTGTTAACAGGCCGTTTGACACCGGAAATGACAGGTCACACAAAAAAACAGCAGAAAAAGCTTAGGAAATCAGCAGGTCGCGCGAGGCGACCCACCTTTATACACAGGGCGCTAATGCAAGCCCACTTTCACTAAAAACAGTTCAGTTTCTCATCCGCGACCCATTCGCGTCAAAAAGCGACTGAGGCTGCAAACGGGCGGGCAGGATTTCCCCAAGAATTTCCACGCTCCAGCCCTCGATTTCGTCGGCAATCTCCTTCGGAACATAGCCGATGGCGACCGAGACGCCGCTCGGATGGGCAAAGCCGCCCGAGGTCACCCAGCCGCGGACTTCCCCCTTGTAGGAGATCGGCTCGTCGCCGATGACGTCGGCATCCCTCGCATCGACGATGAAGGTGCGAAGCCTGAGCCTACCACCAGACAGCTTCTCCTCCATCGCCGCCTGCTTGCCGATGAAGCTCGCCTCCTTCTTTAGCGCAACGAAACGCGACAGCCCGGCTTCCAGCGGCCCATAGAGCGGGCGATACTCGCGCGACCAGCTGCCGAAGCTCTTTTCCAGTCTGAGCGCATTGAGCGCCCTGAGACCGAAGAGCGAGATGTTGAACTCGGCCCCCGCCTCCATCAGCGTGTCGAAAACGTAGCGCTGGTATTCCGGGCGCATCCAGATCTCGTAGCCGAGGTCGCCAGTATAGCTGACGCGCCCCAGAATGACCGGCGCCATGCCGAGATCCATCTCGCGGATCGCCATGAAGGGCAGAGCCTCATCAGAGACATCGAGATGGGTGAGCTTGGCCAGCACATCGCGCGACTTCGGCCCGGCGATCGACAGGCCCACGAGACTGAGGTTCAGCGGCTCGACATCGACGGACCCATCGTCCGGCAGATGGCTCTCGAACCAGCGCATGTGATAGTCCTCGGCGATGCCGGACCCGATGACCAGAAAGTCCTCGTCATCGAGATTGGCAACGGTGAAGTCGCCGATCAGCTTGCCGGCGTCGTTCAGCATCGGGGCGAGCGCCATCCGGCCCACTTCCGGCAGCTTGCAGGCGAACATGTGGTCGAGCCAGTCGCGAGACCCCTCCCCGCTCACCATATATTTGGCAAAGCCTGAGGTCTCCATCAGGCCGACGCTGTCGCGCACGGCCCTGGCTTCCCGACCGACGGCCTCGAAATCGGTCGAGCGGCGCCAGGAGAAGGCATCCTCGACACCTTCAGGCGCAAACCATAGCGGCGTTTCGAGCCCGTATGAGGCACCGAAGACCGCACCGGCGCTTTTCAGCTTGTCGTAGATTGGCGTGGTGAGAAGCGGCCGCGCGCCGGGCAGTTCCTCGTTCGGATAGCGGATCGAGAAGCGGCGGGAATAATTCTCGCGCACCTTCGCATTGGTATAGGCAAGCGTCGCATAATCGCCGTAGCGGCAGACATCCATGGCAAAGACATCGAAGCCCGGATCGCCTTCGATGATCCAGTTGGCAAGTGCCAGCCCCACGCCGCCGCCCTGAGAGAAGCCGGCCATGACCGCGCAGGCAGACCAGTAATTGGTCATGCCGCGCACCGGGCCGACCAGCGGATTACCATCCGGCGAGAAGGTGAAGGGGCCGTTGATGATCTTCTTGATACCGGCATTGTTGAAGGCCGGGAAATGCCGGAAGCCGACCTCCAGCTCGCCCGTGATGCGCTCCAGGTCTTCCGGCAAGAGTTCATGGCCGAAGGTCCAGGGCGTCTCGATGGGCGACCACGGACGGCAATCCTTTTCATAGGTGCCCATGAGCATGCCGTTGCGCTCCTGGCGGATATAGATCTCGCCGTCGAAATCGACGCAGTGCATCAGCTCCTTGCCGGTCGTCTTGTTGAACTCGATGACCTCCGGCATGTCCTCGGTGATCAGATACATGTGCTCCATGGCGAGCACCGGCAGCTCCAGCCCGACCATACGGCCGACTTCACGTGCCCAGAGACCGGCGGCATTCACCACATGCTCGGCGCGGATTTCGCCCTTGTCGGTGATCACCCGCCAGGTGCCGTCTTCGAGCTGCACCAGATCCTCGACCTTGGTGTGCAGATAGATCTCTGCCCCGTTCTTCTTGGCCGACTTCGCATAGGCATGGGTGGTGCCGTAAGGGTCGAGATGGCCCTCATGCGGATCGAAGACCGCGCCGACGAACTGCTTCGGATCCAAGAGCGGCATCATCTCATAGGCTTCCTCAGCCGAAATCAGCGTCGCCTCGCCGCCGGCATATTTGCCCTTGGCCAGCAGCGACTTCATCCAGTCGAAGCGCTCCTTGGTGGCCGCCAGCATCAGGCCCGAGGTCATGTGCAACCCGATATCCTGGCCGGAATATTCCTCGATCTCCTTGTAGAGCTCGACCGTGTATTTCTGCAGCTTGGCAACGTTCGGATCGCCATTGATCGTGTGCATGCCACCCGCCGCATGCCAGGTGGAGCCGGAGGTCAGCTCGGAGCGCTCCAGCAGGACGACATCGGTCCAGCCGAACTTGGTCAGGTGATAAAGCACCGAACACCCGACGACACCCCCGCCGATGACGACGACACGCGCATGGCTCTTCATGGAAAAACGCTCCCCTTGGCGGCAATGATTGATGCAACAAAGCTAGATTGCGCGCATGAAAGCCAGAAGACCATGCTGCGACGAAAGATGTCGCACGGGTGATAGCGAGTGTTCTCTCGGCGGCGTGCGAACCGGCCATCGGTACGCCTGACAACTCCGTCGGGACGCTTGCGAGGCGTTGTCAAATATGACAACATAAGACATGAAAGAGATCTTGTGGTTCAAGCCTGCCCGCAAAGACTTCGAGGCGTTTCCGGCAGGCGCCCGCGAGATCATCGCAACGGCGCTTGTGATCGCAGCGGACGGCCGAAAGGCCGACATCGCAAAGCCAATGAAGGGCCTGGGCTCAGGCGTTATGGAAATTGCACTGCCTTACCGCGCCGATGCCTATCGCGTCGTTTATGCGGTCCAGATTGGCGACGCGATCTGGGTGGTTCATGCCTTTCAAAAGAAATCCACCAAGGGAATAACCACACCTCAGAAAGAGGTGGAGCTGATCAAAGCTCGGCTGAAACGCTTGAAGGAAATGATGTCATGAGTGAAGACGATTTCGAAGTCGTGCGCGGCAGCGGCAACATCTTTGCAGACTTCGGTGATCCCGAAGCCGAAACCAAACTCCTGAAAGCAAGGCTTGCAGCCGAAATCATTGGCGTGCTCGACGAGCGCAAGATCAGCGTCCGGGAAGCCGAGCGCATGACGGGCGTGACCGCAGCCGACATATCCCGTGTGCGCAATGCCGATCTGGCAAAGTTCACCCTTGATAGGCTGCTGCGCATCCACCACCGGCTGGCACCCGGGGTAAAGGTAGGGCTGACATTTTCAGATCGAGGCGCCTCGGACCAGCCGGCTTTGGCCTCCTGAACGGGGCCGGCGATAAACCAAGCTTCCGTTTGGCGTCTACGATGGCGAGATGCAGTCATCCAGCCAAAAGCAAACGCCTATTGCAGGGCCAACCTTGCAAGCTAAAGAGCGCGTAGCTACATTGTAGCCCACAAGGAGAACGACATGGCCACCGACACAGTCGTGCGCGCACGAATAGATTCAGAGACCAAGAAAAAGGCGTCAGACGCCCTGGCGTCCATGGGCCTGTCCGTATCCGATGCCATCAGGTTGATGCTGATCCGGGTGGCTGCTGATGAGACGCTGCCTTTCGACGTGAAAGTGCCTAACGCCCGCAGCCGCAAGGCGATTGCAGAACTGGAGCAAGGCAAGGGCAAGCGCCTCGCCAATGCAGACGAACTCTTCGATGATCTAGGCATGTGACATGCTGACACCCGTTCGCTCCGCGCAATTCCGGCGTGATGTGAAACGGGTTGAAAAGCGCGGCAAGGATCTGGGCAAGCTCAAGGAAGTCCTGATCCTGCTCATGCAGCGGTCTGACCTACCCTCGAAATTCAGAGATCACCCGCTCAAGGGTGACTGGTATGGTTTTCGAGATGCCCATATCGAGCCCGATTGGCTGCTGATCTACCGCATCCAAGGCGAGGAGCTGCAACTCGCAAGGACGGGCTCTCACGCGGATCTCTTCCAGAAATGATGTCGGTGCAGGCAATCCCCAACCAGCCTCGCCGCCCGCCCGTCATCTCGCCATCGCCCGCAACGTGAACTCCGTCAGTTCCGCCGGAACGCCGATCCGAAGCGCAAAGCCCGGCCACAGACCCGTGCCGTTGTTGACATAGAGCTGCATCTGCCCGACCCGGTAGAAGCCGGAGACATAACCATTGTTCGCCCGGGCAACGATCCGGTCGAGGCCCCGCACCATGCCGCCATGGGTATGGCCTGAGAGTTGCAGCGCAACGCCCCTTTTGGCGGCCCGCTCTGCCATACGCGGCTGGTGGTCAAGAAGGATGACGGGGGCATCGGCAGGCGCGCCACGCAGCGCTCTTCCAAGATCCGGCTCGATGGCACCTGTGAACCGCGCCGAAAGATCCGTCACTCCGGCGATGACAAGCCTGCCCTCCCCGCGCTCGATCACGGCATGCTCGTTTGCCAGGATGCGCATGTTGAGTTCCGGGAAATGTGCCAGCCAGCGGTCGACATCGAAGAAATATTCGTGATTGCCCGGCACCGTCAGCACGCCGTGACGGGCCTTGAGACCTGCAAGCGGCGCAATATCCTCGCGGCGGATATCGAGGCTGCCATCGATCAGATCGCCGGTGATGACGATCAGATCGGCATCAAGCGCATTGGTCTTCTCGACCACGGCCCGTGCCCAGGCGACCGTAAACAGCCGGCTGATATGCAGGTCGGTCAGCTGCACCATCCGGTAGCCGTCAAATTCGGCGGCAAGACCGGGGATCTGAACCTCGATGCGCTTCACCTTTGGCACGCGGATCGCCTGCGATATGCCGAAACCTGCCAGCAAAAGCGCAGCAAGCCCCATCGTATATCGCACCTCAGGCGGCACCTCAGGGAACGACCAGGTGACGGCAAAGATCACGATACTGACGAGATCAAGGATCACCTGCATCACAGCCAACAGCACGATCGCCCCGAAGAACAGGTTGAAGGCGATCACCAGCGGTCGTGGAAACTCCGGCGCGAAGACCGATCCGGACGTAAAGCGGCTGAACAGGTGGTATTGCGAGGCCAAGAGCAGGAAGACGGCGAGCGAAAGCTGCACCCACCACGGCCACGGCAAGGGGGCAATGAAGCGGGAGGCGACGATCAGCCATGGCAGGGAAAACATCAGGTGAAACATGCGGGGCGGGATCCTTTGAGCCTTAAACGCCGAAACAGCCCCGGCAGTTCACCTGAGGAATGGCATGGTCAGCCGATCAAGCAAACCCCGCCGTGAGCGCAAACTCACGTCCCATCTCGCGCACCTCGTCGAACAGGAAACCCGCAAAGCTGCGCATGACCACGATCTCGAACGCATCCTGACCCGTGCGGGCGAGGTTGGCGGCGATATGGCAGATCTGGCAATTGCTAGACTGGCCGATTTCGAAGAGGTCGGGATGCAGATCGAGCGCCGTGCATTTGGCAAGGATCGCCCGGACCTTCGGCCCGTGAATCCGGAGCACCACGCGCCCGTCGCTCTGGTCGACGAAAGAGGCGCGGCTTGCCCCGAGTTCGGCAAGCTGCCGCGCGATCGTGTCGGCGGCAACAGTCTCGCTGACGACAAGCCATTCGCCAGGGCCGCAGAGGCGGACATGCACATCTTCCAGATTGGTCAGCGCCTCGTCGATGTCAGGCTCATGGCCCGGATGGGCGAGCACGGAAAACACGGAGACGGCCCGCAGGATGGCGAGATGATGCGGGTTCGGCGTCGCTTCGAAACCGGAAATGTGGTCCTCGAGCACGTGACTGATGGCATAGGTCACCGGCATGGCAGGATCCTCACAGGTTCAGTTTCTTGTTGTCGGGATCGTAGAAGACGGGGCTGACGACCTCGGCCAGCACTTCCGAACCGCGCAAACCGTCCCAGACGACGATCTTCTCGCCCAGCCGCTCGCGGCCGGATTTGAGGAAGGCCAGACCGATCGTGTGGCCGAGCGTCGGCGAATGGCAGACGGAGGAGACCCAGCCCTGATCGTTCAGCGTCGATGGCTTGACGTTTTCCTTCAGCAGATGCGCGCCGGCAGCGAAACTCTTGTCATGTTCGACGGGCTTCAGGCCGACGAGCTGCGGCCGATCGGCAGCGGTCAAGCCAAAGCGGCTCGACAGACGCTTGCCGATGAAATCAGGCTTCTGCGTCGAGAACATCTTTCCGAGGCCGACATCGTCGGGCGTCGTGCGCCCGTCGATTTCGCTATGGGTGATAAAGCCCTTTTCGATGCGCAGCACGTTGAGCGCCTCGACGCCGTAAGCGCAGATGCCATGCGGCTTGCCGGCGGCCATGATCGCGTCCGCAACCGCCTCGCCGTAATTGGCGGGCACGGCCACTTCAAAGGCGAGTTCGCCGGAGAAGGAGATGCGGAAGAGACGCGCCTTCAAGCCCCCCTTGAGCAGCACTTCGCGCGCCGAAAGGAACGGGAAAGCCTCGTCGGAGATATCGTCCTCGATGATCTGTTCGAGGAT
>JARXAK010000022.1 GCA_029865885.1 Rhizobium sp. | reverse complement strand
GAAGCCGACTGCTGTTCGGTCCGCTTCGACAGATCATCGGCGGCGGCGAGCATCTCGCTCGCGCCCGCATCGATGGCTCGGGCATTCTCGCCGACAGCCTGCATCGCCGCGCGAAGACGCTCGACCGAATGGTTGAAGTTGACGCGCAAGGGATCGAGATGCTCGGCAAAGCGCTGGCCGATCTCAACCACGAGATCGCCGTCGGACAGCTTCTGCAGACCGCCGGCCAGTTGCTCCACGGCAAACTGCACTTCAGCAGCCTCGCGTGCCTTCTGCTCCTCGCGCTCAATCCGCTCGATCTCGCTCATCGAACGGGTCTCTTCCGCCTGCCGCTCCAGCGCTGCGCGCTCGATGGCGTTGGCGCGGAAGACGGAGACGGCAGCGGCTATGTCGCCGATTTCATCGGTACGGGCGGCAAACGGGATGTCCGCCTGCGTATCGCCGGCGGCCAGCTTTCGCATCGATGCTGTGATGGCGGAGATCGGTCGGGCGATCCGGACAACGGACACTGCGGCAGCGGCGAGAGCCAGAAGCGCGGCAAGCACGACAGCCCCCAGCGACAGCGTCATCGCCAGCGCTGCGGAATCATGCGCCTGCTGACGAACCTCGACACCGGCCTCGCTATTGATTTTGATGATCTCTCGAAGCTCCTGCCCGGCGGCGCCACCGAGCGGAATCATCTGTGCCATCGTATCCTTGGCCTGATAGAGTTTCGAAGCGAGGGCCTGCTCGACAAACCCCTCTCCCAGGACCCTGTATTGCTGAACTGTGGTCTTCAGCCTGTCGAAGCGTTCCCGAACCTGCGGAAGGGTGGTGGCTTGGTCGAACCGTGTAATGGCGGCATTCAGCCGCTCGATCGCTGCGGACAGATCCTGGACCAGCAGTTTCTTGTCATTCGCCGTGCTGGCCGTCAGGATCATCAGGTTGAGGCGCCTGACATCGCTGAACAGCGTATCGATGTCGGCGACCATGAGGGAGCGCTCGAGGCGAGTGCCGAGCGCCTCCATCTGCTCGTTCATGTCGGTTGCCGAGCGAATGGCAATTGCACCCTGGCAGAGCGAAACGACCACCATCAGGCCAAAAAGGCACGGCAGGAGAAATTTGATCTTGAGATTAGTCACGACAGATATCCGTTCTTGAAAGGACAGCTTTGGGAAAAACCCGACCTCCCTGCGTGACAGTCGTGATCTAACGAATGATTACCCGCCCAGGGGCAGATCTGGCCTGCCGTCACGATTTACCGTAAATCGTGCAACATCGCCTGAGGTCCGCTGCTGTCCCCTTCCCCAAAGGGAAATGGGGCATCACTGCCCCATCTCTTCACCATCAACGATAGGCCCGGATCAGGGCTATCTCACTCTGCCGCCGCCCCTTGCGCCTCCTCGGACGCGTCGGTCTGGTCGGCGAGGAAACCACCGGACTGGCGGTTCCACAGATCGGCATAGATCCCGCCATTCGCCACCAGCTGCTGATGCGTGCCCTCTTCGACGATCCGCCCCTTGTCGAGCACGATCAGCCTGTCCATCTGCGTCAGCGTCGACAGCCGGTGCGCAATCGCGATCACCGTCTTGTCCTCGATCAGCTTGAACAGGCTTTCCTGGATCGCCGCCTCGACTTCCGAATCGAGCGCCGACGTTGCTTCGTCGAGCACCAGGATCGGCGCATCCTTGAGGAAGACACGGGCGATCGCGATACGCTGCCGCTGGCCACCCGACAGCTTCACGCCGCGCTCGCCGACATGCGCGTCGAGCCCGCTGCGGCCCTGCATGTCGGAGAGCCCCTGGATGAACTCCCAGGCATTCGCCCGCTTCACCGCCTCGATGACATCGGCATCGGTGGCGTCCGGCCGGCCATAGGCGATATTGTCGCGGATCGACCGGTGCAGCAGCGAGGTGTCCTGCGTGACCACGCCGACAAGCGCGCGCAAGCTGTCCTGGCTGACGTCAGAGATATCCTGACCATCGACCAGGATCTTCCCCTTCTCCAGATCGTAGAAGCGCAGGAGCAGGTTCATCAGCGTCGTCTTGCCCGCACCCGAGCGACCGACCAGACCGACCTTTTCGCCCGCCTTGATGGTCAGCGAGAAGTCCTCGATCACGCCCTTCTGCTTGCCGTAGTGGAAACGCACGGCGTCATAGACGATCTCGCCCTTCGGCGCGGCAAGCGCCTTGGCCGCCGGCTGGTCGACGATGTCATGCCCCTTCGTCATCATGCTCATGCCATCATAGACGGTGCCGATGTTTTCAAAGAGCGCAGCCACCTCCCACATGATCCATTGCGACATGCCGTTGATGCGCATGGAAAGCCCGATGGCGACCGCGATCGCGCCGACCGAAACCGTTCCATTCAGCCAGAACCAGATGCCGAGACCGGCCACGAAGAACTGCACCAGCACGTTGTTGATATCGACGCAGATGTTGAGCAGCGAGATCTGCCGCATCTGCCGATGCACCGTTCCGAGAAACGCATCCATGCCTTCCCGCGCATAGACCTCTTCGCGGCCCGCATGCGAGAAGAGCTTGACCGTCGCGATATTGGTATAACTGTCGACGATCCGGCCGGTCATCATCGAGCGGGCATCCGCCTGCTCGCTCGAAAGCTTGCGCAGCTTCGGAATGAAGTTCCTGAGGATCAGCGCATAGATAACAAGCCAGACGACGAGCGGCACGCCGAGCCGCCAGTCGACCGCGGCGACCAGCGCCAGCATCGAGACGAAGAAGGTCGTCGCATAGATGAAGACGTCGATGATCTTCATCACGCTTTCACGGATGGAAAGCGAGGTCTGCATCACCTTGGTCGAGACGCGACCGGCGAACTCGTTGGCAAAGAAGGTCATCGAGTGACGCAGCAGGAAGCGGTGCATCTGCCAGCGCGCAATCATCGGGAAATTGCCCGCCAGCACCTGATGCATGGTGATCGTGTGCACGACGCCGATCAGCGGCAGGCCGATCAACAGCAGCGCCGCCATCCAGGCAAGCGTGCCGCCCTCCGTCTGCAGGAATGTGGCGCGATCGGCGGTCGACAGCCAGTCGACGATATTGCCGAGGAACTGGTAGAGAAACACTTCGATGATGGCGATCAGGCCGGAGCACAGGCCAAGCAGCGCCAGCCACCAGCCGGCCGGCTTGGTATAGTGCCAGCAGAAGGCGACGAGGCCCTTGGGCGGAAGGGTCGGCTCCCCCGCCGGATATGGATTCAGGCGGTTTTCGAACCACGAGAACATGGAAAATCTCCAGAAACGGCGTGCAGCGGCACCGGAATAAGGTGACGCGGACACGCGAATATTCAATGATTGAGGCCACTTGTGGCCGCAGGATGAATCAGTTTGGGAAAAGAGTCGGAGCTGACGCGCTCAGGCGGCAACAGCCATAAATCGGGGCTGGCGCGAAATACCGAATAGATGCATCGATGGCCCTCCCATTTTCGTGTTTAAGAAGAGCCTCGTTCTATCGGGCGCGCGCCGTGTTTTCCAGACGGCTTTTGACGCGAACGAGACATTCCGCCACAACTGTTGCAGCCGGACCACAGGACGCGGCGTCTGCCTTCCGCAACGCTTGAGCACCTGCCACGGATCGCCTATGACGCCACTATGTCCGAGATCCGCATCGCCCTCTACCAGCCCGACATCCCCGGCAATACCGGCACGATCCTCAGGCTCGCCGCCTGCCTCGGGCTGAAGGTCGACATCATCGAGCCGGCCGGCTTCGTACTCTCCGACAAGAACCTGAAACGCGCGGGCATGGACTATCTGGCCAGTGTGGCGATGACCCGCCACGTCAACTGGGAGCGCTTCGACGCCTGGAGGCTGGCGGAAGGCCGCCGCCTCGTGCTTGCCTCGACGAAGGCTGCCCTGCCCTATACGACCTTCGACTATGCACCGACGGACATCCTCCTCTTCGGTCGGGAAAGTGCTGGTGTCCCCGACCATGTGCATGACCGGGCCGATCATCGCGTCATCATCCCCATGCTCGAGGACCAGCGCTCGATCAATGTCGCCATGTCCGCCGCCATGATCACGGGCGAAGCCCTGCGCCAGACCGGCTTCCCATCCTGAACCTCGAAATACCCCGTGCATCCGGTCCTCCTGCTTCGAACTGAGGCACCGTGCAACCTCAACCACAGTTGAGGTCAAGAGCTTTTCGCTTTCTCGCGAAACGCGCATGCCAGCGACCATTCGCGCATTGCCTATTTATCCGAAAACCGTTATGTTGCATTGCAGCAAAAAACGGGAGATGGAGTCATGTTCGAGACAGCATTCACCCTGGGTCTGACGCAGTTTGCAAGATCCTTGAGCTTCCCCGAGCGCATCCGGCACCGGACGATGCGCAATGCAGCACTTGAGCCTTGGCGGCTCCGCAACACCGGCATGGATGCCCTCTACTACGACGTCAAGGCACTGACGTCGGACGAAACCTTCTACATCAGTGACAGTCTGGCCTCGCAGGGCCTGATCATGATCGTGCCGCCGACCGGCGGCGGCATGTTGACGCTGTGTGAAAGCGTCGAGGAATTCCGCCTGCGCGGTGGCCGGGATGTCCGGGCCATGGCGGTGGCCGGCATCGGCGGTTCAGCCATCGGCGCCGCCGCCTTCGCCCGCAACGTGGCGGACGCGATCGACGCACCGGTGGCAGCCGTCGTCTCGGGTTATGGCCTTGGCGATATCGTCAACGAGGCCATCGGCGGCGCCTTCCTCTTCGGCTGGCTCGGCCATATCAGAAGCAATCTCGAAGTCATCGACGATGTCATCGGTCGCCCCAAGCTCGGCGCCTACGGCAATCGCGACGAGGACGCCGACACTGGCCGCAAGACCGGCCTCGACGCCGACACGGTGGCGACACTGCTTGCCGATCCGAGCCTGTCCTTCACCCTGATCGCGGGTCATTCACGCGGCAATCGCGTCATCGCCGACGCGCTCTACGCATTGAAGACCACAGATCCGGGCCGGCTCGAAACGCTGGCCAACACCGCCCGCGTCGTCACCTTCGGCGGCCGCATCAAGATGCCGGAAGCCTTCACCGAGGTGGTCGATGTCGTCGGCGAACTCGACTGGTTCGGCGAGATCAACTCGCGCCCCAAGATCGCGGCGGACATCAAGGTGCCCTTCTGCGGTCATTCGACGAATACGGATCTGCCAGGCGCGCTCCAGGTCACCAAGATCCTCGGCGACATCCTGAGCGGAGAGGCCCCGCTGGCCTCAGCACCTGTCGAGGCATCAGAGGCCGAAACCGAAACGGTCGCCGTACCGGTCGTCGAAGAGACCATCCCGGAACCGGAAGCAAGTGTGGCAGAGCCTGTCGAGGTCACAGCCCTTCCGGTCCCTGTCGAGGCGGCGCCGCTGACTGCGGTGATCGAGCCAGAGCCAGCAGAGCCAGAGCCGGACGTCCTGGCACCTGAAGCGATTGCGGCAGCACCGGCAGAACCGGTTGCGACGGACACTCCCGAGCCGCAAGAGGCCGAACCAGTGCCAGAGCCAGTGCCCGAACCGCTGAAGGCCGCCACGCCGATCATGGTGCCGCTGCCGCGCGGCAAGCCGAAACGCCCCCGCGCCAAGATCTGACCACCGGCCAGACGCAAGCCCCAAAGACGGCAAAAGGCCCGCGCGAAGCGGGCCTTTTCGATTCCTGATCAGACTGTTGCGATCAAAGCCTCAACCACGATGTCATCGAGACATTCGCCATGTTCAGTGCCGATGACTGCAACTGGTCCTGAACCTTTTCCGCCGTCAGCCGCACGCTCTGTTCGTTGAGTTCGGTATCGACCAGCCGGCCGACGCCGAGCTCCGTCGCCCCCTGCAGCCCCTGCACCAGAACCCCACCGCCGCTCACCTGGCTGCGGGTCGCGCTCAATTCGGCGCTCGCACCGACCATGTCGATCAGCACGCGGTTGAGCGTCGAGATCATGCCGTCGAGCTCGTCTGTCGTCGTGCGGCTGTCGATCTTGATCTCGCGGGCACCCGGTTCGTTCGCCTCGCGCGAGCCGACATCCATCAGATAGTAGTTATAGGGCACGCCACCGAGGCTGGTGCCGGCATAGGCCCGCGTCAGCGCGCCGTCCTTCGCCTCCTGGCGGGAGACGAGCGTCGACCGGGCGGTATCGAAATCCACCATATTGATCGACAGACTGCCATCATTACCGGTGGTCACGGAGGCAAGCAGCGAGGTGACTTTCGGCCGCCCGCCGTCCTCAACTTTCAACCAGTTGTCGCCGTGGAATGTGCTGGCCTCGATCACGGCACCGAGATCCGCCTTCATTTGCGCGATATCGTCGTTGATCGCGTCGCGATCGGCGCCGACGGCCTTGGCAAGCACGAGTTTCTGCTGAACGCGGGCCACGAGCTCGGTCGCCTGCTCCAGACCGAGGGCTGCCGTATCGGCCACCGCCGCTGCAATCTCGTTGGCTTCCTGCACGCTGCCCGCAGACAGGCTGCCGGGGCGCATCGTGGTGGAGATCGACCAATAGCTGGACGCATCCGCATCCGCTTCGACGGCAGGAGCAGCCACCGCCTGCTTCGCCACCCGATCGAGCGCCGACGAAGACGCGCTCGCCATCGAAGCCTGACTGGCAACGGACGGGTTGAGCCAAACTGAACTCATGAGAAAACCTTGTGTCGCATGTCATGTCGATCCGATGCCGGCTTCATTCCGGCGGTGTATCGATGACACTAGCGATGAGGTTTTGTTTTTGACTTTCGCAGAATGTTAGAATTTTAGCGGATTTCAATTTTGGCGAAGCGGACCGTCGTCAACCGGTCCGGTCAATCGGCCGAGGGCAGCCGCCGCATGGTGAATTCGATCTGGTCGCCATCGAGCTGGCGCCAGCTCTCCACCTCAGTCCAATAGGCCGCCTTCGGAAAGGTGTCGAACCATTCGCGCGCCTTGGCCCTCGCCTCTTCCCGCGTCAGACAATAGGTCTCGCGCACGAACTGCCCGCCCAGGCGTCCGGCGGTCCCCGCCCGATGGTCGGCAATGCGTTTCCTGAGACCTGTAAATGGCGGCGGGCCAGGTATCTTCGTCATGAAATCCCTCGCATGGCAGCAAGATTAATCCAGCCAAAACCGGAACGCGAGTCGATTTTACGGGGACACCCCCGCCCCGATATGGCCGCCCGCGATTTCACCTGATATTCGTTTGTCCTGAGAGCGTTAAAGGGGGACGATATGGAGCGACCGGTTCTGCCGAAAGGCCTGCCCGAGGACATCGAGGACAAGAAGGTGGCGGCCCGCACCTGGTTCGAAAGCCTGCGCGATACGATCTGCGCCTCTTTCGAAACCCTGGAGAACGAGCTCACCGGCCCGATGGCCGATCGCGAGCCCGGCCGCTTCACCGCCAAGGACTGGCAGCGCGAAGAGGGCAAGGGCGGCGGCGGCCGCATGTCGATGATGTATGGCCGCGTCTTCGAGAAGGTCGGCGTGCACACCTCCACGGTGCATGGCGAGTTCTCGCCCGAGTTCCGCAAGCAGATGCCCGGCGCCGAGGAAGATCCGCGTTTCTGGGCGTCCGGCATCTCGCTGATCGCCCACCCCGTCAACCCGAACGTGCCGACCGTGCACATGAACACCCGGATGGTGGTCACCTCCAGCCAGTGGTTCGGTGGCGGCGCCGACCTCACCCCCGTGCTCGACCGCCGTCGCACCCAAGAGGATCCGGACACCCGACTTTTCCACCGGGCAATGGAAGTCACCTGCGACCGCCACCCGAACGTCGCCGATTATGCGTCCTACAAGAAATGGTGCGACGAATACTTCTTCCTGCCCCACCGCAACGAAGCGCGCGGCATCGGCGGCATCTTCTTCGACTGGCTCACCATCGACGAGGACAAGGGCGGCTGGGATGCAAACTTCGCCTTCGTCCAGGATGTCGGCCGCGCCTTCAATCTGGTCTATCCGAAGATCGTCCGGGCCAATTTCAACAATCCCTGGACCGAGGACGATCGCGAGGAACAGCTCGTCCGCCGGGGCCGCTATGTGGAGTTCAACCTGCTCTACGACCGCGGCACGATCTTCGGCCTG
>JARXAK010000015.1 GCA_029865885.1 Rhizobium sp. | reverse complement strand
CGGCGAAGGCGGCGCGCGTTCGGGCAGCGGCTGTGCCTTCGCCTGCTTCAGGACGGGCACGAGCACAAGCGCCCGCATCTCATCCCGGCGCTTCTCGTCCTCCGGGATGATCGATTCGTTTTTTGTATCGCGGCTGGTGATGATCTCAGTCCTGTCCGGAAGACGCGTCGTCGCTCTCGAACATCGACATCGGCTGGCCCGGCATGATGGTCGAGATGGCGTGCTTGTAGACCAGCTGAGAATGGCCGTCACGGCGCAGGAGAACACAGAAATTGTCGAAGGATGTCACAACACCGGTGAGCTTGACGCCGTTGATCAGAAAGATCGTCAGCGAAATCTTCTGCTTGCGTACGGTGTTGAGGAAAAGATCCTGCAGATTCTGAGAACGTTCCGCCATGGCGCCGCTTCTTTCTTTCTTGCCGGTCTTTTTTCGACCGGTGTGATTATTGTTTGACAGCTGATCAGCTTGGGCAATTGGCCCCTCGCCCCTCTGCCGAAAAGAGGTGGTATCAAATCACCGTCTTTTCCGCAACGTCGAAAAAGGACGAACGGATACGCTCGGCCATGGCGCCGGGATGACCGTTTCCGATCGACTGGCCGTCGATTTCGACGATCGGGAAGCAGATGCTGGTGGCGGCGGTGATGAAGACCTCCCGGGCGGAGAGCATCTCCTCGCGCGAAAACTCTCGTTCCTGCACACTCACGCCAAGCGTCGCGGTCACATCCATAAGTCCCGTGCGGGTGATGCCGCGCAGGATGCCGTGTTCGGCGGGACGCGTGACGAGCACACCGTCCTTGTCGACGATCCAGACATTGGTCGCCGCCCCTTCCGTCACCATGCCGCGACTGTCGATGTAGATCGCTTCCTGCGCGCCCTTTTCCTTCGCCGCCTGGCGGGCCATGGCATTGGGCAAGAGGCCAACGGTCTTGATATCGACCCGGTCCCAGCGATTGTCCGGGAGAGTGATCGCCTTGAGGCCGAGTTCATTCTTCTTGGCGATGACGGCGGGATCGGTGATCTTGGCGGTTATCACGAGGCTCGGCGGCGTGTCGGCCGAGGGATAGACATGGTCACGCCGAGCCACGCCACGCGTCACCTGCAGATAGAAGAGGCCGTTCTTCACCCGGTTGCGGCGGGCGACCTCCCGGATCACCTGGGTGAGTGCAGCACGGCTCATCGGGCTCCTCATCGCGAGTTCCGCAAGGGACCGGTCAAGGCGTTCAAGATGGCGGGTCAGGTCAACGATCATGCCGTGGCGGATCTCGCAGACCTCATAGACGCCATCGGCGAACTGGTATCCACGATCCTCGATATGCACACCGGCCTCGGCATGGGGGAGATAGCGGCCATTGACATAGGCGATGCGGGGCATGGAGATCTGAACCTTCAGAAATACTGGATCGAAACGCGGAAGAGCTGCTCGACATGGCGCACCGCCTCGGCGGCGGCGAAGAGCACGACGCGATCCTTGGCCTTGATCTTGGTGTCGCCATCAGGGCGGATCACAGTCTTGTCGCGCAGGATGGCGCCGATGCGCAGGCCCGGCGGCAGCTCAAGGTCACGGAACGGCTTGCCGACGAGCGGCGAGGTTTCGAGCGCCTCGGCTTCGATGACTTCAGCCTTGCCCTTCTGCACCGCATAGACGGCGCGGATACGCCCCTTGCGGACATGCTGGAGTACGCGGGAAATGGTGACCGCGCGCGGATTGATATGCGCATCGATGCCGATTGAGGTGGCGAGATCGTGAAAGGACGGGCTGTTGATCAGCGCCATGCCGGATTTGCAGCCCAGGCGCTTGGCCATGGCGGCGCTCAGGATATTGGTCTGGTCGTTGTTGGTCAGCGTCACAATCAGGTCGGAATCCTGGATATCGGCCTGCTGCAGAATGTTCTGATCGAGCGCCGAGCCATGCAGCACGATCCCGTCCTGCAGCTGATCGGAGACGGCAAGCGCCCGTTCGCGGTCGTTCTCGATGATCTTCAGCCTCGTCTTCGGCTGCATCTGCTCGATCGATTTGGCGACGTAATAACCGATATTGCCACCACCAGCGATGACGATGCGGCCTGCCTCCTGCTCCTCGTGACCGAAGAGCCCGAGGGTGCGGCGGGCATGGTCCCGCTGGCAGATGACATAGGCCAAGTCGCCGACCTGCAACTGGTCCTGGGAGCGTGCGATATTGAGCCGACCATTGCGCCAGATCGCGCAAACCGTGGCCATCAGATCGGGGAAGAGTTCGCTCAACTGGTTGAGCGGGGTATCGACGACCGGGCAATCCTCCATGCATTCGATGGCGAGCATGGCAATGTGATCATCGGCAAAGCGCACGATGTCAGTGGCACCGGGGAAAGAAATGCGGCGCAGAACCATTTTGCCGACTTCGATCTCGGGCGAGATGGTGACATCGATCGGCAGATTGTCGCGGCTGAAGAGATCGGAATATTCCGGCAACAGATAGTTCTGCGAGCGAATGCGGGCGATCTTGGTCGGCACGTTGAACAGCGAATGCGCCACCTGACAGGCGGTCATGTTGATCTCGTCGTAGAGCGTGACGGCGATCAGCATTTCCGCCTGATCGGCGCCGGCACGCGCCAGCACATCCGGATGGGCGCCGTGGCCGACATAACCGCTGACATCAAGCGTCTCGGTGATATGCGACACGAGCGACGCCGACGTATCGATGACCGAGACGTCATTGCCCTCCTGGGACAGGCGTTCGGCAATGCCGTAGCCAACCTGGCCCGCGCCGCAGATGATGACTTTCATTCGATGGTTCCCGCCCCAGGCTCGGTTCTACCGGATTCGCTTTGCCTGCTTATACGCCAAGCGATTTCAGTTTGCGATGGAGGGCCGAACGTTCCATGCCGACGAATTCCGCTGTGCGCGAAATATTGCCACCGAAACGGTTGATCTGGGCAATCAGATAGTCGCGTTCGAACATCTCGCGCGCCTCGCGCAGTGGAAGTGTCATGATGTGGGTGTCGTTGCGGGCCGAAACCTTCGGCAGCATGTCGGAGAGGTCCTGCGGCAGCATCTCGGCGGTGATCGGCGCCTCCGGGCTGTCGCCCTGGGCGAGGATCATCAGGCGCTCGATATTGTTGCGCAGCTGGCGGATATTACCAGGCCAGTCATTCGCCTGCAGGACCGCCATTGCGTCGTCGCCGATCTTGCGCTGGCGGATGCCGGCCTGCTCGGAGATCTGCCGCATGAACATGTCGACGAGGAAGGGAATGTCCTCGCGCCGCTCGGCAAGCGCCGGCACCTTGACCGGCACCACGGCCAGACGGTGGAACAGATCTTCGCGGAAACGACCCTCGGCAATCAGACTTTCCAGATTGTAGGCGCTGGACGAGATGATGCGGACATCGACCTTGACGCGCTTCGAGCCGCCGACACGCTCGAACTGCTGCTCGACGAGCACGCGAAGAATCTTGTTCTGCGTCTCACGCGGCATTTCACCGATTTCGTCGAGATAGAGAATGCCGCGATGCGCCTCTTCAAGCGCGCCGATGCGGCGCGGCTGGCCGGGTGTTCCCTCGGTGCCGAAGAGCGCCATTTCCATGCGGTCCGGCGTGATCGCGGCGGCATTCAGCGAGACGAAGGGCCCGCCCGAGCGCGCCGAGCGTTTATGCATCATGCGGGCGACGAGCTCCTTGCCGGAGCCGGACGGGCCGAAGATCATGATGCGGCTGTTCGTCGGCGCAACCTTTTCGATGGTCTGGCGCAATTGCGAGACCGCAACCGAGGTGCCGATCAGCTCGATCGCGTCACCGGTGCGTCGCTTCAGTTCGGAGACTTCGCGCTTGAGCTTGGAGTTTTCCAGTGCGCGCTCGGCAATCAGGATCAGACGGTCGGCCTTGAAGGGCTTCTCGATGAAGTCGAAGGCGCCACGCTTGATGGCAGAGACGGCGGTCTCGATATTGCCGTGGCCGGAGATCATCACCACCGGCAGATCCGGATGGCGGGTCTTGATCTCGTCGAGCAGGGAGAGGCCGTCCAGGCGGCTACCCTGCATCCAGATATCGAGAAAAACCAGGCGCGGCACACGGTCGGAAATCGCGGCAAGCGCGCTATCGGCATCATGCGCCGTGCGGGTTTCATGCCCCTCGTCGCTCAGAATGCCGGAGACGATCTCGCGAATGTCCTCTTCGTCGTCGACTACCAGAATATCAGTGGCCATGGACCTTTTCCTTGTCGCTTTCAGTCTCGATGGCGGCTGCATCTGCACGGGGCAGGATGATGCGGATCATCGCGCCCCTGCCCCGGTCGAAATCTGCCGGAGCGTCGTGCAATTCGAGCTGTCCGCCATGCTCTTCAATGATCTTCTTGACGATGGCGAGACCAAGGCCGGTGCCCTTCTCGCGCATGGTCATGTAGGGTTCGAGAATCCGGTGACGGTTCTCGTTCGGCAGCCCACGGCCATTGTCGATCACGTCAACAATGAACCTGTCCTGATCCTGGTCGAAGGAGGACCGGATCAGGATCTTGCCCCCGTCGCCAAGTTCTTCCTTCGGCACCGCCTCGATTGCTTCCACGGCATTCTTAACGATGTTGCCGACGGCCTGGGCCAGCATGCGAGCATCAAAGTTTCCTTCCAGCGGCTCGCCACCAAATTCGCGCTGGAACTCCACTTCAGCACTGCCGATCTCGCGCAGGAAAACGGCATCCGTCAGGATCTCGCGCAGGTCGGAGCGCTGTTTCGTCGGCTTGGGCATACGGGCAAAGGCAGAGAATTCGTCGACCATCCGTCCGATGTCTTCGACCTGACGAACAATGGTGTCCGTGCACTGGTTGAAGACGGCCTTGTCATCCTCGGCAATCTGCTTGCCATAGCGGCGCTTCAAACGCTCTGCCGAGAGCTGGATCGGGGTCAACGGGTTCTTGATCTCGTGCGCGATGCGCCGCGCCACATCCGCCCAGGCTGTGGAGCGCTGCGCCACGACGAGGTCGGTGATGTCGTCGAGGGTGATCACGTAGGAATCCACCGAACCACGCGTTTCCTCGCGGGTGACCTGGACGTTCAGGGTTCGCTCCTTGCCGCCGCGGATCATGTTGATCTGCTCGCGGTATCCACCCCGATGGCGAACGGCAGCCTCCGCCAGCACACGGTCGACCTCAGGCGCCACCAGCGCCAGTTTCTGTCCGATCAACTGAACGCCCGGAAGCGCCAGGAAATACTCTGCCGAAGGATTGACGATGGTGATGATTCCATCGTCTTCGACACCGATGACGGCGGCCGTGACACCCGACAGAACCGCCTCGATGAAGCGACGACGGTCGTCGACTTCGTCCTTGGCTTCCAGGATCTCGTCGCGCTGAGACCGGATCTGCGAGACCATCTTGTTGAAGGTTCGCGAGAGGCTACCGACGTCTCCATCCGCCGCACGGACGGGAACCAACACGCTGAGGTTACCGGAGGCGATGGTGTCAGCGGCGCCGATCAGCAGGCGGATCGGACGGACAATCCGGTCAGCCACGGCAATCGCCGTCCAGATCGCCGCGAGCAGCACGATCAGCGCAAAACCGAGATAGAGGATGGCGAAGGCGATCTGCAGCGTCGTGCGGCCATCTTCCATGGACTGGTATTCGGCGGTGTTCTCCTCCATCAGGCGCATGGCCTGCATGACCTTCGGATCGACCGCCCGGATCGTATAGAGGAAGGTGCCGGAAATGCTCTCAAGCTTGATGATGGCGCCGACGAGATTGGTGACGCCCGGCGGAATCAGTGTCGGCTGGCCCGCCGCAGCACTGCCCAGGGCGTCGCGCGGAATGGCCGGCAGCGGCTTGTCCGTATCAATTTCGGCCTGGGTAATGGACGACCCATCTTCGCGCACCAGGAACGCGCCGAGCATGCCTCGCCCCTTCGCCTGGCGGGTCATCAGGTCCACGAAGCCCTGGCGGTCGAGATAGAAGAGTGCGCGGTTGCGCTCGAGGTCATTGGCCATCGAGATCGTCTGGCCCTGAAGATAGCTCGCGCTCTCCAGCATATAGGCCTGGGCGACATTCATCGAGGACGACACAATCGACTGGGTCCGGATGGAGAACCACCGGTCAAGACCGACATTGAGCGTGATCGAAGCGAAGATCGCGACCAGGATCGCCGGCGTGATCGCGATGATGGAGAAAAGCGCCACGATTCGCACATGCAGCCGTGCTGCGGCACGGCCACGATTGCGCGCCTTGAAGAGGCGCATCACCTCGCGTCCGATCAAAAACATCAGACCGACGATGAACATCGAGTTGACCACCGCAGACGCCACCAGAACCCGGGACGTCGGCTCAATCGAGGTCAGGCCGAGAAGGATAGGCAATGTCAGCGATGCGCAGAGCAGCGCTCCGCCGGCCAGCAGCAGCCCCGGCAGCGCAAAGGATGCGCGCCGATCCTGTGCCAGCGCCATATCAACGTCCGCTGCGGAGGCGTTCCTCACGCGTGCCATCATTTCCCCCAGATCCGCGCAATGGGATCTCACTGACCCGGCGATCTCGCGATTGCCGGCGATTTGTGTGCGGTGAGGCTTCGACCAGCCTGACTTACACGAGACGCGCATCAAGCCACGAAGCAACGTGGCTTTTGAGCAACGCAATGTGGCGAAATTGCAACGGCGGCTCCACAGATGTCAAGCCGAGCGGGAGCTCCGATAGACCGACACGCCGAGTTCGCGGATCTTCTTGCGCAGTGTGTTGCGGTTAAGGCCGAGCAGATCGGCGGCCTTGATCTGGTTGCCACGGGTGGCCGTCAGGGCTGCCAGGATGAGGGGATATTCCATCTCCGTCAGGACGCGGTCATAAAGCCCGGACGGCGGCAGCGCATCGCCGAAGGAGGCGAAATAGGTGCGCATATTCTCCTCCACCGCCTGCGAGATGGTCATCGTGCCCGAGGGCATACCGACCTTGGCGATCGGGCTATCCGCGACATCGGCACGCAGTTCCTGCTCGACGATTTCACGCGCGATGACATCCTGTGGATAAAGCGCCATCAGGCGGCGGACGACGTTTTCGAGTTCGCGGACGTTGCCCGGCCAGGCATAGGCCTTCATCACTTCGAGCGCCTCATGGTCGAAGCGCTTGGAATCGAGGCCTTCCTTCTCACCCTGCTGGATGAAATGGCGGACGAGATCGGGAATATCCTCCGCGCGGTCGCGCAGCGGCGGCAGGCGCAGCGGCACGACGTTGAGGCGATAGTAGAGATCTTCGCGGAAAAGGCCCTGATTGATCGACTGCTTCAGGTCCTTGTTGGTCGCCGCCACGATGCGGACGTCGGTGCGGATCGGCGTGCGGCCACCGACAGTCGTGTATTCGCCTTGCTGCAGCACGCGCAGCAGACGGGTCTGGGCGTCCATCGGCATGTCGCCGATTTCGTCAAGGAAGAGTGTGCCGCCTTCGGCCTGTTCGAACCGACCGGTGGAGCGGTTCTGGGCGCCGGTAAAGGCCCCCTTCTCGTGGCCGAAGAGTTCTGATTCGATCAGGTCCCGCGGGATCGCGGCCATGTTGATGGCGACGAAGGGCCCGTTCCGGCGCTTACCGTAGTCATGGAGAGCCTTGGCAACGAGTTCCTTGCCGGTCCCGGACTCCCCGGTGATCATCAGCGTCAGGTCCGTCTGCATCAGACGGGCGAGAACGCGGTAGATTTCCTGCATGGCGGCCGAGCGGCCAACGAGCGGCATGCCATCCTGCATGTCGTCATCGAGACGCGCCGGACGCTTCTTCGGTTCCGACAGAGCGCGGCCGATGATGGCGATCAGTTCCGTCAGATCGAAGGGCTTGGGCAGGTAGTCGTAGGCGCCCTTCTCCGAAGCCTTGATCGCGGTCATGAAGGTGTTCTGGGCACTCATGACGAGAACCGGCAGATCCGGTCGGGCCTTCTTGATCCTCGGCAGAAGATCAAAGGCGTTTTCGTCGGGCATGATGACATCGGTGACCACAAGGTCGCCCTCGCCCGCCGAAATCCAGCGCCAGAGGGTCGCGGCATTCGAGGTGATCCGAACGTCATAGCCTGCCCGGCTGAGGGCCTGGTTCAAGACCGTGCGGATCGCAGCATCGTCATCTGCAACAAGGATGGTGGCCGTCATCAGTTCGTTCCCGTGGATTTGGCAAGGGGCGCATCGTCAAGCGCCGTCTCTTTCGACATGGGCATCAGGACCCGGAATGTGGTGCGGCTCGCCTGGCTATCGCATTCGACGATGCCGCCATGAGCGCCGATGATCTTTGCGACGAGCGCAAGGCCCAGACCCGAGCCATTGGTCTTCGTCGTGATGAACGGATCAAAGAGGTGCGGCAGGAGATCGGAGGGGACGCCCGGACCATTGTCGTGCACGCAGAATTCGAGGGGCAACGAAATCTTTTCCCGCGACCCCGCGACCGACAGGCGGATGCCTGGACGATAGGCTGTCGTCAGCTGGATTTCCCCATCGGAGCGCTCGCCGATCGCTTCAACCGCGTTCTTGACGAGGTTCAGGAAGACCTGCACCAACTGGTCCCGGTTGGCAAAGACCGGCGGCAGCGACGGGTCATAATTCTCGGTGATGCGGATATTGCGGCCAAAGCCCGCCTTTGCAACCGCCTTCACCTGATCGAGCACCGAATGGATGTTGATCGACTGGCGGTCCACCGGACGCTCGTCGGAAAAGACTTCCATCCGATCGACCAGCGAGACGATGCGATCGGTCTCGTCGCAGATCAGCCGGGTCAGAGCCCGATCCTCGTCGGTTACCGCTGTCTCCAGCAATTGGGCGGCTCCCCGGATGCCCGAAAGCGGGTTCTTGATTTCATGCGCCAGCATGGAGGCAAGCCCCGTGACCGAGCGCGCTGCGGCCCGATGGGTCAACTGGCGGTCGATCTTGTCGGCCATCGAGCGCTCCTGGAAGACCACCACGACATTGCCGGGCTGGCTCAAAACCGGCGCGACGTAGAGATCGACCAGCTTCTCCTGGCCAAGACGCGGCGAACTCAGGTCGACGCGATATTCGTTCACCGGTGCGCGACGCTCGCGGACCTGCTCGATCAACGACAGGAGCGGGCTGCCGAAGGGAATGAACGTCGACATGCGATAGCGCGCAAGATGCGTGGCGCTCGCTCCGAAGAAGGCCTCCGCCTCCCAGTTGGCAAAGGCGATATGGCCGTTCGGATCCACCATCACCACCGGGTTCTGGATGGCGTTAAGCACAGCCATGGCGAGGCCATTGCCCTTGTCGTTCGCCGTCATGCGGCCTCCTGTCTGGCGCCGGCGCCACCCCTGCCCGAGAGCACGCGCTCCAGGGCCTCGGCGACGAAGCCGGCATCCTTCGATGTCATGATTGCGGACTTGGTGTCAGGGCCGAGATCCGGCGCCAAGCGATCGAGATACCACCCGAGATGTTTGCGGGCGTGGCGGACGCCAACATCTTCGCCGTAATGCTCCAGCATGGCGCGATAATGCCCGACCACGAGGCCCGGAATATCCGACTGCGCCGGACCGGAATGTCCCGCCAAAACCCCGGCATGCCAGGGCCTGCCCTGGCAGGAGCGCCCCACCATGACCGCATCGGCGCCGGAGCGGCGGAGGATCTCATGGGCATCCTCGACGGTCTCGACATCCCCATTAGCGATCAAGGGAATGCGGATCGCATCGCGCACGGCGGCAATTGCGCCCCAGTCGGCCCGCCCTTCGTAGAACTGCATACGCGTGCGACCATGCACGGTGATCAACTGGACACCGGCGGCTTCGGCGCGGGCGGCGATTTCGGGCGCATTGATGGTTGCCTCGTCCCAGCCGAGGCGCATCTTGACCGTCACCGGGATCTTCACAGCCTTGACCGTCGCCTCGATCAGCGACAGGGCATGATCCGGCTCGCGCATCAGGGCTGAGCCGGCATAACCGCCGATCACCTTCTTGGCCGGGCAGCCCATGTTGATGTCGATGATGTCGGCGCCATTCGCCTCGGCGATGACGGCCGCTTCGGCGAGCCATTTTGCCTCACGGCCAGCCAGCTGCACCATATGGGGATCAAGCCCCGCCCCTTTGAGCCGCGACCAGCTTTCGGCGGCATTGAAGACGAGTTCGCGACTTGCCACCATCTCAGTGACGACCAGACCAGCCCCGAATCCGAACGCCAACTGGCGGAACGGCAGGTCGGTCACACCGGACATAGGCGCAAGGACGACCCGGTTGCGAACCGGAACCGAACCGATGCTGAAGGGCGTGTCCAACGCGACGGAAATCAAATGATTATCTTTCAGGCAAAGAACGCATTTGCACTATTTTTAGCCATCGTTGTCGGGCTTGCCAAGAGGCAAAGCTCACGCATCGACAAAAATTCGTGCAGATGCTGGAAAAGGCGATGGCGAGCCGATAGAGCACGGTTGCGAACAAAATGTGTCATGGACCAGGCGGGGCGATGGAGCAAGAGCGGAGCGGAACAATCGGGATCGTCGTGGTTGCCGCAGGCCGGGGCGAACGCGCCGGCGCTTCCGCCGAGGGGCCCAAGCAATATAGGCGGATCGGCGGCAAACCGGTCATCTGGCATACGCTCAAGCGCTTCCTCGACTGGCCCAAAACTGGCCCGATTGTCATTGTCATCCATCCGGATGATCGCGATCTGCTGCAGGCCTCACTTGCCGACATCCCAGCCCGCGAGACGCTGATCATCGTCACCGGTGGCCCGACGCGACAGCAGTCCGTCCTGAACGGCCTCAAGGCGCTTCGCGAGACGGGCGTCGAATATGTCATGATCCAGGACGGCGTACGCCCGTTTGCCGATATATCGCTGCTGGAGCGGATTGAGACCCAACTTCAGGCGGGCAAACCGGCCGTGTTGCCGGCGGTGCCCGTCGCCGATACCATCAAGCGCGGCGACGCCTCCGGCGCCGTAACGGGCACTGTACCGCGCCAGTATCTCTACGCCGCCCAGACGCCGCAAAGCTTTCACTACCAGACCATCCTGGCCGCACATGAGCGCGCCGCCACCGAGCAGGCCGCCGATTTCACCGACGACGCCTCGATCGCGGAATGGGCGGGTATCCCCGTCCAGCTCGTTGAGGGCTCGATCGACAATGTCAAACTGACCGTGCAAAGGGAAATCGACATGGCCGACGAGAAACTGAAGGGTAGCGCCCTGCCCGACGTCCGCACCGGAAACGGCTATGACGTGCACCAGCTCGAGCCCGGCGATGGGGTGACGCTCTGCGGGATCTTCATTCCGCACGACCAGAAACTCAAAGGCCACTCGGATGCGGATGTCGCGCTGCATGCGCTGACTGACGCCCTGCTCGCGACCTGTGGCGCAGGCGACATCGGCGACCATTTTCCGCCGTCGGACATGCAGTGGAAAGGCGCGCCGTCGCGCATCTTCCTGGAGCACGCGGCAAAGATCGTGCGCGAGGCCGGTGGCACGATCATGAATGCAGATATTTCGCTTATTGCCGAAGCACCTAAGGTCGGGCCGCATCGTCAGGCCATGCGGGAGAAGCTCTCGGAGATTCTTGGCATCTCGCTCGATCGCTGCTCGGTGAAGGCGACGACGAACGAGACGATCGGCTTCGTTGGCCGACGCGAGGGGATCGCGGCGATTGCCACGGCCACCGTCGTCTTCCGGGGAGCGGACTGATGGGGCTCTTCGCGGCGGATATTGAACACCAAGCAACAGCGATCATTATGGCCTATCGTGAGCGGGGCTGGATGATCGCGACGGCGGAGTCCTGCACAGGCGGCTTGATCGCCGGGTCACTCACCGAAATCGCAGGCTCCTCGGCAGTCGTCGATCGCGGCTTCGTCACCTATACGAACCAGGCGAAGATGGATCTGATCGGCGTTTCCGCGACAACGTTTGAGGCCTTCGGCGCCGTCTCGAAGGAAACAGCCCTGCAGATGGCGCAAGGGGCACTCATGCGCTCTGACGCCCACGTGGCGGTCGCGGTGACCGGCATTGCCGGTCCGGGCGGCGGGTCGGACGAGAAGCCGGTCGGGTTGGTGCATCTGGCACTGAAGACCCGGACAGGCATCACCGATCATCGCGAGATGTGCTACGGCGATATCGGTCGCGATCAGGTGCGGCTTGCGACCGTCAGGACTGCACTGGACATGCTGATCGCCGCCGTTCAGGCGCCGGCATAGATCTTGTCGGCACGCTCCTCGAAGGCCTCCGAAAACATCCGGAAGGCACGGTCGAACATCGAGCCCATCAAGGCACCGAGGATGCGGTTCTTGAACTCATAGTCGATGTAGAAATGCACCGAGCATCCGCCATCGCCTGCCTCTTCGAACCGCCAGCGATTGTCGAGATATTTGAATGGACCCTCGATGTATTTCACGTCAATGGTGCGCTCGGAGGGCGTCAGCAGGACCTGCGTCGTGAAGGTCTCCCGGATCGCCTTGTAGCCTACCGTCATGTCGGCCAGCAGCAGTTCCTTGCCGTCGCGTTCGCGACGCGTGCGAATGGTCAGCGCTTCGCAAAGCGGCAAGAATTCCGGATAGCGCTCGATGTCTGCGACGAGCGCGTACATGCGGTCGGGCGAGTGCTGGACGGGGCGGCGGGTTTCGAACTGAGGCATGCCAGCGACTTAATGAGGAAGCCCCGCAAGATCAAGCAGCTGCGCCATTTCGCCATGGGATTTCAGGGTCACGACGGGCACGTTCGGACCGTGACGCTCGATTTCCTGGATGATCCTGGGGGCAAAGCGGCGCTCGAAATTCCAGATGTAGGAGAGGAATTCGCGATCGGGCCATTGCTCGACGCAGCCATCGGCCATGTCAGGGCGATGGCGGCCGATATGGCGCCTGGCACGGCGATAGACGCCAAGCAGGCAGCGCCACCGCGGCAACCGCACCCAGATGACCAGATCGGTGCGCGGCAGGCGGATGTCGAAGCTTGAGGGATTGGTACCGTCGAGAAGCCATCTGTCTGTCTCTACGATCTCAGAGAGTATCGCCATTTGCTCGGACCTCGGACGCTGGACCCAATTCGGAAGCCAGAAAACCTCGCGATCCATCGAGTGATTGGCAAGATCGAGTGCGGTGGCAAGCTTGCGAGAAAAGGTAGACTTTCCCCCGCCGGAGCAGCCGATTACCATGATACGTCGGGCTTGGCGCAGGTGATTGGCGGCTTCGTCACTTGTCGGAATGTTACGCACCCGAATCGCCTCGCTCTCGTTCAGTCCGTCAAGTTTTGACTTTTTAGTCGGACGCGAGCAACATCCGGTCACAGGAGACAGATGTATGGCCAAGCTCAGCATTCGGCTGCCCGACAAGATGAAGCAGTTTGTCGACGATCAGACCCAAGAGGGTCAGTTCGCCAACGAGGAGGCCTATATCCAGGATCTGATCAGCCAGGAGCAAGTGCGCCAGAGAGAGGTTGCCCGCATCCAGGCAATCGTCGACGAGGGGATCGCCAGCGGCGAGAGCGACGAGAGCATGCAGGATATTCTCCACTCCCTGAAGGGCCAACGGAGCAGATCTGCTTGAGCTATCGGCTCACCCGTCGAGCAGCGGAGGACGTCCGCAAGATCTATCGGCGCGGTGTGGAGACTTTCGGAGAGGCGCAGGCCGAGGCCTACCATACCCATCTCGAACACGTTTTCACTTTGATTGCCGAGAACCCTGGCATGGCGCGGGAACGCTCAGAAATCATGCCACCGGTTCGCGTTCACCCGACAGGATCGCATCTGTTGATCTATAGCGTGAAGCCCAGCGGCGACGTCCTCATTATAGCCGTCCCCAACGCACGCGAGGATTGGCAGGACAATCTCGGGTAACCGGTCAAGCTTTGGCGAGCAGCTTCTCCCGCGCCGCCTTCAGCCTTGCAAAGTCATCGCCGGCATGGTGCGACGAGCGGGTCAGCGGGCTCGACGAGACCATCAGGAAGCCCTTGGTATAGGCGATGTCCTCGTAGGACTTGAACTCTTCCGGCGTGACGAAGCGCTCGACCTTGTGGTGCTTGCGGGTCGGCTGGAGATACTGGCCGATGGTCAGGAAGTCGACGTCGGCGGAACGCAGGTCGTCCATCAGCTGCAGAACTTCGTTCCGCTCTTCGCCGAGACCGACCATGATTCCGGACTTGGTAAACATGGTCGGGTCGAGTTCCTTCACCCTCTGCAGGAGGCGCACCGAGTGGAAATAACGGGCGCCTGGACGGACCGTCAGATAGTTGCCGGGAACGGTTTCCATGTTGTGGTTGAAGACGTCGGGCTTGGCGGCCACGACGCGCTCCAGCGCGCCCGGCTTCTTCAGGAAGTCCGGGGTGAGGATTTCGATCGTTGTTCCGGGCGAGGCTTCGCGGATGGCCCAGATCACCTTCTCGAAATGCTCGGCGCCACCGTCGGCGAGGTCGTCGCGGTCGACGGAGGTGATGACGACGTGGGAGAGGCCCATCTGGCGGACGGCCTTGGCGACATTTTCCGGTTCATCGAGATCAAGCGCATTCGGTTTGCCGGTCGCGACGTTGCAGAAGGCACAGGCGCGGGTACAGATCTCGCCCATGATCATGAAGGTCGCATGCTTCTTGTCCCAGCACTCGCCGATGTTCGGGCAGCCCGCCTCTTCGCAGACCGTCACCAGCTTGTGGGAGCGCACCAGCTCGCGGGTCTCGTGATAGCCCTTCGAGGTCGGCGCCTTGACGCGGATCCATTCCGGCTTGCGCAGCACTTCGGTGTCGGGCTTGTGGGCCTTTTCCGGATGGCGGACGCGCTTCTCGTCGGCTGGTGCCGGCACAAGATTGGTCCTGTCGAGAATGGTGACCATGGTAAAGACCCTGTCTCGCCGCGCAGGCGGCCTGGTAGTTATCGCCGAACGAGCTTGGCGATGAAGAGAAGAAGGCTAGCGCCGACGAAACTGGTGATCAGATAGCCGAGCGTATCACCCTCGACGAAGATACCGAGGCGCCGGAAGATGGCTGCTGCGACGGCTGCACCCACAATGCCGATGACAATGTTCATCAACACGCCAAAGCGCATATCCATGAGCTTTCCAGCCAACCAGCCGGCAATACCGCCGACAATGATCGTCATGAACCAGCCAATCTCGAAACCCATCAAACACTCCTTCGGGTTGGACCCTCGCCGCCTATATAGGCGGCAAGAGGTAATCTCACAACCGGATGTCAGGCGTTCAAAACACGGCCATAGGCGTCCAGCACGCTTTCCTTCATCATTTCCGAAAGCGTCGGATGCGGGAAGATCGTGTGCATCAGCTCTTCCTCTGTTGTCTCGAGGTTCATGGCGATGACGAAGCCCTGGATCAGTTCCGTCACTTCCGTGCCGACCATATGGGCACCGATCAGTTCACCCGTCTTCTTGTCGAAGATCGTCTTGATCATGCCCTGGTCTTCGCCGAGCGCAATCGCCTTGCCATTGGCGGCAAAGGAGTAGCGGCCAACGCGGATGTCGCGGCCCTGTTCTTTGGCCTTGGCTTCCGTCAGACCGACGGAGGCGACCTGCGGGTTGCAATAGGTGCAGCCCGGGATCTTGGACTTGTCCATCGGATGCACGCCCGGAACACCGGCGATCTTCTCAATGCAGATCACGCCTTCATGCTCGGCCTTGTGGGCGAGCATCGGCGGGCCGGCGACGTCGCCGATCGCGTAGAGGCCCGGCACATTGGTCTTGCCGTAACCGTCGATGACGATGCAGCCGCGATCGGTCTTCACGCCGAGGGTTTCGAGGCCGAGGTTTTCGATATTGCCCTGGACGCCGACGGCGGAGATCAGGCGGTCAGCGGTGATCGTCTGGACCTTGCCATCCTTGGTCTCGACATGGGCGGTGATGGAGTTTGCACCCTTTTCGACCTTAGACACCTTTGCTTCGGTGATGATCTTGAGGCCGTGCTTTTCCAGCTGCTTGCGGGCGAAGGTGGAGATTTCCACGTCCTCGACCGGCATGATGTTGGCCATCAGTTCGACGACGGTGACGTCGACGCCCATGGAGCGGTAGAAGGAGGCGAATTCGATGCCGATGGCACCCGAGCCCATGACCACGATCGATTTCGGCATGAAGTCCGGCTTCATCGCTTCGAAATAGGTCCAGATCAGCTTGCCATCGGGCTCGATGCCCGGCAGTGCGCGCGGACGTGCACCGGTTGCGACGATGATGTGCTTGGCGGTGTAGGTGCCCTCGCCCAAGACACCCTTCGGAACCGGGTTCTGCGGTTCGACAACCGGCTTGGTCATCTTGCCGACGACGATCTCGCCGGGCTTGGAAAGCTTGGCTTCGCCCCAGATGACGTCGATCTTGTTCTTCTTCATCAGGAAGCCGATGCCGCCATTGAGACGGGCAGAGACGCCGCGGGAGCGGGCGACCACATCCTTGACGTCGGCGGTCATCGTGCCATTCAGCGTCAGGCCGTAAGCCTTGGCGTGGTTGGCGTGATCGAGGATCTCTGCTGAGCGCAGCAGCGCCTTGGTCGGAATGCAGCCCCAGTTCAGGCAGATGCCGCCCAGATGCTCGCGCTCGACGATCGCGGTCTTCAGGCCGAGCTGGGCGGCACGGATGGCGGTGACGTAACCGCCGGGGCCGGAGCCGATGATGATGACGTCGTAAGCATTCGACATGGGCGCTTCCACTCCTCGGTTTCCTGCGAACCTCCGCTGAAGCGGAGGTCCGTTTCGGGATTGGAAGCGAGACCCTCAGGCTGCGGGTGTCTCGGCTTCCGGTTCGTGACGAACCAGCATCCCGTAGATTTCATCCTTGAGCTGCATCCGCTTCTTGCGCATTTCCACGACATGGAAATCGTCTGCAGGCTCGACATCTGTTTCGGCGCGATGGATGGCCCGGTTCACCTCGTGATAGGTCTCGAACAATCTCGCAAAGTGACCATCCGTTTCCTTCAGATGACGCATCAGAGCGACGTGTTCCGGGAATTCCACTGCCAGTTCGTGTGGTGTGTTCGACATGATCCCATCTCCTCTTTCGGGGTTGATGGGTTCAGGTTAGACGCAGCGCACAAGACCTCCTTGATTTTGATCAACGCGCCCTGCCAGAGGATGCAGGATGCGGTCTTTCTTCAAAGTCCAAGCATCATGCGGACGACCGGCTCAAGACCGCGACCGATCGCACGGGTGTTTTCCGCATCGAGATGGATGCCATCGAGCGGCGTGGTTTCGGCGACCGATCCCGCGTCGAAGAAGGCACATCCGGCCTCATCCGCCGCGTCGCGATACATGCTGGCCAGCATGGCGCCTTCTTCCACCGAGTGGTTGAACATGGCGCCGAACACCGAATTGGCCGTCTCGCGGATCGCCGGCGGTGCGACGATCAGGATCTCGGGCTCCTCGAACTCGAAACCCCAGTCATGCTTCTGGACGAGCTTGACCAGCCGCTTGACACCACTGGTCGCGCCGATCGCCGTACCCTGGATCCCGCGCTTGAGGTCGTTGGTCCCCAGCATGATAACAACGAGGTCGATCGGCTTGTGCGTCGCAAGAATCGTCGGCAACAGCTTCACGCCGTTGCGTTCGCAATCACCCAGATGGTCATCATAGGCCGTGGTGCGGCCGTTCAAGCCTTCGGCGATCACCCGGACCCCGTGACCGAGCGCCTTTTGCAAGACGCTCGTCCAGCGGTCCTCATGGGCATGCCGACCCAGATGTACAGGGTCGTATCCCCATGTCAGGCTGTCGCCGTAAGCGAGAACGGTCTTCATTACACCGCTCCCTGATCAGACCAGCATGCCCATCGGATTTTCGATGTAGCGCTTGAAGGCGCCGAGCAGTTCGGCTCCCAGCGCGCCATCGACGCAGCGATGGTCGGTCGACAGCGTCACGGTCATGACATTGGCGATTTTCATCTCGCCGCTCTTCACAACCACCCGCTCTTCGCCGGCGCCGACCGCGAGGATCGTTGCATGCGGCGGGTTGACCACAGCTGAGAAGCTCTTCACGCCCATCATGCCCATGTTGGACACGGCCGTCGTGCCGCCCTGATATTCCTCGGGCTTCAGCTTGCGGTCCTTGGCGCGCTTGCCGAGGTCCTTCATCTCGTTGGAGATGGTGGACAGGCTCTTTGTCTCGGCCTTGCGGATGATCGGGGTGATCAGGCCGCCGGGGATCGAGACCGCCACGCCGACATCGGCATGCTTGTGCTTGACCATGTTGGTGTCGGTCCAGGAGACGTTGGCATCCGGCACGTCGCGAAGTGCCAGCGCCAGGGCCTTGATCACCAGGTCGTTGACCGAAAGCTTGTAAGCCGGCTTGCCGTCCTTTTCAGGAGCGGCTGCATTGAGCTGGGCACGCAGCGCCATGAGCGCATCCAGTTCGCAATCCACCGAGACGTAGAAATGCGGGATGGTCTGCTTCGATTCCTGCAGACGCTTGGCGATCGTCTTGCGCATGCCGTCATGCGGCACGAGCTCGTAGGACCCTTCGGCGAAGTTCTTGAGAACGGCTTCTTCCGACGCGCCCTTGGCCAGAACCGGGGCGGGTGCGGCGCTCGACGCGGCTGCGGCAGGAGCCGGGGCAGCCCTTGCACCACCGGTGCTGACGGCCTTCTCGACGTCGCTCTTGACGACGCGGCCCTTCGGACCGGAGCCGGAGACAGCCTTCAGATCAAGACCGGCGTCCTTGGCGAGACGACGGGCGAGCGGCGAGGCGAAGACCCGCTCGCCGGTCGATGCGGCCGGGGCAGCCGATGCGACTGCGGGGGCCGGTGCTGCGACCGGCGCCGATGCCGGCGCTGTCGCGGCTTCCGCCTTGGGAGCGGGAGCAGCTTCGGCCTTCGGTGCGGATGATCCGCCACCGGCCGCGGCGGCGGCGACGTCCTCGCCTTCCTCGGCGAGGATCGCGATCAGTGCGTTGACCTTCACGGCCTCTGTGCCGGCGGGAACGACGATCTTCGCGATGATGCCCTCATCGACGGCTTCCACTTCCATGGTTGCCTTGTCGGTTTCGATCTCGGCGATCACATCGCCGGACTTGACCTTGTCGCCTTCCTTGACCAGCCACTTGGCCAGATTGCCCTCTTCCATCGTCGGAGACAGGGCCGGCATGGTGATATTGATCGGCATGACCTTGCCCCCTTACTTGTAGCAGACGGTTTTGACGGCCTGAACGACTTCGGCAACGCTCGGCAGTGCCAGCTTTTCAAGATTGGCCGCATACGGCATCGGCACATCCTTGCCGGCGATCGTCAGGATCGGAGCATCGAGATAGTCGAAGGCCTGCTGCATGACGCGGGTCGCAATTTCGGTGCCGACGGAGGACTGCGGATAGCCTTCCTCGACGGTCACCAGACGCCCGGTCTTCTTGACGGATTCGATGACGGTCGGCAGGTCCATCGGACGGATGGTTCTGAGGTCGATCAGCTCGACATCGATGCCTTCCTTCGCCAGTTCCTCGACGGCCTTGACCGAATAGGTCATGCCGATACCGAAGGAAACGATGGTCACGTCCTTGCCGGTCTTGTGGATGCGCGCCTTGCCGATCGGCAGGACAAAGTCATCCATCTTCGGCACTTCGAAGGAGTGACCGTAGAGGATTTCGTTTTCCAGGAAGATGACCGGGTTCGGATCGCGGATGGCAGCCTTCAGCAGGCCCTTGGCGTCGGCTGCCGTATAGGGCATGACGACCTTGAGGCCCGGGATCTGGCTATACCAGGCGGCATAGTCCTGGCTGTGCTGGGCGCCGACGCGGGCAGCTGCCCCGTTCGGGCCACGGAAGACGATCGGCGCACCCATCTGACCGCCGGACATGTAGAGCGTCTTGGCAGCCGAGTTGATGATGTGGTCGATCGCCTGCATGGCGAAGTTGAAGGTCATGAATTCGACGATCGGCTTCAGGCCGGCCATTGCGGCACCGACACCGAGACCGGCAAAACCATGCTCGGTGATCGGGGTGTCGACGACGCGCTTGGCGCCGAATTCCTGCAGAAGCCCCTGCGTGATCTTGTAGGCGCCCTGATATTCGGCGACTTCCTCACCCATGATGAAGACGTCAGGATTGGCGCGCATTTCCTCGGCCATGGCTTCGCGCAGCGCTTCACGCACCGTCATCGTCACCATTTCGGTGCCGGCCGGAACGTCCGGATCGCTAGCGACTTCAACCTTCGGAGCAGCCGGAACGGCGGCAGCAGCAGGCGCTGCAGCTGCCGGAGCGGATACCGGCTCGGCGGCGGCAGGCGCTGCCTTCGGAGCGGGGGCAGCATCGGCGCTTTCACCATCCTGAAGCAAAACGGCGATCGGCGTGTTGACCTTGACGTTCTCGGTGCCGGCCGCGATCAGCAGCTTGCCGAGCACGCCTTCATCGACGGCTTCCACTTCCATGGTCGCCTTGTCGGTCTCGATCTCGGCGATCACGTCGCCAGACTTTACAGTATCGCCTTCCTGCTTGATCCACTTGGAAAGCGTGCCTTCTTCCATGGTCGGAGAAAGGGCGGGCATCAAAATTTCGATCGGCATGGGTTCCCTCCCCGATTACAGAAGAATGTCGGTGTAGAGCTCGGATACATCCGGCTCCGGATCGGCCTGGGCGAAATCGGCACTGTCCGCAACAATGTCGCGCACATCCTTGTCGATCGCCTTCAGCTGGTCTTCTGAGGCCCAGCCGTTTTCCAGCAGACGAGCCTTGACCTGCTCGATCGGATCCTGCTCCGACCGCATCTTCTGAACTTCTTCCTTGGAGCGATACTTCGCCGGGTCGGACATCGAGTGGCCGCGATAGCGATAGGTCAGCATTTCCAGAATGATCGGACCCTTGCCGGAACGGCAATGTTCGAGCGCCTCATCGGCAGCCGCCTTGACGGCGCGCACATCCATGCCATCGACCTGGACGCCGGGGATGCCGAAGCCGGAGCCGCGCAGCGAGTAGTTCGACTGGGCCGTGGCGCGGGCCGTCGAGGTGCCCATGGCGTAACGGTTGTTCTCGACGATGTAGATGATCGGCAGCTGCCAAAGGGCAGCCATGTTGAAGCTCTCGTAGACCTGACCCTGGTTGGCAGCGCCGTCGCCGAAATAGGCAACCGAGACATTGTCATTGCCGCGATACTTGTTGGCGAAGGCAAGGCCGGTTCCGAGCGAAACCTGCGCGCCAACGATGCCGTGGCCACCATAGAAATGCTTCTCTTTCGAGAACATGTGCATGGAACCGCCCTTGCCCTTCGACAGGCCACTGCGGCGACCCGTGAGCTCGGCCATGACGCCGCGCGCGCTCAAGCCCGCTGCCAGCATGTGTCCGTGGTCGCGATAGGCGGTGATGACCTGATCACCTTCCTTCTGCGCCATCTGCATGCCGACAACGACAGCTTCCTGGCCGATATACAGGTGACAGAAGCCCCCGATGAAGCCCATGCCGTAAAGCTGGCCGGCCTTTTCTTCGAAACGGCGGATCAGAAGCATTTCACGGTATGCGTGAAGCTCTTCATCTGCTCCGAATTCGGGTGCGTTTTTTCCGGTGAATTCCTTGCCGGCCGACTTGGCGGAAGACTTCCGACCGTTCGCAGCTGCTGGCTTGCGAGGCGCCATGCATCCCTCCCATGGGTTATTATGGTCCAAAGTTGAACACAGAATAGGGAAGAAAAACGACGGCGGCAATGCCATAAATGCATGGCTCACATTCGCCGCAAGCAACTGTAATGACTAAAAAATTTACGATTAACTGCATTTGAGTTAATCAGAAATAGGTGTTGAAGATCACTATTTCATCCGGGCGCGACATATTCAGCTGGTACCGCGCCTTTTCGTCGATGATGTCCTCGTCGAGCGAACCGTCACTCAGGAGGCTCACCTCCTTTTCCAGCACAGTGCGCTGGGCCACGAGCTTCTCAAGCTCTGCGGCACGCTCCAGACGAATGCGCTCGAACTGCTGGCCGGCCTTCAGGCCATAGTCGCCATGCACAGAGTGGTAGCCGAAATAAGACAGGAAGGCGATTGTCACGGCGGGGAGAATGAGACGACCGTATTTCTTTTTCTTGTGATGTCTGGTCCACATGCCGACAGATGCCCTGAAACGCGAAACTTGTCGCAAGGGTAACGATCATGTCTTAACCGATCGTTGACCCTAATCGCAGGACCAAAGAAAAAGCCCGCGCCGGAGGCAACCGGCACGGGCTTCAATTCAAGATTGGCAGATATCAGCCGCGCAGGATTGAGGAACCTGCGTAGACAGCCTGCGGACCCAGCTCTTCCTCGATGCGGATCAGCTGGTTGTACTTGGCGGTGCGGTCCGAGCGCGCGAGCGAGCCGGTCTTGATCTGACCGCAGTTGGTGGCAACCGCGAGATCGGCGATCGTCGAATCCTCGGTTTCACCCGAACGGTGCGACATCACGGCGGTATAGGCGGCGCGGTGGGCGGTCGAGACGGCGTCGAGGGTTTCCGACAGCGATCCGATCTGGTTGACCTTGACCAGGATGGAGTTGGCAACACCCATCTTGATGCCATCGCGCAGGCGGGCCGAATTGGTGACGAAGAGATCGTCGCCGACGAGCTGAACCTTATTGCCGACCTTGTCGGTCAGCGACTTCCAACCATCCCAGTCGTCTTCGGCCATGCCGTCTTCGATCGAGAAGATCGGGTACTTGGCAGCGAGTTCGGCGAGATATTCCGCCATGGCTTCCGGCTCAAGCGTGCGGCCTTCGCCTTCCAGAACATACTTGCCGTTCTTGAAGAATTCGGTCGAGGCGCAGTCGAGCGCGATGTGCATGTCTTCGCCCGGACGATAGCCGGCCTTCTCGATCGACTTCATGATGAAGTCGAGGGCGGCAGGAGCCGATGCGAGACCCGGCGCAAAACCGCCTTCGTCGCCGACATTGGTATTGTGGCCGTCGGCTGCGAGCTGCTTCTTCAGGGTGTGGAAAACTTCCGAACCCATGCGAACTGCGTCGCGGATGGTGTCTGCGCCAACCGGCACGATCATGAACTCCTGGAAGTCGATCGGGTTGTCGGCATGGGCGCCGCCGTTGATGATGTTCATCATCGGAACCGGCAGGACATGGGCGTTCGGGCCGCCAACGTAGCGATAGAGCGGCAGGCCGGAGGACTGGGCGGCAGCCTTGGCAACGGCGAGCGACACGCCGAGGATGGCGTTGGCACCGAGGCGCGACTTGTTCGGCGTGCCGTCCAGCTGGATCATCAGATTGTCAATCTGGATCTGGTTTTCGGCATCGTGACCGCCGATCGCATCATAGATCTCGCCATTGACGGCTTCGACGGCCTTTTCGACACCCTTGCCGAGGTAACGCGAGCCACCGTCGCGTAGCTCGACCGCTTCATGGGCGCCGGTCGAGGCGCCCGAGGGAACGGCCGCGCGGCCCATGCTGCCGTCTTCGAGATAGACGTCGACCTCGACGGTCGGGTTGCCGCGGCTGTCGAGAATCTCGCGGCCGATGATGTCGGTGATGGCGGTCATGTTCGCTCCCTGGTGGCGGAAAATGGACAAGGCTCCTGAGGCCGGTCACCGGGCACAAAGCCTCCAGACCCGCCTGTGAGTCATCCTCTCTTATCCGATGATCGGGAAAATACAATGACGGATGGAAAGCGGAATGAACGAAATCTAATCGATTTAAAGCGCAATCATATGCGGCGCTTCCGGTTCAACCGATTGAAGCGCCGCAAGAGGCCGATCAGGATGCCTTGGCGATCTCATCGAAGGCGATGAGTTTTTCGAGCAGACGACGCATATCGGTGATCTTCACCATGTTCGGGCCATCCGATGGCGCATTGTCCGGGTCCTGGTGAGTCTCGATGAAGAGGCCACCAACACCGACCGCGACGGCAGCGCGGGCCAGCGTCTCGACGAATTCGCGCTGACCACCGGAAGAGCCGCCCTGCCCGCCCGGCTGCTGCACAGAATGGGTGGCGTCAAAGACAACCGGCGCCCCCATGGCCGCCATGATCGGCAGCGAGCGCATGTCGGAGACCAGCGTATTGTAACCGAAGGACGCACCGCGTTCGCAGAGCAGAACGTTCGGATTGCCGGAACCGGTGATCTTGTTGAGTACGTTCTTCATGTCCCAGGGGGCGAGGAATTGGCCCTTCTTCACATTGATCGCGCGGCCCGTCTTGGCGGCGGCGACAAGCAAGTCCGTCTGGCGGCAGAGGAAGGCCGGGATCTGCAGGACATCAACGGTCGGGGCGACTGCGGCGCACTGCTCTTCGGTGTGGATGTCGGTCAGAACCGGAACGCCGAATTCCTTCTTGATGTCGGCGAAGACTTCCATCGCCGTTTCAAGCCCGATGCCGCGCTCGGCCGACAAGGAGGTGCGGTTCGCCTTGTCGAAGGAGGACTTGTAGACGAGGCCGAGGCCAAGCTCGCGGCAGAGCTCGACGAGCTGACCGGCGATCATGAAGGCGTGGTCACGGCTTTCCATCTGGCAGGGGCCGGCGATCAGGGCAAAACGGCCCTTCTGGGAGAAGACGGCCTGGCCGTCACCTGTGCCGACCACGACTTCCGAATTGGGAGAAACGCTCATTTCAACTCCTCGAAGGCGAAGGTCACACCCTGGCCCTTTTCCGGCGCGACGACGAGGCGCGCACCCGTTTTGTAATAGGGGACGCCATTAGCAGCGAGGCAGGCTTCTGTCACGCCGAGATCGGCGACGCCCACGACCACGGCGGCTCCGACCAGGCCCCGCTCCGAAAGGCCGGCATCCTGTCCGTAATGGGCGCGGAAACCGTCCGGGGTCAAAACCTCGACGGTCGCATTGGCGGCTTTGATCGACAGGCCGAAGGAATGGGCCGTGACATCCCGCTGCTCGAGCACCATCTCAAGAACATATTGGAAGTCGCTTGGGTTCTCCTCCACC
>JARXAK010000103.1 GCA_029865885.1 Rhizobium sp. | reverse complement strand
CCATATAGACCGCAAGCCCCAGCGTCTCCTCGAATTCCGCCTTGGTGGTGCCAAGCTTGATCAGCGCTTCAGTGTGAAAGCCGATGCAGCCGTCGCAGCGGGTCGAGATGGCAATGCCGAGCGCCACCAGTTCCTTGACCTTCTTCGACAGCGCCCCATCCTTCGTCGCCGCCCCGGCCATGGCCGAAAAGCCGGCCATCACATCGGGAATATCCTTGCGCAGGGTCTTGATCCCGCTCGAGATTTCACGGGTGATGGCGATGTAGTCCTTGCTCATGGCACTGCCTCCAAAATATATACTATATTTCATATATATTGAGGCTTGCGGAGATTGCAAGGGGAGGAACAGGCAGTCGGCAGTCGGCAGTCGGCAGTCGGCAGTCGGCAGTCGGCAGTCGGCAGTCGGCAGTCGGCAGTCGGCAGTCGGCAGTCGGCAGTCGGCAGTCGGCAGTCGGCAGAGAGATTGGATTGATTCCCGAGCAACGTGGCAACCCTGCGCCTTCATCGCTCTCCGCTGCGGACCACTCCCAATCCCTATTGGCTACTGCCTAATGCCTCCTCCCTCCCCCCTCATCCTTCCCGCACCGGCGTATAACCCGCCTCGCGGATCGCCTGTTCGGCGAGAACCGCATCGCCATGGACAAAGGCCTTGCGGGCGGCAAGGTCGATGGTGACGGCGCTTCCCGGCAACACCTCGGCCAGCGCCTTCACCACCGTCTTTTCGCAATGCCCGCAGGTCATGTCCTCGATCCTGAAAATCGTCTGTCCATTCATGGTGTTGTCCTTCCTTCGTTTGCCGGCTTGCTCCGGCCTTGTCTGTCTTTTGCGCGCTCGCGTGGCTGGGCATTGCGTGGAAAGCCCCCAGGCGCAACGGCCACGCTTGCCCTTGGGCGAACGATATCGGAACAGCCGGCAGAGGGCGGGGCTCATCACCGCAAAACCGCCCCTTTCCTGCACCTTCCCACAGGGGCAAGGTCAAGCCCCGCAACAGTCCCCGGCCTCATCTTTCGCAGTGGTCTTTTGCCGCAGCGGCCGGCCCTCGAGGTCAGCCAGGATCGGGCAGTTCGGCCGGTCATTGCCCTGGCAGCGTTCGGCCAGATGAAAAAGCGTGTCGCGCATCGCCTGCATCTCGGCAATCTTCTGCTCCAGCTCCTCGACATGGGCGAGCGCCAGGGCCTTCACCTCGGCGCTCGCCCGCTCCTTGTCGTCCCAGAGTTTGAGCAGCCGCTCGGTCTCTTCAAGCGAAAAGCCGAGATTGCGGGAGCGGCGCACAAAGCGCAGCCGGTTGACGCTGTCTCTATCATAGACCCGGTAGTTGGAGGCCGTCCGCCCCGCCGGCGCAATCAGCCCGATCTCCTCGTAATAGCGGATCATCTTGGCCGAAACGCCCGAGGCGGCGGAGGCCTCGCCGATATTCATCGTCATCGTCTTGTTCTCCGTTTGCTCCCCCGCAAGGGGGGAGATAGATCCTCCACCCTCCCCTTGAGGGGGAGGGTCGGAGCGAAGCTCCGGGGTGGGGTGACCCGGCGGCGGACACCAACATCACCCCACCCGCGCGTTCCGCGCGACCTCCCCCTCAAGGGGAGGTCGAGAACCCCGTCACCCGCGCACGTTTCAACCGCAGCGCATTTGTCAGCACAAACACGCTCGACAGCCCCATGGCGGCGGCCCCGAGCATCGGCGAGAGCATCCAGCCAAACACCGGATAGAGCGCGCCGGCTGCCACGGGAATCAGCGCGACATTGTAGCCAAAGGCCCAGAACAGGTTCTGGCGGATGTTGCGCATCACCTGGCGCGACAGTTCAATCGCATGCAGCGCGCCCGAGAGATCGCCACCGACCAGCACTACATCGGCACTTTCAATCGCCACATCGGTGCCCGTGCCAATCGCGATGCCGGCGTCTGCCGTGGCCAGCGCCGGCGCATCATTGATGCCGTCGCCGATAAAGGCGAGCTTTGCGCCCTTCTCCTGTAAGGTCTTGATGACGCTGACCTTTCCTTCCGGCAGAACTTCGGCCACGACCTCGTCGATGCCGGCTTTGGCGGCAATGGCGTTTGCCGTGCGCCTGTTGTCGCCGGTCACCATCACCACTTTCAATCCCAGCCCCTTCAGCGCCGCAATCGCCGCCACGCTCGTCTCCTTCAGCGGATCGGCGACCGCAATGGCGGCGGCGAGCTTTCCATCGACCGCCACATAAAGCGGGCTTGCCCCTTCATCGGCGAGACGGGTGACGGCGGCGGTGAGGTTCGACAGAGACAAGTCCCCCTCTGGACCCTGAGCCTGTCGAAGGGCGGCCATCTCCCCCACAAGGGGGGAGAGGCCGTGTGGCCGCGCGTCGGCGGAGACAGCCCCTCCCCCTTGTGGGGAGGGGTTGGGGAGGGGATTTTCCGTAGGTGATGAACCAGAGACAAAATCCCCCTCTGGCCTGCCGGCCATCTCCCCCACAAGGGGGGAGAGACCGTGTGGCATCACCCCGAGTTTCACCATATAGCGATCGGCACCGGCTGCCACGCGCCGACCCTTGACCATGCCGGTGACGCCGAAGCCCGGCACGGCGACGACCTCGCTTGCCTCCGAAAGTGCCAGCCCCTCGGCCTCCGCCGCCCGGACAATGGCATCGGCCAGCGGGTGTTCGGAGCGCGCCTCCAGGCTTGCCGTCAGCGCCAGAAGCTCTGCCCGGTCAAAGCCTTGCGACAGAACGATCTCCGTCACTTCCGGCCGTCCCTTGGTGATCGTGCCGGTCTTGTCCATGACGACGGTGTCGATGTCGGCAAGCGTCTGCAGCGCCTCGCCCTTGCGGAAGAGCACGCCGAGTTCGGCAGCGCGGCCCGTGCCAACCATGATCGAGGTCGGGGTGGCGAGCCCCATGGCGCAGGGGCAGGCGATGATCAGCACGGCAACGGCTGCCACCAGCCCATAGGTATAGGCCGGCTCGGGCCCGACAAGGAGCCAGACGACAAAGGTCAGGAGTGCCACTGCCATCACTGCCGGCACGAACCAGGCCGTCACCTCGTCGACCAGTTTCTGGATCGGCAGTTTCGCCCCTTGCGCTTCGGCAACCATGCGGATGATGCGCGACAGCATCATATCGGCGCCGATGCCGGTCGCCTCGAAACGGAAGCTTCCGGAGCCATTGACCGTGCCGCCAATGACGGTCGCCCCCGCGCCCTTCTCCACCGGGATCGGCTCGCCCGAGATCATCGCCTCGTCAACCGCACTTGCCCCATCGATCACCCGGCCATCGACGGGAATGCGCTCGCCCGGTCGGACCACGACGACATCGCCGAGCCTGACATCCGAAAGCGCCACATCGCGCATCTCCCCGTCACGCTCCACCCGTGCGTTCCTGGCCTGAAGACCCGCCAGCTTGCGGATCGCCGCGCCCGTGCGGCCCTTGGCACGCGCCTCCAGCAGCCGTCCGACCAGGATCAGCGTGACGATGACGGTGGCGGCCTCGTAATAGACATGGCGCGCCTCGACCGGCAGAAGCGTGGGCGCAAAGGTCGTCACGACAGAATAGAGATAGGCGGCCGAGGTTCCGATCGCGACCAGCGAGTTCATGTCAGGTGTGAGCCGGACAAGAGCCGGAATGCCCTTGATATAAAACCGCCTTCCGGGCCCGGCGAGCACCGCCGTCGCCAGCGCAAACTGCAACAGATACAGGCTGTTGCCGGGGAAAACCTGCATCAGCACATGATGCAGCGGCGGATAGATGTGGCTGCCCATTTCCACGACGAAGAGCGGCAGGGTCAGCAGCCCGGCGATCAGCGCATCGCGCCAGAGCCCGTCGATCTCGCGGGCACGCCTTGCCTCGCGGCTGTCATCTTCCGCAGCCGGCCTGCCCGCACCCTCGCCCGCATCTCCACCCGCATCCGGGCTCTGCTCAGGTCCCGCCAGCCGCACCTGATAGCCGGCCTTTTCCACCGCAGCCTTCATCGCCGGCAGGGCTGCTGCCCCGCCAAAGACGCGGACCACGGCCTCGCCGGTTGCCAGATTGACGCTGGCGGTCTGAACGGCGGCGACGGTCTTCAGCGCCTTTTCCACCCTGGACACACAGGAGGCGCAGGTCATGTCCTCGATTTCGAGCCTGACGGTTTCGGCCCGCGCCTCATAGCCCGCCTCCGCGATCGCCTTTTCCAGCGCCTCGCCGGAAAAGCCGGGGCCAACGTTAAGCGACAGGGTTTCGGTGGCAAAATTCACAGCACTTTCGGAGACGCCCTCGACAGAGGCTGCGGCCTTCTCCACCCGGCGCACGCAGGACGCACAGGTCATGCCCTCGACCGGGATCTCCAGCCGGATGGCTCCGGCTTCTGATCCGGCCGTTCTATTCATGCTTTGCATATTCATGTCATCACCTCTGTGCCCTTACATGGACCTTCCCATCATGGGAGGGTCAAGGGGTGGCGGTGAAATTCGTTCCATCACTTTCGATGTCGTCGGGCAATCATTCCCTCTTCTCCCCAGCGGGGAGAAGTGCCGAGCAAAGCGAGGCGATGAGGGGGCGGCTTGGCCGCAGTCTGTGCTGTAGAACTCTTTTCATCAACAGTGAGCAGTTCTGGCGTATTGCCTGAAGTCGGTGAGCTTCGGTCCCCCTCATCCCCGGTGCAACAAGTTGCACCTGAGCGCTACGCGCCACCTTCTCCCCGCTGGGGAGAAGAGGGAGCGCCGCCGGCGCTGATCGCGGTTGTGCTTGCCTGCGGCATACACCCCCTCTGTCGGCTGCGCCGACATCTCCCCCACAGGTGGGGAGAATGGAGACCGCGTGCTTCGAAGGGTGGCACCCTCCCCTTGAGGGGGGGGGTCGGAGCGAAGCTCCGGGGTGGGGTGAGCGGCAACACAGTCACCCAAATCGATACCCTGAAACTCGCTGCCACAGTTCACCCCCGCCCGCGCGTTCGCGCGACCTCCCCCCTCAAGGGGGAGATGGGTATGCGCTCCGGCCAGCGCCTTCCATAAGCAAGGCTTGACATTGTGGTTAACAATTCGTTTCCCCCCTGCCCTATCAAGACAGCACGCGGTTTTCATCGTAGCCTTGCCGCCTGAAAACCCTGCAGATGCGGTCTTTCCGCCCTCGCAAAGACAGCCAGACGGAGATTGCCCATGTCCTTCATGCGTGCCTCGTTGTGCTCGCCTTCGGCGTTTGGGCACCTCCGCCTGGCGCTTGCCGCCGCCATGCTGTCACTGCTTGCGGCCTGCCAGGCGCCACCCGCGCCGCAGATCCAGAGCGTTCTCAACCAGTTTTCGCTCGCCGAGATCACGGTCGATTATTCCAGGCTGAACCAGCCGCTG
>JARXAK010000191.1 GCA_029865885.1 Rhizobium sp. | reverse complement strand
CCCAGATCGCCTCGCTGTCTCCAAGCAATATTGCCTCGCTGTCCCGCGAGCAGATCGCCGGACTTTCGGCTCGCACGGTTTCGGCCCTGAGCACGGATCAGATCGCGGCATTGTCGTCCAGTCAGATTGAAGCGATGACGGCAACACAGATCGCCGGTCTTACCGCCGAACAGCTGAGCGTGATGCGCAATGCGGACATCCTGGCTTTCCAGCCGACCGAAATCGCGGCGATAACCACCGGTGCTCTCAGCGGTCTCGACACTGAGACCATCGCCGCATTGAACCTGGACCAGGTCGCAGCACTGACTCCAGCCCAGCTTGGCGCCATGAGCGCACAGCAGATCGGCGCACTGACAGCGACGCAGGTTGACGCACTGAACACCAAGCAGATCGCTGGCTTGGGTGCGACCCAGGCAGCGGCGCTGACGACGGCGGCACTCGGCGTATTGTCACAGGAGCAGATCGCAGCCCTGAGCACCACCGCAGTCGCGGCCTTGTCGACGACGCAGATCGCGGCGCTGTCGACCAACCAGATTGAAGCCTTGACGACGGCGCAGATGGGCGCCCTGACCGCCACCCAGGTGGCGGCACTGACACCCACGCAGCTCTCCAATCTGCCGGCTGCCAAATTCGCAGCAATCGGCACGGCCGGCATCGCGGGCCTGACGACGCAGCAGATCGCTGTCCTCGGTTCCGACCAGATCACCGCAATGACGGCCGGCCAGATTGCGGCCTTGAGCGCAAGCCAGGTCGGCGCGCTGACACCGCAGCAGGTGACGCTGCTGTCGACAACGCAGATCGGCGCACTGACCGCCACGCAGGTGGCAGCTCTGTCGAACGACAGTCTTGCCACCCTGACAAGCGACAAGATTGCCGCACTGAACGTCAAGACCATTCCGGGCCTGACGGCATCGCAGATCGCATCCATGTCGACCACCCAGATCGAGAGCCTCAGCCAGGCACAGATCGGCGCCCTCTCGGCAACCCAGATCGGCGCGCTCTCGGCAGCCCAGCTTGCGACACTCTCGAATGCAGAACTGGCAGCGATTGCCCCGACCGCGATCTCCGGTCTGTCGTCCGGCAACATTGCAGCGCTCAGCCAGGAACAGATCGGTGTGCTGACCGCAGCGCAGATCGGGTCGCTGACCTTCGACCAGTTGAATGCGTTGCGGCCGGATCAGCTGGGCGTGATGACCGCCACGCAGATCGGCGCGTTGACGGCAACCCAGCTCGCATCGCTCTCGGCTGGAACGATCTCTGCACTGACGACGACACAGATTGCAGCATTGTCTGCAAGAGCCATTCCTGGCCTCAGCACAGCGCAGATTGCCACCCTGACGCCCAGCCAGATCGACGCGATGACATCCGCGCAGTTTGGAGCATTGAGCGCAACCCAGCTCGCCGCCTTCAGCCAGACCGCCTTGGAAACCCTGACGTCTGCGGATATCGCGGCGCTCTCGCCAAGCGCCATTGGCGGCCTGTCGCCCACCGTCTTTGCGACACTGCAGCCTGAACAGATCTCCGCGCTGACCACCGGACAGGTCTCGGCCCTCACCTACCACCAGCTGAGGGCGATGACACAGGCACAGGTCGGTGCAATGACGAACGCACAGGTCGGCGCGATGAATGCCATCCAGCTGGCGACCCTTGGCACGGATCGCATGGGTTGGCTGAGCACGTCCCAGATTGCCGCCATGGACCCCAAGGCCATCAGTGGCCTGACGGTGGCTCAGATTGGCGTCATGACGGCGGCCCAGGCGGAAGCCTTTACGCCAGCCCAGGTCGCAGGTCTGAACTCGGCGCAGTTGACAGCCCTCGGCGCCAACAATCTGAGGACCTTCTCGACGGAAGACCTTGCGGCCTTGAGCCAGCAGGCAATTCCGGGCCTGACGGTCAGCCAGATCTCGAACATGACGACCTCGCAGCTCCAGGCAATCACGGCCACCCAGTCGAACAACCTGAGCCCGGAACAGATCGCCGCGATCCTCGCCGCCTATCAGGCCGTTTGATCGAGAGATCAGGAGGTTGGCATCCTGCCGACCTCCTGATGTCACAACTGTTCAGGTCGTCCGTATCAGCATCACTTCAATTCCGGATCGTGAACTGAACACGATCCGCCGGGAAACGCGTGATCGCGAACTGGATCGGCCGACCCTCCGGATCCGTATTGACGGCCCGAGTGACCAGCACGATTGCGCCCGGCGTCAGTTCGAGGTGCGCGACATCATCAGGTTCCGCATGAACAGCCGAGATCTCCGTCACGTCTCGCAAATAGTCGTCGACACCTAACAGCGAGAGAGCACGGGTGATCGACCCCGTTTCGGCAAAGGCCTTGTCGATGCCTTCAAATCGTTCGGCCGGAAACCACATCGTGGACCGGGAAACGGCGCGTCCGTCCGCCTTCCTGATGCCGTCCAGCCTCAGCACCTCGTCCCCGGGCGCAAGCTTCAGCCGTTCAACGAGTTCTGCAGTCGGCAGCTCCCGGGCGGATGACAGCAGGATGCCCTTGAGATCACGCGCCTGCTCACCGATCCCCTCCGTGAACCGCGTGCGCCGCCCGATCGGAAAATCGAACTTGTCGCGCTGGGTGATCATCGTGCCACGACCCTGGGCCGCACGCACAATGCCTTCTTGGGCGAGCGCCGCCAGCGCCGCGCGCACCGTGTGGCGGTTGACGCCGAATTCCTCCGCCAGCGCCGTTTCCGCCGGCACCATGCCCGTCTTGTCATAGAGACCAGCCAGGATATTGGCGCGGATCCGATCGGAAATCTGGCGCCAGAGGGCGACGCCCTTCTGTCTCTGCATCACGGAAATACCGGCTCCCTGTCACAAGCTTGTCACGACCACGCGTTACTCATACAGTAACTTGTATGGTTGTCTATATTACTAGACATTTCGAGGACTGACAATGCACAGAGCCAACGAAATCGACCCCGATGCACAGGCCAGCCGAAAGCGGATCGTCGATCTGCTCGCCAGGGCCACGCTCGCCGAACTTCAAGATGCACGCTCCGCCTTCGACCCGGCACCGGTCTACACCGTCCTGCGCGGCCCAGAGACCGGCCTTGTCATGGTCAAGGGCCGCATCGGCGGCGGCGGCGCAGCCTTCAACCTCGGCGAAGCGACCGTCAGCCGGGCAAGCGTGCGGCTTTCCGACGGCCGGATCGGTCACGGTTATCGTCTTGGAACCGACCGCAAGGCGGCTGAGCTTTCGGCCGTTCTCGATGCTGTGGCGCAGGACGAAACCGCCCGCGCCTTGCTTGAGACCCGCCTCCTGACGCCGCTCGAAACGCGCCTTGCGGCAGAAGCCGAACGGCTCGAGGCCGAAACGGCCGCCACGAAAGTCGATTTCTTCACCATGGTTCGCGGAGAAGACTGATGCTCGAAGTCACTGAAAACCTCGACGGCGGTTTCCCGGATGCCGTCACCCATGCTCAAGGCGTCTTCCGCAGCGTGATGGACGCCATGGCGCGTCCCGGCAGCATCGGTGTCGTCGACGTGAGCGTCGCACCACCCGCACCGCTCGGCATCGCGGCAGGCGCCCTGCTGCTGACGCTCTGCGACCACGACACGCCGATCTGGGTCACGCCGATCCTGGCCAAATCCGCCTTGTCCGGCTGGATCGGCTTCCACACCGGTGCCAGCCTGACATCCACCAAGACCGATGCCAAATTCGCCTTCGTCGAAGCAGGCGCCCTGGTCCCCTCGCTCGCACAGTTTGCGTTGGGAACCCAGGAATACCCCGACCGCTCAACGACACTGATCATTGAGGCCCGATCACTGGAGGGCGGCCAGCCACTCCAGCTCACCGGCCCCGGCATTCGCGACACCGCCACGATCGCCCCGAAAGGTCTCCCCGAGACCTTTCTGCGGCAATGGTCCGACAATCGCGCCCTGTTCCCGCGCGGTGTCGACGTGGTTCTGACCTCGGGTCGCCGCTTCATCGCGCTGCCGCGCACGACCAAGATCCGCGAGATGGAGGCCTGAGCCATGTATGTTGCCGTCAAGGGTGGCGAGAAAGCCATCGCCAATGCCCACAAGCTGCTCGCCGACCGCCGCCGTGGTGACAGGTCGCTGCCGTCGGTGACGATCGACCAGATCGTCGCCCAGCTCGGCCTCGCCGTCGACCGCGTCATGGCAGAAGCTTCGCTCTATGACTGCGCGCTCGCGGCCCTCGCCCTCAAGCAGTCGCGCGGCGACATGATCGAGGCGATCTTTCTGCTGCGCGCCTACCGCACCACGCTGCCGCGCTTCGGCACGTCGCGGCCGATCGAAACGGCCGAGATGCGCGTCGAGCGCCGCGTCTCCGCCACCTACAAGGACCTGCCCGGCGGACAGCTGCTCGGCCCCACCTTCGACTATACGCACCGCCTGCTCGATCCCTCGCTGCTCGATGACGAGACCGTGGACATTGGCGAGCAGCGCGAGGAAGGTCTCGATCCGGTCATGCGGGTCTCCGACATTCTCGACGGTGAAGGCCTGATCGAGCCGGATGGCGAAATGCCCGAGGATCACATCGCCGGCGACATCACCCGCGAGCCGATGGAATTCCCGATGCCCCGTGACCTGCGTCTGCAGGCGCTCGCCCGTGGCGACGAAGGCTTCCTGCTCGCGCTTGGCTATTCGACCCAGCGCGGTTATGGCCGCACCCACCCCTTTGTCGGTGAAATCCGCATGGGTCTGGTCGAGGTCGAATTCAACGTGCCGGAACTGGGCTTCTGTGTCTCGCTCGGCGAAATCCGCGTCACCGAATGCCAGATGGTCAACCAGTTCAAGGGTTCGGCCAAGGCCCCGCCGCAATTCACCCGCGGCTACGGCCTCGTCTTTGGCCAGAGCGAGCGCAAGGCCATGTCCATGTCGCTGGTCGACCGGGCGCTCAGAACCCAGGAATTCGGCGAGGATGTCGTCGCCCCCGCCCAGGACGAGGAATTCGTGATTTCCCATTGCGACAACGTCCAGGCGACCGGTTTCGTCGAACACCTGAAGCTGCCGCATTACGTGGACTTCCAGGCCGAACTCGACCTCGTCCGTCGGATGCGGGCCAAGCACGACGCCAACAAGACCGAACAGACAGAATTGAAGGAGGCCGCAGAATGAGCGCGTCGGCAACCGAACTCGCCACCTACAATTTCGCCTATCTGGACGAACAGACCAAGCGCATGATCCGCCGCGCGATCCTGAAGGCGATCGCCATCCCCGGCTATCAGGTGCCGTTTGCAAGCCGCGAAATGCCGATGCCCTATGGCTGGGGCACCGGCGGCGTGCAGGTCACCGCCTCGATCATCGGCCATGACGACACGCTGAAGGTCATCGACCAGGGCGCCGACGACACGACGAATGCCGTCTCCATCCGCGCCTTCTTCCAGAAAGTCGCAAACGTCGCCGTCACCACCAAGACCAGCGAAGCGACGATCATCCAGACCCGCCACCGCATTCCGGAGGAGACGCTGAGGGAAGGGCAGGTTCTGGTCTATCAGGTGCCGATCCCGGAACCCCTGCGTTTCCTCGAGCCGCGCGAGACTGAGACCCGCAAGATGCATGCGCTGGAAGAATACGGCCTCATGCATGTGAAGCTCTACGAAGACATCGCCAAGCATGGCCGCATCGCCACGACCTATGCCTATCCGGTGAAGGTCGAGGGCCGCTATGTGATGGATCCGTCGCCGACGCCGAAGTTCGACAATCCGAAGATGCACATGTCGGAAGCCCTGCAGCTCTTCGGCGCGGGCCGTGAAAAGCGCATATATGCCGTTCCGCCCTACACCGACGTCGTCAGCCTCGACTTCGAGGATCACCCCTTCGAGATCCAGACCTTCGACAAGCCCTGCGCGCTCTGCGGCGCCCATAACGTCTATCTCGACGAGGTCGTGCTCGACGACAAGGGTGGGCGGATGTTCGTCTGCTCGGATACCGACCACTGCGAGACGCGCCAGGCCGAGGGCCATGTCGGCGAAATGCTCTTCCAGAAAAAGGAGGCCGCAGAATGAGCGACCAGCCCCTTCTCAAGGTTCACAACCTCTCGAAGTTCTACGGCAGCCGGATCGGTTGCGCGAACGTCTCCTTCGATCTCTGGCCGGGCGACGTGCTCGCCATTGTCGGCGAAAGCGGCTCGGGCAAGACGACGCTTCTGAACTGCCTCTCGACCCGGCTGATGCCGACGACCGGCAGCGTCGACTACCACATGCGCGACGGCCAGTACCGCGAGCTCTACCATATGGGAGAGGCCGAGCGCCGCTTCCTGATGCGCACCGACTGGGGTTTCGTGCACCAGAACCCGGCTGACGGCCTGCGCATGACGGTCTCGGCCGGCGCCAATGTCGGCGAACGTCTGATGGCCGTCGGCGATCGCCACTATGGCCGTATCCGCAAGACAGCGAGCGAATGGCTGGAGCGCGTCGAGATCTCGACCGATCGCATAGACGACCAGCCGCGCGCCTTCTCGGGCGGCATGCGCCAGCGCCTGCAGATCGCCCGCAATCTCGTCACCGGCCCGCGTCTCGTCTTCATGGACGAGCCGACCGGCGGCCTCGATGTCTCGGTGCAGGCCCGCCTGCTCGATCTCGTCCGTGGCCTCGTCAACGACCTCGGCCTCTCGGCCATCGTCGTCACCCACGACCTCGCGGTCGCCCGGCTGCTCTCACACCGGATGATGGTGATGAAGGACGGCCATGTCATCGAACACGGATTGACCGACCGCGTGCTCGATGATCCCCGCGAACCCTACACCCAGCTTCTCGTCTCCTCGATCCTCCAAGTCTGACCTCCAGGTCTGACGGACGTCGCGAAAGGAAAACACCATGCCGACACCGCTCATCGTTTCGGAAGTCGCCAAAAGCTTCACCATGCACTTGCGCGGCGGGCTGGTCCTGCCGGTCGTGGCCAATGTCTCGTTTGCTGTCGCAGCCGGAGAATGCGTCGTGCTCGGCGGCCCCTCGGGGATCGGCAAGAGCTCGATCCTGAAGATGCTTTACGGCAACTACGCCGTCGACCAGGGCCAGATCCTCGTCAACCACGGCGGCCGCATCGTCGATATCGCGTCCGCTGATCCCCGCACAGTGCTGGAAGTCCGTCGCGGCACGCTGGGTTATGTCAGCCAGTTCCTGCGCACCGTCCCGCGCGTCTCCACTCTCGACGTGGTGGCCGAACCGCTCGTCGCACGCGGTGTTTCGGCAGACGAGGCACGCGAACGGGCGAGCGAACTCCTAAGCCGGCTAAATTTGCCGCGCGATCTCTGGCAGCTACCGCCCTCCACCTTCTCGGGTGGCGAGCAGCAGCGCGTCAACATCGCCCGTGGCTTCATCACCGACCATGCCGTGCTCCTGCTCGATGAACCCACAGCCTCGCTCGACGCGGCCAATCGCGCCGTCGTGGTCTCGATGATCCGCGCCAAGAAGGAAGCCGGTGTTGCCCTGCTCGGCATCTTCCACGACGAGGAAGTGCGCGAAGCCGTCGCAGACCGCATTCTCAACGTCATGCAGTTCTCGCCGCGAAAGGTTGCGGCATGACGAAGAAGCTTGGGTTAGCACCCCTCGTCCACGAGACCGCACGGGTCGTCAATTCGACGCTTGGCCGTTACACGGAAGTCGCCGATCGCTGCCGCCTCGATGAAGTCGAGATGGACGACTACTCCTACATCATGCAGGACGGCGCCGTCTGGTGCGCAACGATCGGCAAGTTCGCCAATATCGCCGCCAGCGTCCGCATCAACGCCACCAATCACCCGACCTGGCGCCCCACGCTGCATCACTTCACCTATCGCGCCGCCGACTATTTCGACGGCGCTGAAAACGACCACGACTTCTTTGCCTGGCGCCGCGACAACCGGGTCGTGATCGGCCACGACGTCTGGATCGGTCACGGCGCGACGGTACTGCCTGGGGTAACCATCGGCGATGGTGCGGTGGTCGGCGCCGGCGCCGTCGTCTCGCGGGATGTCGCCCCCTACACAATCGTCGGTGGCGTGCCCGCAAAACTTATCCGCGAGCGGTTTCCGAAGATTGTCGCCGAGCGCATGCAGGCGCTCGCCTGGTGGAACTGGGATCACGACCGTCTGTTCGCAGCGCTCGACGATTTCCGTCACATGGATGCAGAACAATTCATCGAAAAACACGCCTAAAGCCAATCATTTCATGAACTTGAGTAATTTAACAAATCCTACACAAAACTGACATTCGCGTTTCACGGGCCAGCGCTAATGCATGTCCAGCACCGCAATCAATGACGGCGAAGGAAAGACGATGCTCTTCAGGCTGGACAACCTCACCCGCCAGTTCGGGACCAACAAGGCCGTGGACTCGGTGAGCCTCGAAATCCCGGCAGGCCAGATGGTGGGCGTGATCGGCCGCTCGGGCGCCGGCAAGTCGACACTGCTGCGCATGATCAACCGCCTGGTCGACCCGACCTCAGGCAGCATCCGTTTCGGCGATCTTGAGATCTCCAATCTGCATGGCACCGCCTTGCGCAACTGGCAGCGCGACTGCGCCATGATCTTCCAGCAGTTCAACCTGGTTCCACGCCTCGACGTGCTGACCAACGTGCTGCTCGGCCGTCTGAACCATCGCTCGACGGCCCTGTCGATCCTCAACGTCTTCTCCCGCGAGGAGCGCCTGATGGCGATCGCCGCCCTCGAGCGCCTTGGCATCGAACAGACCGCCCTCCAGGCAGCCGGAACGCTATCAGGTGGCCAGCAGCAGCGCGTAGCCATCGCCCGCGCGCTGATGCAGTCGCCGAAGATGGTGCTCGCCGACGAGCCGATCGCCTCGCTTGATCCGCTCAACGCCAAGATCGTCATGGACGCCCTGCGCGATATCAATGAGCGCGAGGGCATCACCGTCATCACCAATCTCCACACGCTCGATACCGCCCGCAATTACTGCGAGCGCATCGTCGGCATGGCCCGTGGCCGCGTCGTCTTCGATGGCACGCCGGCCGAACTGACGGCAGAGGCAGTGCATGAGATCTACGGCGCCGACCAGCACGGTGCCGGCATCGACGAGACGATGACCTCGACCAGCATCACCCTTGCGCATCAGGACAATGAGCAGCGCAAAATCCCATCCGCTGGCCTCCGCCCTCTCGCAGTTGCCGAGGCCTGAGCCACGAAGATCGCAGGCCCTGCGACAAGGGCAAGACGTCAAGACATACCCTCATCCTACGAAACAGGAGATGAACTCATGTTGAAGAAGACCCTGCTCGCCACGGCGGCTCTCGTTGCTCTGGCTTCTGGCGTTCATGCCGAAGACCTCAAGGAATTCCGCATCGGCATCCTCGGCGGCGAAAATGAAGCCGACCGTCTGCGCAATTTCCAGTGCATGACCGAAAAGCTGCCGTCGGTTCTCGGCGTCGAAAAGGTCTCGCTGTTCCCGGCCGCCGACTATGATGGCGTCGTTCAGGGCCTGCTCGGTGGCACGCTCGACTATGCTGAACTCGGCGCCTCGGCCTTCGCCAAGGTCTACCTCGCCAAGGCTGATGCCGTTGAGCCGATCCTGACAACCGTTCAGACCGACGGCTCCAGCGGCTACTACTCGATCATGGTCGCCCGCAAGGATTCGGGCATCACCAAGATCGAAGACATCAAGGGCAAGAAGCTCGGCTATGCCGATCCGGACTCCACCTCCGGTTACCTCGTGCCCCTCGTCACCCTGCCGGAAGCTCTCGGCGCCCCGGTTGACCAGGTTGTCGCCTCCACCGGCTTCGGCGGCGGTCACGAAAACCTCGTGCTCGAAGTCGTCAAGGGCACCTTCGACGTCGGCACCACCTGGGGTTCGGGCGTCGGCGATTTCAAGGACGGCTACACCTCGGGCAATCTGAAGAAGATGGTCGACAAGGGCATCCTGAACATGGACGACCTCGTCGAAGTCTGGAAGTCCCCGCTGATCCCGAACGGCCCGGTCGTCGTCCGCACCTCGATGAATGAGGACATGAAGGCGAAGTTCAAGCAGTTCATGATGGACCTGCCGACCTCCGACCCGGCCTGCTTCTCGGCTGTCCAGGGCGGCGATTTCAAGGGCTTCACCGAAGTCAACGTCGACTTCTACAAGCCGATCATCGACGCCCGCAAGTCAACAATCGGCGGCTGATCTTCGACGAGACCAATGAGACCGCCGGTCGGGACACCGCCGGCGGTCTTTCCTTGAAGCCTTTCCAAAAGGAATTGCGGTGATGGCCATGACGGCGACACAGCCAACCTTGAGCGAACGCGGTGCAGCCGTCGAACGCCACTGGCAGGAACTGGCCGCGAAGCGGCGCATGTATACGGGCCTGGGCGCCGTGATCCTGATCCTCGCAGTGACCGGTTCGCTGTGGTTCGCCAACGAGACCAATGCCGGCAAGTTCTTCGACCGGCTGCCGTACTTCTTCGACTTCGTCGGCGAACTCGTCCCCCGCGATGGCTGGGAAATCGGGCGCGCGCTATTTGACCTGCCGTCGCCCTATGACGATGGCAGCCTGAAGTACAACTATCCGGAGGGGCGCTTCTATGTGACCGAAAGCCTCTACATTCCGGAATACTTTCACAAGATGCTCGAGACGGTGAACATCGCGCTGCTGTCGACTGTGATTGCGATGATCTTCGGTTATGGCCTCGCCTTTCTCGCGGCAAAGAACACCATGCCAAACAACTGGATCCGCTGGCCGGTGCGACGCGTCATGGAAATCCTGCGCGCCTTTCCCGAAGTGGTCATCGCCGGCTTCTTCCTGGCCATACTCTCGCTCGGCCCCATACCCGCCATCATCGCGGTGACGGTTCACACCATCGGCGCTTTGGGCAAGATGTTCTTCGAAGTGATCGAGAATGCCGACATGCGGCCCGACGAGGGGCTCCGGGCGGTTGGGGCAAACTGGTTCGAGCGTGTCTGGTTCGCCATCACGCCACAGGTCATGCCGAATTTCATGAGCTACTTCCTGCTGCGCCTCGAGATCAATGTGCGCGCCTCGACCATCATCGGCGCCGTCGGCGGCGGCGGAATTGGCGAAGCGCTCAGGCTTTCGATCGGCCAGGGACATGAAGCCAAGACGCTGGCCATTATCCTTCTTCTCCTGTCGACTGTCATCGCCGTCGATCAGTTCTCAGCCTGGCTGCGCCGCAAGCTCGTCGGCGAACAGGCCTTCCAGTCGGTCACGTGAGGTTCCCATGTCGATGATCAACACAGCCGAACTGAATCGCCTCGCCGAACGCTATCCCCACGTCCTGGAGCGTAGCCTCTGGCAACGCTACCGGATCCCGTTTTCAATTGGGATGCTGTCGCTCTACTTCCTTTTCTGCTGGTGGTTCTTTGCCATTGGCAAGACGCTCTCGGAAGCCAATTGGGGCATTGCCGGCAATTATCTTGCCGACTGGGTGTCTTACGAAATCCGTCCGGAGTTCGACATTGACCGTGACGGTGCGCTGACGATCAGCTATCCCCGCTTCGATCCGATCGGGCCAAACCCGAATCCGGACTGGATCGAGACGAATCGCATAACGATCAACCGGTCAGAAGCGCCGGCTCCGACTGCCGCAGCGCCCACACCGACGGCTCCAAAGCCGAGCTCGTCCTTCAGCTTCATGACATCTCCGACGCCGCAGGCAGGAAGCACGACGGCTGCAAACGGCAAGCCGGCGGCTGAACCTGAGGTAACGACCGAAGAGGTGATCACCGAGGCACAGGTGGCCCTATCCGGGAACGCGCGAATCGATATTGCCGGTGACAGCGTGACGTTGGTCCGTGGTGACGAGACGGTGACGCTCCTGCTCGACCCGGGCAGAGATACCGTGACCATCGAAGGCAGCCGCCCGGACTGGGTGGAGCAGCGCCTCGAAGGCGGTCGCGTCATCGCCTATTTCGGCTCAGCGGGCTGGATCGACGTCTCCTCCGATCGCGTCCGTGTGCGCAAGCGTTTCTTCGGCTGGGAGAACTTCGTCTTCGACACCAACTCGCCCTTCTTCGGCCTCTCTTCCGGTGAAGTCTGGCAGACGATAACCACCGGCGAACGCATAGATCCGAAGATGAGCAATCTGGCACTCGCCTGGAACAACATCCTCTACAATGCGTCCTGGCAGCACCTCGACGTATGGACCAAATTGCTGCAGACCATCGTCATGGCCTTCATGGGCACGCTGCTCGCCATGCTTGTCGCCTTCCCGCTCTCCTTCGTCGCCGCCCGCAACATCACCCGCAACCGGCCGATCAACCAGATCACCAAGCGCTTCTTCGACTTCGTCCGGTCGGTCGACATGCTGATCTGGGCGCTGTTTTTCACCCGCGCCTTCGGCCCCGGACCGCTTGCCGGCATCTCGGCCATCTTCGTCACCGACACCGGTACGCTTGGTAAGCTCTATGCCGAAGCGCTGGAGAACATCGACGACAAGCAACGCGAAGGCGTGAAATCGGTCGGCGCACCCGCAGCAGCGGTCCAGCGCTTCGGTGTGCTGCCGCAAGTCATGCCGGTCTTTGCCTCCCAGGCGCTGTATTTCTGGGAATCGAACACCCGTTCGGCCACCATTATCGGCGCCGTCGGCGCAGGCGGCATCGGCCTCAAGCTCTGGGAAGCCATGCGCACCAATTCCGACTGGGAAAACGTCGCCTACATGGTCCTTCTCATCCTGATCGTGGTGTTTATCTTCGACGCCATCTCCAATAGCCTGCGCTCGCGCCTGATCGGCAAGAGTCGCCACTGATTTTCGGCACGCGGGATCACCATCCCGCGTGACCTGATACGAAAGACATGCACGTGCGCTATGCCCTCTATTTCACCCCCTCCGCAGACGATCCGCTGAACCTGGCAGCAGCGGAGTGGCTCGGACGCGATGCGTTCAGCAATGCCGAGTTCCGAAGGGTGGCGGAAGATGGTCTTACGGCAGACGAACTGGATACGTTGACCGCCGATCCCAGGCGCTACGGCTTTCACGCCACGCTCAAGGCGCCCTTCCACCTTGTCGATGGACGGAGTGAAGCGGAACTCGCAGGAGCCATCGAGGCCTTCGCGGCAAGGACATCGGCCTTCGACATCCCGGCGGCCATCGTCGGCCAGCTGGGTCACTTCTTCGCTCTGGTGCCGGACAGGCTCTATCCGCCGCTGCAGGATTTCGCAGCCAGCGTCGTGGAAACGTTCGAGCCGTTTCGCGCGCCGCTTTCGCAGTCGGATATCGAGAGGCGCAAGCCGGACAGCCTGCCGCCGCGTGAGCGCGAAAACCTGATGCGCTGGGGCTATCCTTACGTCTTCGACGACTTCCGTTTTCACATGACGCTGACCGGGCCCGTGCCAGAAGCCAAGGCACCGCTGATGGCTGGCATCCTTGCCCATCGCTTTGCCGATTTCATCGGACGCCCCCTGCGGATCGACGGGCTCGCCCTCTTTGTCGAGCCCGAGCGCGGCGCTTCCTTCCTCGTCCATTCAAGGCTGCCGCTCAAGGCCGCCCAACAGAACGGCTGATCCCATGTCAGAACAGATCTTTTCCAATGCCCGCATCGTCCTCGAAGACCGGATCATCGACGGCAGCCTCGTCATCCGTGACGGCCTGATCGCCGCGATCGACGAGGGTTCGAGCCGCACCGGTGAGGACTTCGGCGGCGATTACCTGATCCCCGGCCTCGTCGAACTGCACACCGATCACCTGGAATCGCATTACTCGCCGCGCCCCGGCGTGCGCTGGCACATGACCTCGGCCATCCAGGCCCATGACGCGCAGATCGTCACCTCTGGTATCACCACCGTCTTCGATTGCCTGCGCATGGGCTCGGACGAGGACGGCGGCTTTGACAAGGGTGAGATGCGCGATATGGCGGATGCCATTCAGGCCGCCGAACGCGACGACCGTCTGCGGGCCGAACACCTGATCCACCTGCGCTGCGAAGTCGCCTCCGACAATGTGCTCGAGCATTTCGCCGACTTCGAGCACGACCCGCATGTGCGTCTCGTCTCGCTGATGGACCATTCCCCGGGCCAGCGCCAGTTCCAGACGATGGAACAGTACACGCTCTACTACAAGACCAAGCGCGGCCTGACCGATGAGCAGTTCGCCCGCTTCGTTGAGAGCCGCCTGCAGCTCTCGGAGCGCTATTCGACGCTGCATCGCGATACCCTCGCCAAGGCCTGCGCCGAGCGCGGCATCACAGTCGCAAGCCATGACGATGCGACGCTCGCCCATGTCGAGGAGGCGAAGGGACATGGCGTCAAGCTCGCCGAATTCCCGACCAGCATCGAGGCAGCCGAAGCCTCGCACCAGTCCGGCATGAGCGTGCTGATGGGTGCCCCAAACGTCGTGCGTGGCAAGTCGCATTCCGGCAACATCGCCGCCCGTGATCTCGCCAAACGCGGCGTGCTCGACGTCCTCTCGTCCGACTACGTGCCGCTCAGCCTCCTGCATGCAAGCTTCGTGCTCGCCGACGAGATCGACGGCATCTCGCTCCCCCAGGCGATCGCCATGGTCACGGCGACGCCCGCCCGCACCGTCAGCCTTCCCGACCGAGGCCGCATCGAAGCCGGCCTGCGCGCCGATCTGGTTCGGGTTCGCCGTGATGAAGGCGTCCCGGTTGTTCGGGCTGTCTGGCGCGAGGGGCGACGGGTCGCCTGATGACGCAAACGTCGACAGACACCTCACCAAGACAGGAAGTGGCGCGAGGCATCATGATTGCCGTTGTCGGCCCAAGCGGCGTCGGCAAGGACAGCCTGATGGACATCGCCCGCCGGCATTTTTCTGGTCGAAAGGACGTCCGCTTCGTCCGCCGGACGATCACACGTCCCAGAGATTCGGTCGGCGAGGACCACCACGCCGTGACAGAAGACGCTTTTGAAGCGCTCGTTCGATCCGGCACATTCGCCGTCCATTGGAAGGCGCATGGCCTCGGCTACGGCATCCCGGCCGATGTCTATCAGGACCTTGCCGCCGGCCATGTCGTCATTGCCAATGGCTCCCGCTCGGCGCTGGACGCTTTCCGTGCTGCTTTCCCGCATCTCGTGGTGGTCAACGTCACGGCGCGCCCAGACGTCCTCGCCCGACGTCTGGCCGCCCGCGGACGCGAAACGTCCGTCGAAATCGAGGCGCGTCTCGCCCGAGCGATCTCCCCACTGCCGTCCAACCTGCAAATCGCGAGCATCGACAACAGCGGCGATCTGGAAACAGCGGGCAATGAGCTTGTCGAATTGATTGAAGACCTTTTGCACGAGGGCTGAGTGTGGGCCCTCCCCCAGGTGAAAGTGACGAAGGTAGGGCAGGCAAAAGTGCTGCTCTGACTGGAAAGTGATCGGCCAAACCTGGGCGACAGGTGTCTAGATTGGGCCGCAGTCACTCTCGCCGACCTATTCGATGAATGATGACCGATCTTGGTCAGTGCAGCCTGTTGCTGCACGGGCGTCCAGATGCTACCGAGCCTCAGGGACGACAGACGAAGGGGACTGCAGCCTAAGCGGCTGGACGGGGATCAGACGGGCGTGAACGGAAGCATAGAACTTCTTACGGACAGACTGAATTTCTCTTTGCCAGCCAGGCATGGCTCAGAGCCGGCAAACGCCTTTCCATGTGCTGCCCTTGGCGATAATCCGGGATACCGGCTATCAACCAAGCTCTCTTCGTGGAAACTCCAGTAGGATCTGCCGTGCCGTCAAAACGTATCTCCATCATTGCCCCGACCTATAACGAGGTTGCCAACGTGGTACCCTTCGCGGAGCGGGTGAAAACAGCGCTGGTCGACTTTGACTGGGAATTGCTGTTTGTCGATGACAATTCCGCCGATGGCACTGCGCTGAAAGCCTTCGAGTACGGGATCGCCGAACCACGAGTGCGCCCCATCATCCGGTTCACTGACCGAGGCCTCGCCAAATCGAGCATCCAGGGCATGCTGTCTGCGAAGGGCGACCTCCTTTGCGTCATGGACGCAGACGGGCAGCACGATCCGACGGTGCTGCTCGAGATGGTCGAGCGCATGGAACGCGATGATCTCGACATCGTCAGCGCCGCGCGCCGCCTTGAGGACGATCAGGCTCTCGAAGGGCTATCTCCGCTGCGCCGCAGGCTGTCGCAGATCGGGAATGGCCTAAGCAGCTTCGTCATCGGCCGAAAACTGTCCGATCCCCTGACCGGCTTCTTCCTCATCCGTCGGGACCGCTTCCTCAAGCTTGCGCCCGATCTCGGTGATCCCGGGTTCAAACTGCTCCTGGACATCCTCTACACGGACAAGACGCTGCACCACGGGGAAGTCTTCTTCGATTTCGGAACCCGCCTCCACGGCAGTTCAAAGCTGGACAGCTATGCCCTCTGGAAATTCGCGACCTTCCTGATGAGCAAGATGACCAAAGGCATCGTGCCGGCCAGTCTCATCTCCTTCCTCTTTGTCGGTGGGTCCGGCGTCTTCGTGCATTTCGCCGCACTCTACTCGGTGCTCGCAGCCTCAGCTTCATTTGCGGTTGCACAAACGATAGCGACATTGATCGCCGCGACGAGCAATTTTCTCCTCAACAACCTCCTGACCTTCCAGGACAGGCGACTGCACGGGATCCGTCTCGTGTCGGGTTATCTGAAGTTTCTGGCGGTCTCCGCCGTCGGCATCGTGGCCAACGTGTCGGCCGCTACCCTTGCCTATGAGAATCTCATCCACGTCGTCTTCATAGCAACACTGGCCGGCATCGCGATCGACACAGTCTGGAAGTTTGTCATCGCCAACAGGTTCATCTGGAAATGAGTGATGTAATCGGTCTCAATCCAAAGCCGTCGCAAACGGTTACCAGGTCGCTCTGGATCCTGCTGTGTGGCGCCATCTGTTTGCAAATCCTGGTGCAGCTCGTCCATGTGTCGATGTTCTTCGACGGCGGCATCTACGCGACCCTTGCGAGAAACCTGGCTGAGGGGCGAGGAACGATCTGGGCCCCCCATTTTTCGGAGAGCCTCTTTCCCACCTTCGCCGAACATCCTCCGCTGATGTTCTGGCTGCAGGCGATCGGATTTGCGCTTTTTGGTGACAGCATCGCAGTCGAAAAGGGCTTCTCTTTTCTGACATTCGTCGTTTGCGCTGTGTTGCTGTTTCAGATTTGGATGCGCCTGAACAAGGATGACCTTCTGGTCCAGCAAGCATTCCCGATCGCGTTGATCATGGCGCTGATTGCCGGCCGCGTGAATTGGGGCTTTGCCAATGGACTGCTCGACAACCTACTCGCCGTCTTCTCGCTGACGGCAGTGCTGTTGCTCGTTATCGCCTACGAACGCCCGACACCGGTCTTCACCGCGCGACGGTTGGTGCTCGTTTCGGCTGCTGGTCTTGCCATTTGTCTCTCACTGATGACCAAGGGACCGGTTGGACTATTCCCTCTGGCAACCCCGGCAATCTGCTGGCTCGTGCTTCGCAGACCAACATTTTTGGCGATGATCTTCGACACTCTCGTCATCTTGCTCGTCATCGCCCTCTTCGTCGCGTTTCTCTACTCGTTCGACGTGTCGCGCGAAGCCGTTGATCGTTATGTCACGGCCCAATTGGTTTCGAGTCTGAGTGGCGCACGCGGACATTATGGCGGTGGACTATACGTTTTCCGCAAGCTCCTCGGTGTCAACGGGTATTCGCTCGCTATCGTCGCGCTCGCGGCCTTGGCCGGATGGCGCCTGGGCCTTGGCAAGAGCAGCGCCGAAACACGCCAGCTAAGATTGAGACGCGCAGCGTTGTTGATCATGATCGGCCTTTCGGCTTCTCTTCCGATTGGCCTTAGCCCAAGGGTCGCAAACTTCTATTTCAACACGTCGCTCCTTTTCTACTCGACGGGCTTCGCGATCCTTGTAGCGCCCGTGATTATGGATGGCCTTTCTCGACTGAAGGACCCACAGGCGAAGGTTCTCCGGCTCGGCTCAGTGATATTTTTGATCCTGTCTATCGCGACTGTGCTCGCAAGTTTCGGTCGCCCGGGGACCGATGCGCAAACAATCGGGCAGGCAACCGCCATAGAGGATTTCGTTTGCGCCCAGAAAGTCGACTGCACACCAATCGTCAGCGCCTGCGAAAACGCTTGGCAGGACTGGGCCCTTCATACCTATATGCAGCGCTTCTATAAGATCAGCATTGCCAAGGTCACCGAGGCTGAGGGGGACTTTCTGATTGCCGATGACAGCTGCAACAATCATCAAGGTTATGTGGACACTGGCGTCGACATAACCCCCTATCGTCTGCTGAAACGACAGTAAGGGCTTGATCCAAGGATATGACAGCATGAACGTCACGATTTTTGCGATCAATCTGGATCGATCCACCGACCGCTGGCAGGTTTTGGCGGACCGGGCCACCGAGCTTGGCTTGCCTCTCACCAGGGTCTCCGCAGTCGACGGCAAGTTGACACCGGAAGCAGAGCGCGAAGCGGTCGACGATGGAGCGTTTCGCCGCCATACCGGCCGGCTGATGCTCGCCGGGGAATACGGCTGCTATAGAAGCCATATCAAGGCACTCCATGCATTCCTTGAGACAGATGCCGATATCGCCCTGATCATTGAAGACGATGTGGAGCTGAACGCCGACCTCAAAGTCCGCGTGCAGGCTGCGTTCGAGGCAGTTCCGGATGCAGACGTGATGAAATTCTTCAATCACCGGGTCGTAGGCTTCCGAAAGACTGGGACATCAAGCCGAGGCGACGACATCGGCCGCGCCATTCATGGACCGCTCGGTTCATCGGCCTGTTACGCAGTGTCTCGGCGCGGAGCAACGCTCCTGATCGAACACCTGACGATCATGCGCTACCCCTGGGACGCCGCTCTTGAACGTGGCTGGGACCACGGTGCAAATGTCTACACAACACGACAGGATGTGGCGCGCATTGCCCGGGGGGGCACGACGATCGCAACCCGTGACATCTACCGCTCCGTCAAGTTCCCGAAATGGAAACGACTGGGTACCTATGTCCGAAGGCTGCGGGATGATTTTGTCCGGCTGTTCTATGCGCTTCGTGCTTGAGGAATGGCTGAGATATCGTCTTGCCTCGACTAAACGACTTCACCGCTTCGTCTTCAAGACAAGGATTCTGGAACGGCACCATGAAGACCCATCTCGATCGATTATGGCAAGCTTCTGATCTCCTGTTTGTGACCGGGCTCGCCGTTGCCTTGTTTCTCGGCAGCAAGGTGACACCTCTCCTTGTCGTCGCCGGCGTCCTGCCCATCCCGTTCCTGCTCCAAAGGCTCAAGAACAGACACTATCACGTTCCGATCTGGACGCTGTTGGTCCCATTTGGGATCTATTTCAGCTATAGTCTTCTCGCTCTTTTCTTGTTCACGGGGCTTGACGCTTCAGACCCGCGCCCGGTCAATCCGAGCCTCGAGTCCTACGCTGTCGCAATTGCCATGCTCGCCGTTGGTCTGGTGCGCGGACTTCAGATCCAAAACCTGGCATCCCTGTATCGCAGACTGATGCCGTTTCTGCTCATCGCCTGCTTCTTCGTCTTGTCATACATGATGTTCGCCGGGATCCGTGAAGCCTGTCGTGTGCGGGGCCTGGCTCCCTGGCCATTCATCCCTGCCCTTTTGTTCTCGACACTGACACTCATCTGTCTGGTTGGGTGGGAAAGGCTGGCAGTTCGTGAGCGTTGGCTGCGTGTCGGCTTAATTGCCTTCAGTATCGTCGTTTCGACTACCTACACCGGTTCACGCGGCGTAGCCGTAGCTCAAGTCGGCGTCTTCTGTTTCCTCCTCGTTCTGGGGCTCCTACCCTCACTGCGGAACAGGGTCCCGCACTGGTATCATCTCTTCACGGGCGCAACCGCCGGCCTCGTGATCTCCGTCATCATAGGGACGGCAGTCGACTGTGGACCAGCCAGCAGATTCTCTTCGACGCTTGAACCCCTGAAGACGATTGCATCGCAGCTGACCGAAGCCAATACTGAGACCCGGTCTACTCCAACAACGTCTCCGTCTACCAATCAGACCACAACCGAGAAGGCACCACAGGCCGAAGCTCTGGTTGAGGCCCCTTCAGCGGCAGAGGTCGCAGCGACCGATGCAATCAGTCAACGACTGGCCATGTGGGAAACGTCAATCTCGGCGATCAAGGAACGACCTCTGTTCGGTCATGGGTCCCTTTATCTTCAGAAGCTGATCAGTGCCACATATGGCTATGAGCATAACCACAACCAGTATCTCACCTGGCTGGTCACAGGCGGTGTTCTTCAACTCATACTCGGCCTGTTCTTCCTTGCGATCCCCTGGTTTGTGTCGAAGGGTCTGTCCTTCGCCGATAGGATACTGATCACGACCGCCGTCTCGCTGTTCTGGGGACTTGCGATGATGTTCGATTCATTCCTGAACCTGAAATTCTATACCCACTACTTCTGTTTGCTCTGCGGGGTCCTCTATGCCCTGTCAAACAGCATGCAAGAGGCTAAACCCACATGAAGGGGCAGCTCTACATTGATCTGACCGAAGTGCTGCTCTCAACGTCGGGCAAACGCACGCAGTATTACGGGATTGCCCGTACGGTCCACGAGATCGGCAGGGAAGCAGCGCTTCTGAGGAACGACATCCGCTTTGTGGTATTCTCCTTCGGCACTCAGGAATTCTACGAAGTCACGTGGCGGACGCTTGCAAACGGGAGTGCAGAATTTGATCTGCCGAAGGATGTCGGCCAGAAATGGGTGAGGTCCTATTTCGGGAAGAACCCTATCCTCCCGCTCATATTCAATCTGTTGAACCGCCGTACGGCGAAAAAGAACCATGAGCGGTGGCTGAAACATGCAGCTCATCTGGAGCCTGTCACAATCAATGACGGCACCTTCCTTTCGGCGGGCCGGCCGAAGTTGATCGTCGACATGGTAAGGGCCCTTCGCCGTCGAGGCTCCAAAGTTGCGATCGTACCGCTATTGCATGATTTCATGCCGCTGCACGATGGAGCAACGAAACGCTTCCGCAAGCTCGATCGCAACTTTTTGGCTGACAACCAGTTCCTGATCGAGCAGGCCAGCCAGATCCTCACGAATTCCAAATTCACGGCGAAGGAACTCCGGAGCTTTGTTGAAAAAGGCATGCTCCCTTCGCCCCAAGGTCCTGTTACGGTGGTACCGCTTGTCCATCAGTGCCCCGATGGGACTGACGCTTCGGAGATTTCCGCGCCATCGGAACCTTATCTCCTGACGGTCGCCCTCAATCTAGGCCGAAAGAACATAGAGGTCGTCCTGGAGGCCCTCAGACAAATGGATGCAGACGGCAAGCCTGTACCGCAGCTCGTGATCGCCGGCTCGCACAGAAAACGCCTTCGTCGCTATGCGTCGAGGCCAGTATTTCGTGGCATTCAGGACAAGCTTATATTCATCGACAATCCCAACCAGACCGACCTCGTAAAGCTCTACAAAGGCGCACTCGCACTCGTGATGCCAAGCAAACTGGAAGGCTGGGGTCTGCCCGCTGGTGAAGCGCTTTGGTGCGGCACCCCCGCAATCTGCTCGACGGCCGAGGCCCTGCAAGAGGTTTGCGGGGATCTGGGGCTCTATTTCGAACCGAATGACGCACCGCATCTTGCGACGATCATCGAGCAACTTATGGATGATGAAAAACACAGGCTCGACTTGAAAGACCGGATCAGGAACGCCAGACCAAGCCTTCGTATCTGGCGAACGGTGGCCCAGGAAACCTTGAAGGCCGTGGCCGCAGACCAGTAAGGATCACCAAGATGGATCGATGCGCCGCGCATTGATCGTGACAAACTGTGAATGACAGCAGCCCCGACAATACAATCAACGATCCACGCGTAATGCTGAACATCACTGGCGATGAACTATGAATTGGCTTATGGGAAGCCAAGTCAGCGATGTCAAGAAACGGGCCCATCCATGAGTCTAAAGCGACTTTTCGACATTATAGTCGCCGGTACTGCTCTCGTGGTATTCTCAGCCCCGATGGCCATGATCGCAATCGCTGTCAGGGCAACATCTGCGGGTCCGGCCCTTTACTGGTCGAAGAGGGTCGGGCGGGAAAACAAGCTATTTTTGATGCCGAAGTTCCGCACCATGCGCATAGACACACCAGTCGTTGCCACCCATCTGCTGAGTGACCCCTCAAGACATCTCACCCCGATTGGAGGTTTCTTGCGGAAAACGAGCCTGGATGAGCTGCCGCAGCTCTGGTGTATCCTCTTGGGAGACATGAGCCTGGTTGGCCCCCGACCTGCCCTGTTCAATCAGGACGACCTCATCGCCTACCGTACGAAAGAAGGCGTACACCACCTGACACCCGGACTGACGGGATGGGCGCAGGTGAACGGCCGTGACGAGCTGGAGATACCAGTGAAGGTCGCCTACGACGCGGAATATGGACGGCGAAAGAGCTTCATGTTCGACTTGCAGATACTGATGATGACCGCCATCAAGGTGGTCCGTGCCAAAGGTGTATCCCACTAATGAACTTTCCAGCCCGAAAGCATGCAACATCATGACCAAAAACAAGTTGGTCGATCGCATGGTTGTCAAAACAATTCGCGAGACGATTATCCGCACCCCCCGTCGCTGGAAGCGGGTGCTGATGATTATCATGGATTGCATGTCGCTGCTGATCGCTCTTTGGGCCGCATATGCACTTCGTTTGTCAGACTGGCTGCCGGCGGTAACGTCAGAGCGCCTGACACTGGCTATCCTCGCACCTATTGTCGCAATCCCGGTCTTCATCCGTCTCGGGCTCTATCGATCTGTGATCCGCTATCTGCCTGAGGCAGCCATCTGGACCATTATACAGGCGATGACAGTCGCCACCGTGAGTTGGGTTATCATCATCTTTTTGATGGAGATGGCAGGTCAAGGCATCGTGCCAAGGTCCGTACCTTTCCTGTATTTTCTGATTGGCACCCTGCTCGTCGGCGCGACCCGCTTCGTCGCCAAGTGGATCCTGAATATGGGGACCGGTATGCGACGCGATGAAGAGCCCATCTTCATCTATGGAGCCGGCCCGACAGCGGCGCAGTTGGCAAGGGCGCTGCGCGGTCACGGAAATCGCTATGTCATGGGTCTCATAGACGACGATCCGGTCAATCACGGACGGGATGTCGCAGGATACAGGGTCTTCCCTCCCCATCAATTGCCGAGCCTTGTGGAGCGCTACGGGATACGAGAAATCGTGCTGAGTATGTCTTCCATCCCGGCGGAAAGCCGCCTCGCCGTGATCGCTCGGGTCACGGGACTGGGCGTCAAAGTGCGCAGCATTCCTGATATCTCGGACATCGTCGATGGACGATACATCGTCAATCAGATCAGGGAGATCGAGATTGATGAGCTTCTGGGGCGATCCTTTGTCCCGCCGGACCGAGAGCTTCTGGCCCAGGCACTGACCGGCAAGACGGTGATGGTAACGGGCGCAGGTGGCTCCATTGGCTCACAGCTATGTCGCCTGATTGTTTCGTGGAAGCCATCGCAACTTATCCTGCTGGAGGCGAGTGAATACGCCCTCTATCGCATTGAACAGGAATTGGTGCGCGAAGATGGAACATCGATAATTCCGGTCCTGGGCTCGGTAACCGACGAGCGACTCGTGCGCAGAACCATGCGCGAATACGGGGTCCAAGTGGTCTACCATGCCGCAGCCCACAAGCATGTGCCTCTGGTCGAGGCAAACGTCCTTGAAGGCATAAGGAACAATGTGCTCGGGACGTTGACAATCGCGCGAGCAGCAGCGCTTGAAAATGTATCGAGCTTCGTGCTGATCTCGTCAGACAAAGCTGTGCGCCCGACAAATGTCATGGGAGCCACGAAACGTTGGGCTGAGCTGATCGTTCGTCAGATCGCCGTCGATGCACGCAACAACAAAAGGCAGCAAACCTTCTGCGCCGTCCGCTTCGGCAATGTCATCGGCTCTAACGGCTCCGTTGTCCCGCTTTTCAAAGAGCAGATCGCAAAAGGTGGCCCGGTGACCGTGACGGATCCGGAGATGACGCGGTATTTTATGTCGATTCCGGAAGCAGCCGAACTCATCGTTCAAGCAGGCGCCATGTCCGAGGGTGGGGACGTCTTTCTCCTCGACATGGGTGAGCCAGTCAGCATCCGCGAGCTCGCGGAAAACATGATCCGCCTCGCGGGATTCTCCGTCAAAGGCAAGAAGGCGACCGACGGAGGAATAGCCATTGAGTATGTGGGAATAAGGCCAGGAGAAAAACTCTTCGAGGAGCTTTTCTACGACATTCAAAACGCAAAACCGACACGCCACCCCAAAATCCAGAGGGCGGACTCCTCCGCGATACTGAGTTACGACATCTTCTCGGCGCTTACCAAGCTGCACGAGGCCCTGGAAACCGACAACCAAGACGGCGCAAGAAAGCTCCTATTTGATGTCGTTTATGCTGAAGCACATGGCCTCCCCGCCCAAGTGAGCTCAGCCCCAGAAAACGTCGAGAAAATAGCATGGGAGTAACACTGATCACTGGCGCATCCGGCTTTATTGGGTCGCATTTGGTCGCGGACATGAGACGTCGCGGCCTTCCGATCAGACCTGTAAGCCGACGCGAGGCCCCAGGGATAACCAAAATTGGATCCTATACAGCTGAAACAGACTGGCAGCCGCATCTCCAAGACGTTGACCATATCGTGCATCTGGCTGCGCGAGTGCATGTCATGCGAGAAACCGATGCAGACCCACTCACTGCATTCCGCCGTGCAAATGTCGATGCGACGCTAAACTTGGCGAGACAGGCTGCAAGTGCCGGCGTCAAACGCTTCATCTTCATGAGCACCATCAAGGTGAATGGCGAAGAAACGAAGCCAGGAAAGCCCTTTACCAACTCTGATCCGCCAAATCCGCAAGATCCTTATGCAATCTCGAAAGCCGAAGCCGAAACGGGGCTCGCGGAGATCGGGCAGCAAAGCGGTATGGAGTTCACCATCATCCGCCCGCCCCTTGTGTATGGGCCGGGTGTTGGCGGAAACTTCGCCACACTTTTAAGGTGGGCCAAACTTGGTTTGCCGTCTATCTTCCCGCGCGTCGAAAACAAGCGGTCTTTGATTTACGTCGGCAATCTGACGGATTTTGCAATCAAAGCGCTGAATCATCCGGGAGCAGCAAACCGTCATTTCCTAGTCAGTGATGGAACGCCACTCTCAACGCATCAACTGGTTTTCAAACTTTTAGTTGCATGCGGCAATAAACCCAGGTCCGTTCCTGTTCCATTGACCGCCTTCAAGTGGGCAGGATCGATTGCGGGTAAAGAACAGATGATTGAACGGCTTTTAAACAGCCTGGAGATAGACGACCGCGAAACTCGCGATACGCTTTCTTGGAATGAACCATTTGGGCTTGAAGTTTCATTGAGAGCTGGCCCGTAAATCTGCACCGCAGGTATAAGTGGAATTTCCGCCTGCCTTCGGCTTAGATCCCGGGAACAGAAGAAATCACGACGAGACGAAGCTCGAACCGGCGGTCCAGCGGTAATCCCGCGCCATTTAATGGGCTTCAAAAGGGTAACCCCGACCTTGCCCCGCTGAACTAATCCATTCTGAATTAAGCTCTGGCCCATTGAGAGGACCAGAGAATGAAGCGCAAGCGTTTCACGGACGAACAGATCATCGGGATACTGAAGGAGCATGAGGCAGGCACGCCGATCTCGGAGCTTTGCCGCAAGCATGGCGTCAGCGATGCCAGCATTTATCAATGGAAAGCGAAGTTCCGTGGCATTGACGTATCCGAAGCCAAGCATTTGAAGACGCTGGAGGATGAGAATCCGAAGCTGAAGCGGCTTCTGGCTGACGCGATGCTGGACAACGCTGCTTTGAAAGACCTTTTGGGAAAGAGGTGGTGACGCCCGCAGCAAGGCGGAAAGCTGGCGCGCATCTGATGGGTCACCACGAGATGAGCGAACCACTGCCCGGCAGGCGGTGTTTACACCGCTGAGAGGGGCGGGCGTGTAAAGCCATGGGCTGAACCGCACCGGATTTGCCGGAGACCTCAACTCGTGAGAAGTAGGGTCTATGACAAGCAAAACGACGAACAAATTTTCTCCTGAAGTTCGTGCCCGTGCCGTTCGGATGGTGACAGAGCATGAAGCCGAACATCCCTCCCGGTTACTGCAGCATCTTCCATAGCCGCCAAGATTGGTTGCTCGGCACATACGCTCCATGAATGGGTGAAGAAGCCTGAGGTGGACAGTGGCAAGCGAGCGGGGCTGCCGAGCGATGTCTCGGAGAGGATGAAGGCTCTGGAGCGGGAGAACCGCGAGCTCGGCAGGCCAATGAGATTTTACGCAAAGCCCCGGCGTGTTTTGCCCAGGCCCCTATTGGCGAATGCAAGCATTCGCCTGTCGGGTAAGAGGAAGCTCGACCGCCCACTGAAGCGATGATCTCCTTCATCGACGAGCACCGATTTGCGCTCGAGGTCGAGCCAATCTGCAGGCTGCTGCCGATTGCCCCGTCCACCTGTTATGAGGTCGTCGCCAAGCGCACGGACTTGAGTCGCCTATCGGCCCGCGAACGGAATGATATTGCCATGAAAGTCCAGATACGCCGGGTGTTCAACCAGAACTTCCAGGTCTATGGCGTGCGGAAAGTGTGGCGACGGTTGCAGCGAGAAGGCTTCGATATCGCTCGCCGCACCGTCGCAAGGCTCATGAGAATGATGGGTCTTCAAGGCATCATTCGTGGCAAGCCCATCAAAACCACCGTATCGGACAAGTCTGCCCCGTGTCCGCTCGACCGCGTCTATCGCCACTTCAAGGCTCCCGCGCCGAACATGCTGTGGTTATCCGATTTCACCTATGTCGCCCCCTGGCAGGGCTTCGTCTACGTAGCCTTTGTAATCAATGCCTTCGCCCGCCGTATCTTCGGTTGGCGGGCAAGCCGGACGGCGCATGCAGGCTTCGTCC
>JARXAK010000170.1 GCA_029865885.1 Rhizobium sp. | reverse complement strand
TCGGGCGTCCGGGAAACCGCACCTCGGCACCGGCCGGAAACTCGACCTCGACGAGATCGGTCCCGCTGCCCGTCCCCTGGGGGGAGACTGCGCGGCGCAGATATCCGCTTTCCGGATCGCGCCAGACCGGCTGCTCGATCCGTCGCGAGAGCGGCGAAGGCTCGGTTTCCGCGCTGGCAAAAAAGACGGACAGCGAAACCCCAAGCGCCGAGCAGAGCCGCGCCAGCAGCGCCGCTGTCGGGCTCGCCTCCGATCGTTCGATGCGCGAGATCATCGCCCGGCTGACGCCTGAAAGCTCCGCCAGCTGGTCAAGCGTCAGTCCCCGTTCGACGCGCAGGCGCTTCAGCCGTTCGGCGATATGTTTCTCGAATTGATCTTCTGATTCCATTATCTGAGAATTTCACGCGCAGATATTGGAGTCAAGCTTTCATGCCCGCCCTCTTCCGTTGCGCCTGCCGGTCGGCGTAAAAGAGGCGGTCGGCACCCGCCGGCGCGACCGCAGGACATTCTGATGCAGCAGCACACTCCCGAGATCGGCCCGGCCATCAAGCGCGAGCGCAAGGCGCGCAAGCTGACGCTCGAACAGCTCGGCACGCTGTCCGGCGTCTCCAAGTCGATGCTGAGCCAGATCGAGCGCGGCGAGGCCAATCCGACCTTCGCGGTGCTCTGGAGCCTGACCCAGGCAATGGAGATCGAACTCTCGGACCTGATCGGCAATGGCACCTCCGTCGCCGGACGCGAGGAGATCGAGGTGACCTCGGTCATGCACACGCCCGTCATCCGCAGCGCCGATGGCTCCTGCCGGCTGAAGATCCTGAGCTCTCCCCGGCTCGCCGGCCAGACGGAATGGTATGAGCTCGAAATGGATCCCGGCGGCGCGCTTGTCAGCCAGCCGCATGCGATCGGCGGCTTCGAACATTTCACCGCCTTTACCGACGGTTTCGAGATTTCCAGCGGCGGCAGCAAGACGGTCATCAGGGCCGGCGAAACCGCCCGTTACCGCGCCGATGTCCCGCATGCGATCCGCAATGCCGGAACGGATATCGGCAAGGGGCTGCTGGTCGTGCTACACAGATAGGCGAAAAGGCAATTCCAAAATATCGATTGCCGGTGGGCAAAATTCCGATATGCTGGAATTATTCAGCATCGAGGGATTTCCCATGCAGTCCGGCTTTCTCGACCACATCACCGAAACCCTCCAGGGCATCGAAGCCGATGGGCTTCTGAAGCGCGAACGCGAAATCGTCAGCCCGCAATCGGGCCGCATCCAGGTTCGCGATGCCAGAGGCACGCGCGAGATGATCAATCTCTGCGCCAACAATTATCTCGGCCTTGCCAACCATCCCGAGATCGAACAGACCGCCAAGGCTGCGATCGACAGCCACGGCTTCGGCATGGCCTCCGTGCGCTTCATCTGCGGCGCGCAGGACATTCACCGTGCGCTCGAACAGGCGATCGCCCGCTATCTCGACAAGGACGATGCGATCCTGTTTGCCGCCTGCTTCGATGCCAATGGCGGGATCTTCGAGACGCTGCTTGGCCCTGAAGACGCGATCATTTCCGACAGCCTCAACCATGCGTCGATCATCGACGGCGTGCGGCTCTCCAAGGCGAAGCGCTATCGCTATGCCAATTCGGACATGGACGGTCTCGAAGACGAGTTGAAGAAGGCGATTGCCAAGGGCACGCGCTTCCGGCTGATCGTCACCGACGGCGTCTTCTCGATGGACGGCTATGTCGCGAAGCTTCCGGAGATCTGCGCGCTCGCGGAAAAATACGGCGCCATGGTGATGATCGACGAATGTCATGCCACCGGCCATCTGGGCGCAAAGGGCAAGGGCACCCCGACACTGACCGGCGTCGGCACCCGCGTCGACATCATCACCGGCACCTTCGGCAAGACGCTGGGTGGCGCCATGGGCGGCTTCATCGCCGGCCCGAAAGCCGCAATCGACCTGCTTCGCCAGCGCGCGCGGCCCTATCTCTTCTCCAACAGTCTCGCACCCGCCGTCGCCGTCGGCTCGCTGAAGGCGATCGAGATCGCCGAAAGCGCCGACGATCTGCGCGCCCGGCTCACAGGCCATACCAAGCGCTTCCGCCAGGGCCTGACCGAGGCGGGCTTCGAGCTGCTTCCCGGCGAAACGCCGATCATTCCGGTCATGACCCACGACGCCGTACTGGCGCAAAAGCTCGCCGCCGAACTCGACGCCCGCGGCGTCTATGTCGCCGGCTTCTTCTTCCCCGTCGTGCCCAAGGGCAAGGCCCGCATCCGCACCCAGATGTCGGCAGCGCTCAGCGAGGCCGATATCGACACCGCCATCGCCGCATTCATCGATGCCGGCAAGACCATCGGGATGATCTGACCATGAAGGCGCTTTCCAAGCAGAAATCCGAGGTCGGCATCTGGATGATCGACGCGCCCGTTCCCGAAATCGGGCCTGATGACGTGCTGGTCAAGATCAACAAAACCGGCATCTGCGGCACCGACGTCCACATCTACAAATGGGACGAGTGGGCGCAGAAGACGATCCCCGTGCCGATGATCACCGGCCATGAATATGCCGGCGAGATCGTCGCCGTCGGCGCCAATGTCCGCAATCTCGCCGTCGGCCAGCGGGTTTCCGGCGAGGGCCATCTCGTTGGCATGAACAGCCGTGCCTCGCGCGCCGGCAAGTATCACCTTGACCCAGAAACCCGGGGCATCGGCGTCAACGTGCAGGGCACCTTTGCGGAATTTGCCAAGATCCCGGCCTTCAACATCATCCCGCTGCCCGACACGATCGACGACGAGATCGGCGCGATCCTCGATCCGCTCGGCAATGCCGTGCACACGGCGCTCGCCTTCGATCTCGTCGGCGAGGACGTGATCATCACCGGCGCCGGCCCGATCGGCATTATGGGTGCGGCGATTGCCCGCCATGTCGGCGCCCGCCATGTTGTCATCACCGATGTCAATCCGGAGCGCCTGGCGCTCGCGGCTGAAGTCGCAGACGTGCATCCGGTCAATGTCGCGAACGAGGACCTGCGCGATGTCATGGCGAAGCTGAAGATGAAGGAAGGCTTCGACGTGGGCCTTGAGATGAGCGGCTCGCCGGCAGCGCTCGACCAGATGATCGACCATCTGGTGATGGGCGGCCGCATCGCGCTCTTGGGCGTGCCCGCCCGGCCCTTCCATTTCGACCTCTCCAAGGTCGTCTTCCGCATGGTGACGCTGAAGGGCATCTATGGTCGCGAAATGTTCGACACCTGGCACAAGATGCTCGCCATGCTCGAAAGCGGCCTCGACATCCGCAAGGTCATCACCCACCGGATGAAGGTGGACGACTACGCCGAAGCCTTCGAACTGGCCAGTGCCGGCAAGGCGAGCAAGATCGTGCTCGACTGGACCTGACGGCAGCGCATGTCCAAAGCCACGCTCACGCAGAATCTGTGGAGCACAGAGCGACTATCCCGCGTATGGTGATCCGTTGAAACTGGGGGATCACCATGCGCAGGATCGGTCGAGTGCGGGAAGTCTGGCGCTATCCGGTCAGTTCTCTTGGCGGGGAATCGCTCGCCTCGATCACCGTCTCGCCCGAAGGCATCGCAGGCGACCGGCGCTTTGCGCTGTTTGATCCGGAGACGGGCCTTGCCGCCGCGCCGGAGAAGGAAACGCGTTGGCGTCCCGCCCTCTTCATCACCGCCTCGCAAGCGGCAACCGGAGTGCCGGTGCTGCGTTTTGCCGACGGTGCCGAGCATACACTCGATGACGGCGCATTGCCGAACCGACTGGCAGAGCATTTCGGTTTCCCGGTCGCCGTGGGGCTGATAGGCGCCGGTGACTTCCGCTTCGCCGTCGTCTCCAACCGCTACAAACCGGCGCCACTTCACCTGGTGACGACGGCCTCTGCCCAGGCGCTTGCCGAAGTGACCGGTCTGCCGCCGCTTGACGCAAGGCGGTTCCGCCCCTCCATGCTGATCGAAACGGAACAGGGGGAAGGTTTCATCGAAAACCACTGGGTTGGCCATATCATGCGGATCGGGCACGCCGACATCCGCGTCACGGAAGCGTCGCGCCGCTGCGGCATGACGCTTGTCGCCCAGCCTGGCCTGGCCGAAGAGCCCGACGTGCTGCGCGGTATCATGCGCCACAACAAGCGCAATCTCGGGGTCTATGCCACGCCAGGCGACACTGTCATCATCCGTGTCGACGATCCCGTCTATGCCGAGATCTGAAAGAGTGGCGTTTTCTCTTCGATAATGTCGCTGAGGATCGCCCGGCCGACGGTCTCGCCGATGTCGCGGGCGCTGGTAATGCCCTGGACGAAAGGTTCCTTGTGCAGCAGGAAGGCGATTGCCGCGCAATAGAGCCTGCCTTCCGACATCAGGCCAAACCGGGGGCGATAGGAACCGTCGACATCGATGCCGCCGGTGCGAACCATATCGGGATCCCGGTCCGGCTGGCTGATCGCGGAGGCCTTGGGGGTCCAAGCTTCCTGCACGCCACCCTGGGCAACCAGTGTCGGAAATGGCAGATCGGTCGCCGAGAGCGTTTCCTGCCCCGTCGCGTCAATGAAGGCGCCGAAGCGATGGGCCTCACCGTCAACGTCGACCTCCGCGCCACGCTCCAGCCCGTCTTCTGCCGTGCGGATCTGGTAATCCTCGCCGAGCTTCAGGATTGAGAGCTTGCCGGCTCGCGACAGCGCCAGCAGCCTGCGGATCGACATCAGCGGCACAGTCGCATAGTCGTCGATGAAGACGCCCTTGAAGTGGCGGTGGAAGCGTTTCAGGTCGGTCTCGTCCAGGTGCGGAATGACACGCGCGACGATCTCATGGGTAATGAGGATCGCATAGCGCCAGGGCACGGTGTAGCGCTTCTGCCGGTTTTCCTCGGCTTCAGCCAGGTTCCTGGCCGCCCAGACGAAGGGATCGCTTTCCGTTCGGTCCGCGTAATAGGCCGCGGCCAAGGTCTCGACCGTCAGCTGCGACAGCCCGATCCGGGCGGCATAATCAGGGTCGCGCGCAACGATCTCGCCACGAAAGAGTTCGAAGACATCATCAAGCAGATCGTGCCGACCGGTGGCGATCAGCGCATCGACGGCTTCTTTCGTGCAAACGAGCGGCGTCGCATAGGGAAGCGGGCAATAGAAATCGGCCTCCGGCAGGAGGCCCTTGCGTGACATCAGCGTGGCGCGAAAATCGTCCGTACCGCCTGCCGGCTGATATTGCAGGTCGCCCGCCGCATCGCTGTAGAACATGCCGTGGGCCGTCGCGACCGTCATCAGCGCATCGATGCCGCTCAGCGACGTGCCGAGAATGCCGACCGCCTCGTTGTGCACCGACTTCAGAATGCTGGCCGGCCAGGGCGAAACGAAATAGCCGGGGCGGATTTCGGTGCTTTCGGGCCAGTTGTGGCCGGTCGCCATAACCACATGGTCAAAGACTGCGTCTTCCTCTGCATCGACATGGGAAACCCTTAGCCGGACCGCGTCCGCCTGAATTTCGATATCGGTGACCTTGTGGCGGGCCAGCACGTGGATTTCATGGCCCCGTTCGGCAGCGAGATTGAGCATCCCGGCGAACTGCGCCTGCATGTAGTCGCCAAGCACCAGACGCGGATAGAATTCCCGCTCGTCGATTGCCTCCCGGCGGATGCCATGGCGCATCAGCGTGTTGTCATCCAGCATACGCAGCCAGTCGGCCAGGGTCTCGGTGAAAGCCGGAAGCTCGATGCTCGGGATGTTGGAGAGCATCGCCGGGTCATTCATGTCAGGGTGGTAGGGCGTGCCCTTGCCGGGCTCTCCCTCTGCCTCATAAAGCGTGATCGATAGGGGAAAGGTGGAGCCGATCAGGTGTTTGAACGTGTAGAGGCCGGTCGGCCCCGTACCGATGATCGCAATTCTCGGAAGCATGGACATACTCGCTGTCCGGCGAAGGATCTCGCGCGGGTTCCGATCAATGCGCGCGGGCCACGCTTGTTCCGTCACGCTTTACGCGTGGCTGCAATTTCTCCTCCGGAACAAAGCCCGCCCGTTGCGCCTTTCAGAAGCATCGCAACCCGGATAGGAGAATGACCGATGATTTCTGCAGATGAGATCCGCGAACACATGGAAGTTCTGGCTCAGGATGGCGCCCATGTCGGAACCGTCGATCACATGGATGGCGAAAGCCGCATCAAGCTGACCAGAAATGCTTCCTCTGACGGGCAGCACCATTACATCCCGCTCGACTGGGTCGACCACGCGCCTTGGCGGCAAGACAAGCAAAGGACCGTCACGCTCGGGCGCGGCGGTCCTTTTCCCTATCGGCAGCCCTGAGCGGGCGGTCGATCAGCCGCCGACCTGGGCGATCCAGTCGGGCAGGCTGTAATAGTTGGAAATGCGGGCGACCTTGCCGTCGCGGATTTCGAAGAAGGCGCCGGCCGGCAGGCGGTAGGTCTGGCCATTGGCTTCCGGCAGGCCCTCGTCGGTTGCGAGATAAGTGCCGTTGACGATGAATTCGGCCGCACCCCGCGTGCCGTCCTCGTTGACCATCACCACCATGTCGGTGAGCTCTTCGCGGTAGCAGCGGTTCATGTGATCCATGAACTTGGAAAACGCTTCCTTCCCCGTCTGGCGGGCGCCCTGGTTAATGTCGTGCGCCACATCCTCCGTCAGGAGCGCGAGGAAACGGTCCATGTCGCCGGCATTGAAGGCATCGTAATAGGCGCGGATGGTGGCGGCGGCGGTCATCGATCACTCCTCGTCGTGGAATTGCTTTCTCGGGTCGTTGCAGATGGGTATAAACGCTCAGCAACGGACTGAAAACACTCTATGGCGCTCACGATCCAATCCTTTTCCGGCAGCGACGCCGCCCCCTTCTTCGACGACCTGGCAAGGCTCAGAACCGCTGTCTTCCGGGCCTTTCCCTATCTCTACGAGGGAAATCCTGTGTACGAGCAGACCTATCTCTCCACCTATGCCAAGTCCGAGGGCTCCGTCTTCGTCATCGCCCGCGATGGCGACGCCGTGGTCGGTGTTGCCACGGGAACGCCGATGGCGGGCGAGACGGATGAGGTCAAACGTCCCTTCATCGAGGCGAACCTCGATCCTAAGCAATTCTTCTATTTCGGCGAAAGCGTGCTTCTGCCCGCCTATCGCGGCCAGGGCATCGGGATCAAATTCTTCGAAGGCCGCGAGGCGCAGGCGAAAAGGCTCGGTCTGCGCTACGCCACCTTCTGCGCCGTCGAGCGCCCCCTCGACCATCCGCGCCGGCCGGTCGACTACGCGCCCCTCGACACCTTCTGGGCCAAGCGCGGTTACACGCATCACCCCGAACTACGCACCACTTTCTCCTGGCGCGACCTCGACGACACCGTCGAGAGCCCCAAGCCGCTTTCCTTCTGGATCCGGGATCTTACGCCATGACAGCCCTCACCCTTGCCGCCTGCCAGTACAAGATCGATCTGATCGAGAGCTGGGAGGATTATGTCCTCCACCTGACGCGCCTGGTGCATGAAGCGGTCGAGCGCGGCGCAAAGCTCGTGCTCCTGCCGGAATATGCCGGCCTCGTGCTCGCCGGTCAGCTCGATGCTGACACCCGCTCCGATCTGCATGGCTCAATCGCCGGCATCCAGCCGCTGATCCCGGCCTGGGTCGAGCTCTGCGAGGAGCTTGCGCGCACCCATGAGATCGTCTTCCAGCCGGGCTCAGCCCCGGTGCTCGATCCCGACGGCCAATACCGCAACCGCGCCTTCCTCTTTGGCCCGGATGGCCTTGTTGGCCACCAGGACAAGATCATCATGACCCGCTTCGAGCGCGAGCAATGGGGCATTGCCGCCGGGAAGGACGGGCTCACCGCCTTCGACACCCCGCTCGGCAAGCTCGGCATACTCATCTGCTACGACAATGAATTCCCGATGCTGGCCAATAATCTCGCAAACCAGGGCGTCGACCTGATCCTCGCCCCCTCCTGCACCGACACGCTGGCCGGCGCCTATCGCGTGCGCATCGGTGCGCAGGCGCGGGCGCTGGAAAACCAGATCGCCGTCCTCTCCTCGCCGACCGCAGGCACCGCCCCCTGGTCCCCGGCGCTGGACGAAAACCGCGGCCGTGCGGCCCTTTACGTGCCCCCTGACTACGGCATGCCGCCCAGTGGCATCTATGCCGAAAGCGAGAGCGACGACGTCGAGGAAAGCCACTGGCTGATCACGCAAATCGACCTCGACACCGTGCGCCGCCTCAGAACCGAAGGCCAGGTCGCCACCCGCCGCGACTGGCCGGAACAGTTCGGGGTGTGACAAGCCCGGTTTTCCAGCCGATCGCGACAATTTCCCGCTAGGCGTTGACCAAGCTCGCTGCTATATGCGCGAGCCATGAGCACCGATCGCACGCCCCTGAGCCATATCCGCAACTTCTCCATCGTCGCCCATATCGACCATGGCAAATCGACGCTGGCCGACCGCCTGATCCAGTCGACCGGCGGCCTCGCCGATCGCGAGATGTCGGAGCAGGTCCTCGACAACATGGACATCGAGAAGGAACGCGGCATCACCATCAAGGCCCAGACGGTGCGGTTGCACTACAAGGCCAACAATGGCGAAACCTATGTGCTGAACCTGATCGACACGCCCGGTCACGTCGACTTCGCCTATGAGGTCTCCCGTTCGCTGTCTGCCTGCGAAGGCTCGCTGCTCGTCGTCGACGCATCCCAGGGCGTTGAAGCCCAGACGCTTGCGAACGTCTATCAGGCGATCGACAACAATCACGAGCTGGTCACCGTCCTCAACAAGGTGGACCTGCCCGCCGCAGAACCCGAGCGCATCAAGGAACAGATCGAGGAAGTCATCGGCATCGATGCGTCCGAAGCCGTGCTGATCTCGGCAAAGACCGGTCTCGGCATCCCCGACGTGCTCGAAGCCATCGTGCACAAGCTGCCGGCGCCGAAGAGCGAAGGCGGCGAAAAGGCTCCCTTGAAGGCCCTGCTCGTCGACAGCTGGTACGACACCTATCTCGGCGTCATGGTTCTCGTGCGCGTGCTCGACGGCGTGTTGACCAAGGGCCAGACCATCCGCATGATGGGCACGGACGCCAAATACGCGGTCGAACGCGTCGGCGTGCTGACGCCGAAGATGGTGGCCGTGGACTCTCTCGGCCCGGGCGAAATCGGCTTCTTCACCGGCTCGATCAAGGAAGTGGCCGATACCCGCGTCGGCGATACCATCACCGAAGACAAGCGCCCGACCGCCAACATGCTGCCAGGCTTCAAGCCGGCCCAGCCGGTCGTGTTCTGCGGTCTCTTCCCCGTCGATGCCGCCGATTTCGAAGACCTGCGCGCTGCCATGGGCAAGCTGCGCCTCAACGACGCCTCCTTCTCCTTCGAAATGGAATCGTCCGCCGCGCTCGGCTTCGGCTTCCGCTGCGGCTTCCTCGGCCTGCTGCATCTCGAAATCATCCAGGAGCGCCTCGAGCGCGAATTCGATCTCGACCTGATCGCAACGGCCCCTTCGGTCGTCTACAAGCTGTTCATGACTGACGGCACGGAACGCGAGCTGCACAATCCGGCCGATATGCCCGACGTCGTCAAGATCTCCGAAATCCACGAGCCCTGGATCAAGGCGACGATCCTGACGCCAGACGACTATCTCGGCGGCATCCTGAAACTCTGCCAGGACCGGCGCGGCATCCAGACCGAACTCACTTATGTCGGCAAGCGCGCGATGATCACCTATGAGCTGCCGCTCAACGAAGTGGTCTTCGATTTCTACGACCGCCTGAAGTCGATCTCCAAGGGCTACGCCTCCTTCGACTATCATCTCGACGGCCATCGCGAGGGCAACCTCGTCAAGATGTCGATCCTCGTCAACGGCGAGCCGGTCGATGCCCTCTCGATGATGGTCCACCGCATGGCAGCCGAAAAGCGCGGCCGCGACATGTGCGAGAAGCTCAAGGACCTGATCCCCAAGCACATGTTCAAGATCCCGATTCAGGCCGCGATCGGCGGCAATGTGATCGCCCGCGAAACCATCTCGGCGCTCCGCAAGGACGTGACCGCCAAGTGCTACGGCGGCGACGCGTCCCGCAAGCGCAAGCTCCTCGACAAGCAGAAGGCCGGCAAGAAGCGCATGCGCCAGTTCGGCAAGGTCGAGATCCCGCAGGAAGCGTTTATCGCAGCGCTGAAGATGAGCGACGAGTGAGGGTTGGGCGGGACCCCTCTTTAACTTATCTACAAGTATACATTCAGCTAGAACGAAATACTTCCGTTGCGATCATCGGGATTAACTCATTGCATTCAATGGCTTAGCGTTCTACGCGCCGCCCACAGCCCACCACCACAAGATATAGCGTTAACATTTCCTTGACAGACCACCCCTTGACGGAATCAGTCGGGACGATGTTAATGGACCCTGTTGCGGCGGCGACTGGACCGGGCATTAACGAGGCCGGGTTTCATCAAACATTGTAGCGGCTTTCTTTGAGGTGGAACGACGTCCTGACGACGTCGCCCGCAACAGGAAATTTGTGCGATTTTTGACCGCCGGGCGGGGGCTTCAGATCTGGCGGCAACAAACTGTTAGTACTATATTTAGTGTTTGCAGCCGCCATCACCACAGTATAACCCTATTCTATTCACGAGGGATCGACCTGCGTGACAGTAATTCGGAGACAATGATGCATAGAAGAAAAATAGCCAATCGCACCCCTGAGCACCGTTGCGGTTGGCTGTAACGGAAAGGGCCACATAACAGATCGGGCGGCAACCCGACCTGCAATGTGACCCGTGGTGTCAGCGGACAAGCCCAATCCGTTGGACGGATGTACTGAGACTGCCGATATCTGAACCGTTGCATTTTCAGAATCGCATCTCTCGGTCTCCGTTTCAAGAGGGCATCCTCAATGGAGTTCATTATCATGAACGATAATGCAAAGCCGAGCCCTGCGCTCACCTTCGATGACGCCGTCCAGATCTGGCTCTGCCACTGGACCGGCGAGTTTCAGAACCGGATTGCGGCGCGTTTCGACGTCAATCCGGGCCGCGTGAATGAAGTTCTCAAGGAACGGAAGTTCATCGGCAGCCGCGAAGCGGCCCTTCAGAAGCGCTCAGCATGACGAAGCGAGGTCGCTGCAAAAGCAGCGGCCTTCCTCCTCACCATCGAACAAGGATTCTGAAAATGACCAAACGCAATCAACACGTCGTCCCCCATGCCAATGGCTGGGCGATCAAGGGTGCAGGCTCCGAGCGGACCACCAAGGTCGTCGAAACCCAGCGCGAAGCGATCGGCATTGCCCGTGGCATCGCGCAGAACCAGCAGTCGGAAATGCTGATCCATGGAGAAAACGGTCGCATCCGCGAACGTAACTCCTATGGCAATGATCCGTATCCGCCGAAGGGCTGACACCTCTGCCGGGGGCGGTTCGCCGCCCTCGGCACCCACGATTGAACAGCTAGATTTTGCAGGCTCGGCCAACCTCCGTTAACGGAGCCGCATCCTCACGGACCGCATGCCCAAGGCCCCAGCCGCCCATGGCGTCGAGCACCGGCACCAGCGAGCGGCCGTAACAGGTATAGCCATATTCGACATAGACCATGTCGCCCTCTTTCAGCGGCCGGCGTGAGACGAGACCGTCGCGCTGCAAGGCTGCCAGATTCTCTGAGAGAACCTTTTCGGATACCCCGACATAGCGGCGCAAGTCGCCGAAGGTGGCCGGCCCATCGCGCAGGCGCCAGAGGATCCTCGGCTTCCACTTGCCGCCGATCACCTCGATCGTCGCCATGACCGGACAGTCGCGCATCTTGTCTATGTCCACCGGATATCCCTTCTGGCTCTGCTGGCTGCGGCAAGCCCTAACCTCCAGGTAAGCCCTTGCATGCTTGCAGTTTTTGGCCAGCATGCGTTTTCACAACCGGAGGACGCTGAACATGATCGTCGAATATATCCGCTACGAACTCAAGACCCATCAGCCGAGCGAGCTCGTCGAGGCCTATCGGCTGGCCGCGCCGCACCTTCAGGCAGCCCCGCAATGCCATGGCTATGAACTCTCCCATTGCGTCGAGGAGCCTTCAAGCCTGACGCTGCGTATCCTCTGGACCTCGACGGAGGACCATCTGCAGGGCTTTCGCAAAGGCCCGCATTTCCCACCCTTCCTGGCGGCCATCCGGCCCTTTATCGGCGAGATCGCCGAGATGCGCCATTATGCGGCGACGGATGTCTGCTGGCATCGTTGAAGAGGCTACTCCAACCGATCTTTTCGCGCTATAATGGCGCATTCTCGGAGTTGCGCCATGTCGATCGAAGCCCGAAAGCCACGTGACCTGACTGTCAGCGAAGCCCTTGTGACCGAGGCTGAAACCCTCGGTCTCGATGTCGCGGGTGCGGCAGAACAGGGCATCGCCCGCGCCATCAAGGCCGAGAAGGAACGGCGCTGGAAACAAGAGAACGCCGAGGCGATCCAGGCATCCAACGACTATGTCGCCAAGCACGGCCTGCCGCTCGCCAAATACCGGCAGTTCTGACCATGACCCGCTTCCACGTTCACCGCATCGGGAACGATGGAAGCCTCGCCCTCGACGTGCAATCCAATCTGCTGGATGCCCTGACGACCCGCGTGGTCGTGCCGCTCGCACCGGTCGGTGACGTTGCGACCCTCGTTCCCCGCCTCAACCCGCGCTTTGCCATCGATGGCGAAACCTTTGCGATGCTCACCCAGTTCATCACGACGGTCACCGTTTCTGCTGTCGGCCCCTCGGTCGCCGATCTCTCCGCCCGCGCCGACGAGATCACCGCTGCCACGGATTTCCTCTTCCAGGGCTTCTGAGCCCTGCTTGCCCGTCCGTCTCCATCGCGCTAGCATTCGAATGCAATCATAAGCCGATAGGCCGGTACGAAGGGGAGACGGGCATGCATAAGTTCAAGATCGTCAAGACCGAAAAGGGCGAGTTCCGCGTCCAGTTCGTCTACAATGCCGAGATCATGGTCTGGTCGGAAAACTACGCCTCCAAGGCCAGCGCGAAAAACTGCGTGGAGTCACTGAAAAAGAACGCCCCTGCTGCGCCCGTGGTCGATCTCACGAAGGCGGAAACCGGCAGCGGCTATCGTTTCGAGATCGACGAAGCCAAGAACGGCGAAACCTTCGTCCGCTTCCGCGCCGCCAATGGCGAAATCATGGTGCGCTCGGAAACCTACAAGTCGAAGTCCAGCGCCAAGAACTGCATCGAGTCGATCCAGAAGCGGGCGGCGGAGGCTGCGGTGGAGGAGGCAGAGTAACCACATCAAACGGAGGTCGAGCCAACACCCCACCTCCCCCCATGCGGGGGAGGATGGAAAATCGAAGGCTTAGGCGAGCGTTAGCCGCCTAAACTTCAGATTTTCCCGGAGAGGGGCACGGTTCCGTTGGCACTCACCTCACCGAGCCCCCCTCTTGCGAAATCTGAGGTTTGGCCCTGATCGGGCCAATTCCTCGATTTCGCTTTCTCCCCCGCAAGGGGGGAGATAGGCCCGCGCAAGCCGCCAAAAACCCCTCAATTCCCGCAGT
>JARXAK010000153.1 GCA_029865885.1 Rhizobium sp. | reverse complement strand
CGAACCTGCGCAAGCTGATGCAGGAAGTGCGTCAGTCGGCCGATGCGATCAACGGCGGGGCCGACGAAATCCGCCAGGCCTCCAACGACCTGTCGCGCCGCACGGAAACCCAGGCTTCCTCGCTTGAGGAAACATCCTCTGCGCTCGAGGAGATCACGGTCGCCGTGAAGACCTCGACCGAAAGGGCGCAGGATTCCAGCAAGATGGTGACGGAAGCCCGGCAGTTCGCCGAGGCCTCGTCCAGCGTCGTCGGCGAAGCGACCTCGGCCATGAGCCGGATCGAGCAGGCGTCGAAGGAGATCACACAGATCATCAACGTGATCGACGAGATCGCCTTCCAGACCAACCTGCTCGCGCTCAACGCCGGTGTCGAGGCGGCCCGTGCGGGCGAAGCCGGCAAGGGTTTTGCCGTCGTCGCCCAGGAAGTGCGCGAACTCGCCCAGCGTTCGGCGACCGCTGCCAAGGACATCAAGACGCTGATCACCAAGTCCTCGCATGAAGTGCAGACCGGCGTGCAGCTGGTCAGCTCGACCGGCCAGGCGCTCAGCGACATCCAGGTGAAGGTGGTCGGCATTGCGAGCCAGGTGACCTCGATCGCAACGGCCGCCCAGGAGCAGTCGACGGGCCTCAGCGAAGTCAACATGGCCGTCAACCAGATGGACCAGATGACCCAGCAGAATGCCGCGATGGTGGAAGAAGCCGCCGCCAGCACCGCCAAGCTTGCCGAAGAGACAGCCCATCTGCGCGCCCTCATCGCCCGCTTCAAGGTGCAGAAGGAGGGCGGCGCCCAGCGCTACGCCGCCTGATTTCGCCACTGTCTGGCAAAGCTCAGCCCCCGGTCGCCCTGCGGCCGGGGGCTTTGTCGTTTGGCAGGTGGCTATTCGCTGACGGGCGCGCTGGCAGACTTGCCCTCGCCCTCGCGCGGCAGCCTGACATTCGGCAGCAACAGCGCGCAGATAAGGCCGATGACCATCATGCCCGAGGCCGTCAGGAAGAGCGGCACGAAGGCATCGGAATAGGCATTCGCCACGAGGAGACGGGCGGCCTCCGGCAGGGCGGCAAGGCCTTCCGGGGTGAGGTTGCGGAAGTCGGCGCCGCCGGGCAGCGCGATCTGGACATGGGCGAGGCCGGCGCTGACGATCGCGCCGTAGATCGAGATGGCGATGGCAGCACCGCCCATGCGGGTGAGCGTGACGGTGCCGGTGGCGGCCCCGACATCGGCTTTGGAGGCGGCATTCTGGACGCCGATGACGGGCACCTGCTGGCCGATGCCGACGCCGATGCCCTGCAAGAGCATGACGAGCGCGATGAAGATCAGCGGCGTTCCGGCATGCATGAAGGAGAAGATGCCGAGGCTGATGACACCGAGTGCCGCCGAGGCAATCGAGAAGGGCTTGTAGCGACCGGAGCGGGCGATCAGGCGACCGGCGGCAATCGAGCCGACGGCGATGCCGCCGGTCGTTGCGATGAAGAGCAGGCCGGCCATGGAGGGCGAGAGGCCTGTTGTCGTCTGCAGGAAGAGCGCGACATAGTTGACCGAGCCGATGCCGATCGCGCCCGAGACCAGCGAGATGACCAGCAGCAGGTTGATCGTCGGCTTGGCAAACAGCGAAAGCGGCACGACGGGCTCGGGCGCGCGACGCTCGACCAGCACCCAGCCGATCGCGCAGAGCGCACCGAAGGCGACGACGGCGAGGCTTTGCCATGAAATCAGCGAGCCGAAGATCTGGCCGCTATCGGCCCAGAAGACCACGGAGGCGACGGCACCGGCCAACAGGATGGCACCGGCATAATCGATCTTCGGCTTGCGGTTCGGCTTGCGATAGGGGAGCAGGAAGGCAAGACCGATCAGGACGGCGATGCCGATCGGCAGGTTGACGAGGAAGATCGAGCGCCAGCCGAAGAGATCGGACAGCGTGCCGCCGAGCACGGGACCCAGCGCGCCCGAGGCCATCAGCACGAGGCTGGAATAACTCTGGTAGCGGGCGCGTTCGCGCGGCTCGAAAAGGTCGGCATTGATCGAGAAGATCGACACCATGATGCCGCCGCCGCCGAGCGCCTGCAGCACGCGGGCGGCAATCAGCGTGTCCATGGAGACGGCAAGACCGCAGACCAGGGATCCCAGGGTGAAGATCGCGATGGCGGCCATGATCACGTATTTGCGGCCGAAGAGATCGCCGAGCTTGCCATAGAGCGGCATGACGGCGCTGGTGGTCAGCAGATAGGCGGAGCCGACCCAGCCGAAACGCTCAAGCTCGCCGAACTCGCCGACGATCGTCGGCAGCGCGGTGGAGACGATCTGGTTGTCGAGGGTCGCCATGAACATGGCCGACATCAGGAGGAGATAGACGAAGAGGCGGAGCCTCGGATCGGTGACCAGCGGCGTGGCATCAAGGCCTGTCGCGCCAGCCCCCGATGGATGGGGCTCGAAGCGGGGGTCGGGGCCGGTCTGGGCGGCGGAACGGGACTTGGTCATGGATCGGGGGCTCCTGTCTGACCGCAAAATGTGCCCATCGCAATTATATGTCAATAGCACATATTTGCCGAAGGCATCCATTTCGCTTTTCGTGATCGACCCGTTCTGCTATGATTTGCCCCATGACATCCGCTTTGCACCCGAGACCGGCGACCGACCGCCACGACACCGAACCTGAAACCGGCGCGCCTGCGACCGAGGCCTCGCATGCCGTCATCGGCCAGGCGATGGCACGCACACGGCTGCTGATCGGCCGCCGCTTCATCGGCCGCATGGCGCTGAAGCGCATCGGCACGGGGCTCGAACTCTCCGACATCGACGCGATCGGCGTCATCAAGCGGATCGGCAGCGATCAGGAGGTGACGGTGGGCACGATCGCCGAGCAGCTCCGGATCGACCCCTCGCGGGGCAGCCGGATCGTCGCCGATCTCGTCAAGCAGGGACTTCTGGAGCGCGCCGCCTCGCAGGAGGACGGACGCCGCAGTCTGGTGCGGGTGACGGAAGCGGGGCGCAAGGTGCTCGACGACATCGAGGCGATCAAGCAGGAGACGATCACCGAAGCGACCGCCGGATGGTCGGCCGAGGATGTGGAGACCTTCGGGCGGCTTTATCTCCGCTTCACCGAGGGGCTGGAAGCGCAGTTCAAGCGCTTCGAGGACACCGAGAGCTGAGGCTGGCGGTTTCGTCGGCCATGGCGACGAGGCGCCCGGCCTGAGCTTGGAAAACGACCCGACCGGCATTCCCTCCCCCGAGAAAATGCCGGCCGGTCGTCATGGGACTGGTTGTTCACCACCCTCCCCGTTCCGCCAGGACAGGAAGGGCTTGCGTCCCACGCCGAAGGAAATGGTTCAGACCGGTTTCGGTCCCTGCAAGGCGCTATAGATCTTCTTGCCAAGTACGGCAGCGATCGGGATGGAGATCACAAGACCGGCCGCAAAGGCCGACGCGATCTGCCAGCCTTCGCGCATGTCGAGCGACAGGACCGCAATCACCGCCGCACCGCCGACAGCACTGGCGACAAGGATGTAAAGAACTGCGGCCAGACGAAGCATGACAACTCTCCTTCGTGTTCATGTCCTTCGATACTGCTGATCATAGAGAACCTCGGGCAAACTTCCTTGATCTGGCTCAAGTCTTCGCCCCGAAAGGCTTAGACAAAAGGCGCAGTTCGTCAACTTATACCAGGCTTCGATGATGGAAATTTTTCAAATGGCTTGGCCGGACGGACCTGTCGCGCCGATGCCATCGGCTCCTGTCGTCGCGATCTGGCATTGCCCGTTAACACTGTTTTAAGCCTGTTCTTGCCCCCCGCACCCGTGTCCGGCAAGGTCAAGCCCAAGTGTCCTCGCATCAGGAATGGAACGAAGGGATGCCGTCTCGACGGATGGTCATGACCGGCCTCGGCGGACTGCTGGCAACAGCGGGCCTGCCCGGACTGCTGCGCCCGGCTTTTGCCCAGACGCTGGCCATGGCGGAACTGCGCGGCGGGTTCGACGCAGCCGATGCCGGCATCCTGCCTGGCACCGAAGACGACCAGAGCCGCAAGCTGCAGGACCTGATCGACCGGGCCGCCAGCGTCGGGCAGCCGGTCTTCCTGCCGGCAGGCACCTACGAGGTCGCCAATCTCGAACTGCGCGATGGCAGCCGGATCGTCGGCGTGCCGGGCCTGACACGGCTCGTCTATCGCGGCGACGGACACCTGATCGCGGCCCAGGACATCGGCCGTGCCAGCCTTTCCGGCATCACCTTCGATGGCGCCAATCGCTGGCTCGCCGACTATACGGAGGGATTGCTGTCCTTCCGCAGCGTGGCCGACATCGTCATCGACGGTTGCGAGATCGTCGGCAGCCGCAAATGCGGGATCTATCTGGCGCGCTCCGGCGGCGGCATTGCGGACACGCGGATCTCCGGGGCTGCCGAGGCCGGGATCTGGGCGATCGAAGGCAAGGCGTTTTTCATCCGCGACAACCAGGTCTTCGACTGTGGCAATGGCGGCATTCTGGTGCATCGCTGGACCAAGGGCGAAGACGGAACCGTCATCACCGGCAACCGGGTGGCGCGGATCGGCGCGACCAATGGCGGCACGGGGCAATTCGGCAACGGCATCAATGTCTTCCGTGCCGACAACGTGCTGGTCTCCGAAAACCATGTGTCCGACTGCGCCTTCTCGGCGATCCGGGCGAACTCCGCCTCCAACATCACGATCAGCGGCAACCAGGCCTTCCGCTCCGGTGAAACGGCCGTCTATGCCGAATTCGAGTTCGAGGCGGCACTGATCACCGGCAATCTCATCGACGGTGCGGCGATCGGTATCTCGGTCGCCAATTTCGACCAGGGCGGACGGCTGTCGACGGTGAGCAACAACATCATCCGGCGGGTCGTCAACAAGGGGCCCTATGTGCCGACGATCAGCAGCTTCGGCTTCGGCATCTCGGTGGAGGCGGACACGCTGGTCAGCGGCAATCTCGTCGAAAGTGCTGAAACGGCAGCCCTGGCGATCGGCTGGGGGCCTTATCTGCGCAACGTCATCGTCAGCGACAACATCCTGCGCGGCAGCCCGCAGGGGATACGGGTGAGCGTCGTGGAGGGGGCCCGCCAGACCGTGATCCGCGACAACATCATCGAAGGCGCGGGCCAGGGGGCGATCGTCGGTTATCGCTGGAAGGAGCGTGTCGGCGGCGAGCTTGCCGACGACGAGAGCGCGTATCCGCATCTGAGCATAACGGACAATGCGCGCATTGCGTCCTGAAACGGCACAGATGGCGATTTCTCGTTAACACACGGGAAACCAAGAGCCTTGTTTTCGGATCATCGTAATTTCTGTTTAAGATCACGCTGATTTACTCGCTGACGCCTCAAAAACAGCGATGCCCATGTTCCTGAAACTGCAGAACACCATTCTCGAAATGATTGCCACGGGGCAGCCCTTGGCGGAGACGGTCGACTTGCTCTGCCGCGAGGTAGAGGGCATGAGCGACGATGTCGTCTGCTCCGTGCTGCTGCTCGACGACGAAAGGCGGCTGCGCCATCTCGCCGGTCCATCCCTGCCGCTCGACTACAGCTCCGCCATCGACGGCATCGCCGCCGGAATGGGGGTGGGATCCTGCGGGACCGCAGCGCATCTCGGCGAAGCGGTGCTGGTCACGGACATCGACACCCATCCCTACTGGCAGCCCTACAAGAGCCTGGCGCTGCCGATCGGCCTCAAGGCCTGCTGGTCGACACCGATCATCGGCGCCGGCAAGGTGCTTGGCACATTCGCCTTCTATTACCGGGTCGCACGCGGCCCGTCGCGCGCGGAAGAGGAAGCCGTCGAGGCCTGCGTGCATCTCTGCGCCATCGCCATCGAGCGCGACCAGCGCATCGCCGAGCGGCGCAAGCTTGCCGAGACCGACCACCTGACCGGCCTGCCCAACCGCAGCCGCTTCAATGACACGATCAACGAGGTGGCACGCCGCGGGCAGGACTGGGCGCTGATGCTGATCGATCTCGACAATCTGAAGATGGTCAACGACACCTTCGGCCACGGCGCCGGTGACGACCTGATCCGGATCGTGGCGCACCGGCTCAAAGAACTGGCACCTGCCGACATGACCTTCCGCCTGGGTGGCGATGAATTTGCGGTGATCGTGCCCTGCCTGGAGAGAACCGATCCGGCAGAACTTGCCGAGGCGCTGATCCACCGGATCAAGGAGCCGGCAGACTGCAGCGGACACCTCATCTATCCCGCAGCAACCCTTGGCGGCGCCAAGGCCGGCCTGGAGCGCAGCCCGCAACAGGTGCGGCAGAATGCCGATTACGCGCTTTACCACGCCAAGGAACGGGCGCGCGGACGTTATCTCGAATATGCCCCGGGCCTCGGCACCGCCATCGTCAAGCGCTTCCGCGCCGTGCAGGAGGTTGATCGCGCCCTGCGCGACGACCGGATCGATGCCCATTACCAGCCTGTCGTCGAACTCTCCTCCGGGCGTATCCTCGGATTTGAATCGCTCTGTCGCATGCACATGCCCGATGGCAGCATCGTTGCGGCCGCGCATTTTCACGAGGCGATGAAGGATGCGCATGTTGCGATCGAGATCACCGATCGCATGCTGGAGCGCATTGCGGCGGCGGCTGTCGACTGGCAACGTGCGGGGCTTGCTTTCTCGCGCGTGGGGCTGAACCTTTCGGCTGCGGATTTCCACCGTGGCGGGCTGACGCGCCGGATCACGGACGCTCTTGGCCAGGCCGGACTTCAACCGACGGCGATGGTCGCGGAGGTCACCGAATCCGTCTATATCGCGCAGAAGGACAATGTCGTCGCCGACGAGATCCACGCCATGCGCGAGGCCGGCATTCAGGTCGCCCTTGATGACTTCGGCACAGGCTTTGCCTCGCTGACCCATTTGCTGACCGTGCCGGTCGACATCATCAAGATCGACAAATGCTTCGTCCGCAGGCTTTCGGACGTCGGCGGTGGCGCCGTCATCACCAGGGGCCTCCTGGAAATCGCCCGCGGTCTCGGCATCCGGGTCGTCGCCGAAGGCATCGAGGAACAGGAACAGGCCGAGCATCTGCTCTCGCTCGACTGCCTGGCCGGCCAGGGCTATTTCTTCTCCCGCCCCGTCGATCGGCACCAGACGGCAGCGATGCTGATGTCCGGCGGCTTTCACCGCCAATGGAGCGACATCCTGCTGGAGCTCGACAGCGGCATTCTGCTGCCCAGGACAGGCTCGGGCCGGGCCTGACGCGGCGAGCACATAGCCGCCGCGCCGTCAGCCTCAGCCTCAGCCTCAGCCTCTGCGCTGGCCCATGACGAGGCGGATCAATTCGCGCGCCTCCGGCGGCGGACGCTTCTCCATCCGACGATAGAGCCGGCAATCGCGGGTTCGGGTCATCAGCCCCATATTGACCAGCTCACGGCGGATCAGCACGTGATCGGAAAAGCCGTTATGGCGCATCAGCACCGCGTTGACCGTCTTTTCGGGCATCTCCTCGCCGGCCGGCAGGAAGGACCAGAGCACCCAGAGCGCCAGCTGCTGCTGATTGAGCTTACCCGGCCAGCGGACGAGCACATCGGTGCCGGCAAAGCAGCGGGCGGTGAGCTCGACCCGGCGGAAATCTGGGGCGGGCTCCGCTTCGGCCACCGGCGGGTTCGCCAGACGGTCTTCTGCCGCCCGACTTGCCTTGAAATGCTGGTAGTTGCGGAAGCCGACGGCACGGGTCAGCATGTTCAGAAGTTCGACATGGCCGGGCAGTTCCGCCCGCGCTTCGAGTTCGCGCTTCAGGTTTTTGGCAAGCGCCGACAGATCGGGCGCAGAATAGGTATGTGACGTCCTCGACATCTCATTTCTCCTGGTCGTGCCCGGCTGCCGCAAGCAGCCAACATGGCCGGTGGTCACCGACTTCCGACGGGGCACGGGAAAACGAGCTTCGTCGATCAGAAGAAAGGCAGGTTTAGCTCCCCTCAGCGGGGCGGTGACGCCTGGGTGGACTGCAGACCCTGGAGACGCAGAGATACGCGCGGTTGCGCCATCGTGTCAATGTGCGGAGCGATCAGCAAATTTCATCGGTCTCATCACTGCGGACAGCTTTTCCCTGAACCTTCGGCGCGATAGCCTCCAGCACACCAATCAAGGGAGACCGGCATGCTGAAGATCTACGGCGTCTACAAGTCGCGTGCGACGCGCATTCTCTGGCTCATGGAGGAGCTCGGCGCGCCCTTCGAGCTGAAGCCGGTGCTGCAGGCCTACAAGCTGGCCGATCCGATGGCGGAGGGTGCACGTCTCAACACCCGTTCGCCCGAGTTTCTAGCTGTAAACCCGATGGGCAGCATTCCGACGATTGAGGATGACGGGCTGGTCTTGAACGAGTCGCTCGCCCAGACGCTCTATGTGGCGAAGAAGCACGGCGGCACGCTTGCGCCGCGCGATCTCAACGAGGAAGCGCAGATGCTGCAATGGTCGCTGTTTGCCGCGACCTCGATCGAGGCCGACGCGCTGAAGATCTCGATGGCCAATGCGAGCGGCAAGCTTGCCTCGGCAGAGGGCCAGGCGGAAGCGGCCGAGATCGCCAAGCTGCTCGCGCGGCCATTTGGCGTGCTGGAGAAGCATTTCACCCAGCATGACTATGCCGTCGGCGGGCGCTTCACCGTGGCCGACATCAATCTTAGCGAAATCGTCCGTTACGCCCAGGCCTACCAGCCGCTGTTCGACGCCCATCCGAAAACCGCCGAATGGCTCGCCCGTATCCAGGCCCGCCCGGGCTTCAAGGCGATGTGGGAGAAGCGGCTCGCTGAGGTGGAGTGAGGGCGCGGGGTAAAGCCCGCTCTTCATCCACCGACGGCCTAAGCTCGCTTTCAGCCTCAGCCGCAGCCCGGCACATCCTCCAGCCGGGACCAGACCGGGATGCCGCGTTCGGTGGCGATGCGGACGTCGTTGTCGGCGCCCTTGGAGGCGCCGGGCAGGCGCAGCACGCCGTCGCAGAGCTGAAGAAGCCGGCCGGCGACGGGGTGGAAGATCTCCTCGTAGAGATCGTCGCCGATCGCCTTGCCGCCGGCGGCATGCCAGACGGGCAGCGCCACCCATTCGCCGATCATCGGCACATGGCCTGCCTGGAACAGCGCATAGGACGGCGCTTCGAGCGCCTTCAGGTTGGCGGCCATCTTTTGCGGGTCGTCTCCGGTGCCCGAACGATAGGGTCCGGCTATCAAAATCAGCATGTCAGTCTCCTTGCTTGTCCTCCGCCTCATGCGGGAACATGCACATATCCGCACGATTCTTCTGGAATGTCGAATCGATTTCGATAGAATACCGCAATATCGTGAACAAACGGACGCAATCATGCTGACAGAACAGAGACGCCGGCTGATCCTTGAGGTGCTGACGCGGGACGGACGGGCGGTGGCCGGGGAGCTGGCGCGACTGTGGGAGGTCTCGGAAGACACGATCCGCCGCGACATGCGCGACATGGCCTCGGCGGGGCTGTTGAAGCGGGTGCATGGCGGGGCCTTGCCGATCACGGCACCGCTGCCCGACCTCTCAGCGCGGCGGGCGCTTGCGACCGACGAAAAACGGCGGCTGGCGGCGGCAGCGATGCGGCTGATTTCGCCCGGCCAGGTGGTGTTTCTCGACGGTGGCACGACGACGGCGGAGATCGCACGGCAGATCCCGCTCGACATGGCGCTGACCGTCGTCACCCATGCGCCGACGATTGCCGCCGAGCTGGAGCGGCACGCGGCGATCGAGATCGTCCTGATCGGCGGGCGGATCTATCGCCACTCGATGGTGGCCGTGGGACCGACGGCGCTTGCTGCAATCGAGCGGATCCGGCCTCATGTCTTTTTCCTCGGCGCCACCGCCGCCCACCCGACGGAGGGGCTATCGACCGGGGATTTCGAGGAGGCGGCGATCAAGCGGCGGGTGCTGGAGCGAAGCCTTGCCACCTATTGCCCGCTGACATCGGACAAGCTCGACAGCATCTCGCCCTTCGGCATCGTGCCGCTCTGCGACGTCACGGGACTGATCGTTAGCGCAGAGACGCCGGACAATGTGCTCGACGGCTACCGCGCGGCGGGTGCCGAGATGATCCTGGCTTGAGGCTTGAGGCGGGAGACTTGAGGCTCAGGCGAAGAGCACGTCCGTTGTCCTGATCGTGCCGACGGCCAGGCCGTTCCAATTGGTCATGCCGTGATGCGAGAGCGCCATCAAGGCGGCCTGTTCTTCGCTGTCCTTATCGAAATGGCGGGCAAGCAGGGCGGCGATCATGGCTTCCGCGGCGCGGCTGGCGCCATCCTCGGCCTTGACGGCGAAAGACAGGCCCTTTTCCGGAAGCAGCGCACAGAAGACGCCTTCGGCGCCCGTCTTGGCGAAGATCTTGTCCGGCGCCACCTGCATCAGCTTGGTGCAGAAACGCTTGGTGCCGGCGACATAGAAGGGCTCGGCCATGCAGGCATCGATCAGGCGGCGGGCGGCGGCGGCGCGGATGGGCTCGAGCCCCCTGCCCGTCGCAAGCTTGCCGAAGCCGCGCGCAAGGCCCGTGAGCGGCACGGCATAGGTCGGGATCGAGCAGCCGTCGGTGCCGCAATTGTCTCTTGAGAGCACGGCACCGGTCAGATCCGCCATGATCGCACGGATCGCCTGCTGCAGCGGATGATCGAAGCCAGCATAACCGCGCGGGTCCTCGCCGCTATGCACGCAGGTGCAGACGAAGCCGGAATGTTTGCCCGAGCAATTGTTGTGCAGCGCCGTCGGTTTGTCGAGCGTGCGGGCCTGCTCGATCAGCACCTGTTGGTGCGAGGACCAGTGGGCGCCGCATTCGAGCACGTTTTCGTCCCGTCCGGCGGCTTTCAACATGGATGCGGCGGTTGCGACATGCTCCGGCTCGCCGGAATGCGACGAGCAGGCAAGCGCCAGTTCCCGGTTGCCGAAGCCGTAAGCATCGGCGGCGCCGCTTTCGACCAGCGGCAGCGCCTGCATGGCCTTGCAGGCGGAGCGCGGGAAGACGGCGGAATCGACATCACCGGCGGAAAAGAGGATCTGGCCCTCGGCATCCACCACCACCGCCATGCCGCGATGGCGGCTCTCGACGAGTTGACCGCGTGTGACCTCGACCGTGACCGGATTTTCCATGCTGTGCCTCAAAATGCCAATATTCTCGGATGTGTCTTAAAGCATGCATCATCATCCCGTTCGAGGTCCGGATTGAAATTTCTCCTGCGTGTCGTCTCCGTCATCCTGCTGGTCTTCGTTTTGCCGACGCTGGTTTCGGCCGGGCTCTGGGTGTCGCAGGATCGGCCGCAGCGCTGGAGCGAGGCGAATTGGGGCTCGTCAGGCCTCTTGCCCGGCGCGGAAGACAGCCCGCAAGCGGCAATCTATGTCTTCTCGGCAATGACCGGGGGCTTGAAAGGCGCGATCGCGAGCCACGCCTGGATCGTCACCAAGGACGAGAACGGCGCCTATCAGCGCTATGACAAAGTGGGCTGGGGCTCCCCCATTCGCCGCAACCACCGGGCGCCCGACGCCTTCTGGTATTCCAACCCGCCGCGCCTCGTCGTCGAGGTGAAAGGCGAGGCGGCGAAGCGGCTGATCCCGAAGGTGGAGGCGGCGATCGAGGCCTATCCCCATGGCCAGCCGGGCGGCTACCGGATCTATCCGGGACCGAACTCGAACACGTTTGTCGCCCATGTGCTGCGCGAGGTGCCGGAACTCGGCGCCGTTTTGCCGGCGGATGCCGTGGGGCGCGACTACCTGGCTGATGGCGCCTTCTATCATCTCGACAAGGACGGACGCGACCTGCATGTGAGCCTTGGCGGGCTCGCCGGGCTTTCGGTCGGGATGCGCAGCGGGCTGGAAGTGAATTTTCTGGGGCTGGTCGCCGGCATCGATGTGGTCCGGCCGGGCATCAAGGTGCCGGGCTTCGGCACGGTTGGGCTGTGAGCGCGAAGGTTTGCCGACAGCCGGAATCAAAAGAGCCACCCGCGAGGGTGGCTCCCATGAGTTTTGGTCCTGTTGTCTGGACCCGGACGGGGTAACCGTCCGAAGGAAGGCTGTGTCAGGCCGAGGGCTGCCCCGTCAAAACCGCATCCTTTCCAAAGTCACATACGCAGACCGAAATCTCATTAGACATTGGATCACCTTCCTTTCGTTACGTTGCCGATGAGGGTAAGGTAGGAGCGTCGGGTGGATACGGCAAGGCACGAAATATGACGAAGCTCGAATTAATGTTACCGGACGCGGTCAGTGTCGCCGTGGAGACCCTGTCGCGCCAGACCGGCCAGTCGCAAGAAGATATCGTGGCGCGTGCTATCGAAGTTTACCTCGACGGGCGCGCCCGTTGGTACGCCGACATGGAAACTGCGCTGGCGCATGCCGATGGCAACCTCGGACATGACGGCGACGAGGTTCTGGCCTGGATGGCACGCTGGGGCGACGAACCGGATGCGCCTCCTCCTGCTCTGTCCTAGAGCTTCCGGATGAAACTCCGGTTCACGCCTGACGCCGTCCGCGACCTCGAAGACCTGAAGGCATGGCTCGTGCCCCGTTCGCGTTCAGGACACAGGAAAGTCGTCGGGGCCATTCAAGCGAGCTTGCGGCATATACAGGCTTATCCGCAGAGCGGTCGCGTCACTGAACACCCTCGGATCCGAGAGGCTGTCGAAGTCCGGTACGGCTTCATTATTCCCTATACCACGCGTGAAGACGCGATCTGGGTCCTGCGTGTGTATCACGCGCGGCGGCATCCTCTGATCTGGACAGACGATGGCCTTGAGTGACGTTTCACCGAAAGCCTCGCTATCGCAACTGTGCAGGATCCGCAGGCGGGCCGCAGTGACTGAGACACTGCGGCGCACCGGTTGAACGAGCATGCCCCTCAGGCGACCGCCTCTTCACGCACATCATCCAGCAGAAAATAGGCGGTGATGTATTTGATCGTGTAGGGCACGCCGCTGTCGGCCTTGCCTTCCTCGGTGCCGCCATCGGCGGGATGCCAGGCGTGGTAATGGGGGTTGTTGACGATGAGGGTGACGGCCTTGCCGGCGTGGTTTCCCTCCAGGCGGTAGCGCTTTTCGGCAAGCGGCCAGATGCGCTGATAGTCCTCCTGGGTGACGCGGACCCGCAGGGCGGCCCGCTGGGTCTTGGCGCCGGGGCCCGTGCCCTCGCGCTCGGCTTTGGGGATGTCGAGCATCACCTCTTCGGCACCCTCGAAGATCGATTTCAGTTCGTCCGGCCACAAACGTCTCATGCATAGTCCTCCCGTGTTCGGCTCCTCAACCGAACATGAAGGTAGCGTGACATTGGCGGCGACGCAAACGGCGCATGACATGAGCGTAGGGGGGGCGTGAGGTCGGGCGTGAGGTCGGGCGTTGACGGGGACGGCGGCCTACCCCTCCCCCGTCATCGCAGTTGACCGCATCCCCGCCGGAGGCGACACTCCCGCCTGCAATGGGAGGAGAAGACCATGGAAGACCCGATCCGCTGGCGAAACATGCTGGGCGCGCCGCGAGATGGCAGCCGTATCCTTGTCACCATCCGCGCCTCCGAACAGGGGCCGGGCGCCGTCGATCTCGTCTACTGGTCGAAAGGCGACCGCTACGGCGCCGACGGCTGGCGCTCGTCGGATTCAACGCCGGGCGCGATCATTTCCTATGCGGAACCGGAGCTGAAATGCTGGATGCCGCTGCCGGGCGTCAACATGGATGCGATGGTGAGACCGCCGGCCTGGGAGGGCGAGGACGAAAAGGAGCTGGATGGCTCGGGGATTTGAGGGGAGGACATGGAGGCGTCTGGCCCGCTCAAGACGACCCATCCTTCAGCGGTCGGTTGCGCGCCGTATCCAGACGAGAACATCGATAAACCAGTGAAGCCCGTTCCACTCTTCGCCCTCAAGCGGGTCTTTCCAGGGGTCGGGCTTTAAATGCGCCTGGCGCATGCGCGGTTGCGAGACCTGCTGATCGATCGGGTGACGGATTGATACCGCGTTTTCAGGTTCCGCTTGCTGCGTCCTTGCCGCCCGCAGCCCGCGCTGCTGCGAGGCAAGCCCCGGCCTATCGATTTGCCCGGATTCTGACGGCCTCTGCACCTCCGTGTGCAGTCCGGACCTGGCCTTTGGCTGCACCTTACAGGGATGGTTGAGGAAAAAGCCTGACTGCCACATTGTTGGTCTCCCACATTCTTGAATCGATTCATTTTCAAGATGTATCACATATTGAATCGGTTCAATCTGTAGCGCCCTCTCTTTCGAGTCAAGGGAAATTGAACCGATACAAGATATCTGTTAGGCTTGCATCATGACCAATTTGCATCCCGAACCCGTCCGCCTTCGTGACGTCGCCCGTAAAGCGGGGGTTTCCCAGGGCACCGCGTCCAATGTCTTCAACCGTCCCCAGGTGGTGCGCGATGAAGTGCGCGAGCGGGTGCTGAAAGCCGCGGAAACGCTGGGCTACGCCGGCCCAAGCGTCGCCGGACGGCTGTTGCGCGCCGGGAGGGTCAATGCGGTGGGCGTGGCCGCCATTGAACCCTTGAGCTATTTCTTCGATGACCTCTGGGCCCGCCATCTCCTTTCGGAGATTTCCAAGATCTGCGACTCGCAAGGGGCAGGCATCGCGCTGGTTTCGGCCATCAGCGACGAACGGCTCGATTGGAACATCCAGTCCGCCGTGGTCGATGGTTTCATTCTGCTCTGCGTTCAAGGCGACGAACGCCTGGTCGAGATCACCCGCGCCCGCAAGCTGCCCTATGTTGCCTTGGCTGTTGGCGCGCCCGATTCCACCACCCCTGTGATCAGCATCGACAATGTTCACGGCGCCCGCCTTGCTGCCGAGCACCTGCTTGGCCTCCATCATCGCCGCTTTGGCATTCTCTCAACCCGGATCGACGACGACAGTGTCGGCCGCGTCACCGAAGCCGAGATGCGCAACGCCGGTCACGCGACCTCCCGCGACCGTGCCATCGGCTATTGGCAGGCTTTCGAGGCCGCCGGCCTCGCCATTGCCGACATGCCGATCATGGTGACCCAGGAGGACGAGCTGAGCACCCATGCGAACATGGCAAGCCTGTTTGGTGGCAGTGATCGACCCACGGCCCTTCTCGCCATGTCCGACAAGATCGCGATGTGGGCCGTCGACTGGCTTTTGCGCCATGGCATCGCAGTTCCCGCCGATGTCTCCGTAGTCGGCTTCGACGGCGTTCCCGAAGCCGCCTTGGCCAGCCCAAAGCTGACGACGGTCGAACAGCCGATGGCCGAGATTGCCCGGCTTGCGGTGGACGCGGCGCTCGGGGGACAGCAGATCGAAGGCCGCCGCATGATCCAAGCGACCCTGATCGTCCGGGAAACGACGGCACCACCGCGCTAGGGTATAAACGCCGCTCGCGTCTGCCCCAAGCGGACCGGCGGTGGCATGCTGGATGCCGCTTAGGGTGAGTATGGATGCGATGGTGAGACCGCCGGCCTGGGAGGGCGAGGACGAAAAGGAGCTGGATGGCTCCGGCATTTGAGACCAAGGCTTTGCCGTGCGTCACACGGGGCCACGTGGGAGGAAAGATTGAGCCGCACTATCATTCTGGTTGATCCATTGCCGAGGACACTCGACCTGATCATGGAGCCGTCCGTCCGGGCCCGGCTTGAGGCGCTGGGCGAGGTGATCGTCTCGGAAGACCGAGCCATGCCGGCCGAAGACGTCGAGCGGTATCTTCCCGACACCGTGCTGATCTTCGGTCAGACCGACATGCCGAAAGAGAGGCTGGACCGGGCGCCGAGGCTGAAGGCGATCATCAATGTCGAATCGAACTTCCTGCCGAATATCGACTATCAGGCCTGTGTCGAGCGCGGGATCTGGGTGATCACGCCGGCCTCGGCCTTCGCTTCGCCGGTGGCGGAGGCAGCACTTGCCATGGCGCTCGATCTCGCCCGGGGGATCACGGCGGCGGATCGGGACTTTCGTCAGGGTGTCGAGCGCTATGGTCTTGAGGGCAATGCCAAGACCTTCCGTTTTGCCGGCGCGCCCGTCGGGATCATCGGCTTTGGCGATCTCGGCCATGCCTTTCGCGATCTCATCCGCCCGTTCAAGAACAGGGTCCGCGTTTTCGATCCCTGGCTTCCGAAGGAGATCATCGAAGGCCAGGATTGCGAACCTTCGACGCTCGACGCGGTGCTCCGCGAAAGCCAGGTGGTCTTCGTCTTTGCCAGCGTCACCAGCGAGAACGAGGGCTTCATCGGCAACAGAGAATTCGCGATGATGAAGCCGGGAGCAGCCTTCCTGCTGATGAGCCGGGCCGCCGTCGTCGACTTTCCGGCGATGATCGAGGCCGCCCAATCCGGCCATATCCGGGTGGCAACGGACGTGTTTCCGGAGGAACCTGTCGCGGCCGACGATCCCATCCGCCAAGCGTCTAGCATTCTGCTTTCGGCCCACCGGACCGGCGGCACGCGGGACGCCTTCTATGCGCTGGGGTCCATGGCGGTTGCCGATGCCGAACTGATCATGGAGGGCCTGCCGCCCCGCCTCTGCCGCCGCGCCGACCCGGCGACGGCGCGCATGCTGCGGTCGAAGCCGGTGACGGTGTCGTAAGGGCGGGGGATGGGTGTGCCGCCCCTAGAGGGCGATCTGGTTTCAGCCCAAGTCTCCCCTCATCCCGGCTTCAACACGATGTTGCCGATATGAGTTAGGCTGTTCCCAGCTTGTAAAGCCCTTGAAGCTTTTCCTCCGCACCGGCTGTAGATACTGCTGCGATACCCAGAAAAATCCCGGACTGCGCCGATGACCGAATTTGAATCCCGAAGCTGTCGGAGTGCGCAAGCACATGAGCTTCATCGTTTGAGAGCTTCGACATTAACGTGGTATAAATCCCCACAGGCGCGCGTATGCATCGATCTGAGATGTTTATTCTACGATCTTCACCGTTCACGACGATCTCGACCAATGGGTAGCTCATTAGGTCGTTCTCTCGTCCCATGGATTCCACGAACGCTGCAAATGTGAAGCCGTCTGTCGCAGCATATATCAAGATTACCTTTCCGTGGCCCCACAGAGAGTCCCTTTCGGCGCGAACCCACATTGCATTTTGCTGAATCTCGACGCCCCAGATTGGTTCCGTGATTCCGCCCGTTATGACGCCAAGCTCTTTGAGCTGCGCCTCGCTCACCAAGCTCAACTGATCCCCGCTTGTGCCAGCAGAAAGCTCTAGGAATGCCGCGGGAATCCCCATCTCTGCGATGTAAGTGGCAATCGATGCGGACAGCCTCTGCGAGCGATAGATGCTTTCCGCCGTCGGATTTTGAAATGAGAATTGATGTACGCCGAATTCTGACCCGGCCGAGTAAAATCGGAGCCGCCCCCCCAAGTACATCAGTGTTGCCGAGCTGATACACCTCCCGGAGGTGTGCTCTCGGGGCACAATGAGATTACTCTGGCGCTGCGGCTGTAGCAGATACGTGCCAATCGATGTGGAAAACCAAGACTGGCGGATTAGGCGTCCGATTCCCATCGCCGCTTCAACGTCTCCACCTGACGAGTTGATGTAGACCATTGTTCTGGGCGGAGGAGCCGTTCGATTCAGAAAGTCGCGAAACTTCTCTTGGTCTCCCGGCTCGATTCTGCCGAATGCACTGATATGGAAAAACCCTCCGAAAAATTCTTCTTTCTCAGTTTGCGGGTCAGAATACTCGAAGTTCATATCAATGCCCCCTGCAAGCCGCTCCACTCAGCCGCCGACATAGTCGTCAGTAAATTATCAGTATAGCCTCAACACCATCGTCCCGATATGCGCCGAGCTTTCCATCAACCGGAACACCTCCACCACCTGACCTAACGACAACACCGCGTGAATGACCTTGCCGGTGCGTCGCGCCCCAAGCCGGCGGGCCGCGGCTTGCCAAGCGCTTTCACGGGTAAGATGGACCAAGCCGGGCTTTCGGCGGAAAGCCGTTGTTCATCACGGTATCAGATTTTGGTGTGCGGTCTGACCGAATGTTAAGCTCCCCGGTCTCAAGATCCTTGAAGTTGCGGGCCTTCAACGGGTCCAGACCGTGTCCATAAGGGATCTGACGTGCGCTACAGAGAGACCGACGATGTGTTCAAGACGCTGGTATCGGAGTTGCACTCGACGCTGACCCCGACCTCGATCATGGCGATCACCATCCTTGCCGTCGGGCTTTTCGCCTATGAGAGCCTTCAGAGCACGCCGCTGCTGGTGGCGACGATCGGCGGAACCCTTGCATCCCTTGGCAAGATCGCCGTTTCGCTCGCTCATAGACGCGCAGATGCTACCCAGCGTTCAACGGTTGCAGATGCCGCGCGCTGGGAAAAGGTGCAGGGGTTTTTCATCTTTCTGATTGCGGCCTGTGTGGGGACGATCGCCACCATTGCCTTCTCCTACCGGGACCTGTCGGTCCACCTCCTTGCCGCAGCGCTCACCTTTGGATACTGCGCCGGGGTGACGGTCCGGATCTCCGTTCGACCCTTGATCGCCGCGACGACGATCCTGATTGCGGCCCTGCCGACGACGATCTCGATCATGTTGTATGGCGATGCCGCCCACTGGATTTTGACCCTGCTCTCCGTGATCTTCCTGATTGCCGCGCTGCAGAGCATGCTGCATGTCTATCGAACGACCGTCAGGCAAATCCGCCTGTTTCTCGACATGGAGCATCAGGCACGCCACGATCCGCTGACGGGGCTTTTCAACCGCACGGCGCTGAGCGAGGCCTATCTGAGCCTTAGTCCTGCCGACGATATGCTCACCTGCGTGCATTGCTTCGACCTTGACGGTTTCAAGGACGTCAATGATCGCTTTGGTCACGCGGTCGGCGATGCGTTGCTGGCTGCGATCGCCGGGCGGCTGCGGGAGACCCTCGATCCGCCGGCCATCGCCGTTCGCATTGGCGGCGATGAATTCGTCATCCTGCAACCCGATGTCAGCGATCCCAGCCACGCCGAAGCTCTGGCGCGCAGGGTCCTGGCCCTTCTCGGCCTGCCCTACCCGATTGCCGGCGAGGAGATCACCATCGGCATCAGCCTCGGCTATACGATGGCCCTGTCCGGCTCTGTCGATCTGGACCAGATGATGGCCACGGCGGACAAGGCCTCCTATCGGGCAAAACGAAACGGCGGCGGCATTGACCGCGAAATTCCCGCAACGCTTGACCTTGGGAAGTTCTCTGCTGCGGCATGACGGCCGCGCGTGGAGCGCCTGACCGTCTCGATTGCCGCTCGCCTCACGCCAGCTTCAGCACGATCTTGCCGATATGTTCAGAGCTTTCCATCAGCCGGTGCGCCTCCACCACCTGGTCGAACGGCAGGACCGTGTGAATGACCGGGGCAAGGTCGCCGCGCTCCAGGCGGGGCCAGACTTCTGTGGCGAGGTCATCACGGATGGCGCGTTTTTCCTCCGCTGTGCGCGGGCGCATGGTGGAGCCGGTCACGGTCAGGCGCTTGACCATGATCGGGGCGAGATTGGCCTTTTCCACGGTCGAGCCGCCGAGGAAGGCGATGATCGAGAGGCAGCCGTCTTTCGCCAGAACCTGCAGGTTGCGGTCGAAATAGGCAGCACCGATCATGTCGAGCACGGTATCGACGCCCCGCCCTTGGGTCTCTTCCTTGACGATCTCGACGAAATCCTCAAGCTTGTAGTTGATCGCCCTGACTGCGCCCAAATCCATGCAGGCGGCGCATTTTTCGGCCGAACCGGCGGTGGTGTAGACGGTGGCGCCGAAGGCCTTTGCCAGCTGGATGGCGGTGGTGCCGATGCCCGAGGACCCGCCATGGATGAGCACCGTCTCGCCTTCGGTCAGCCCCGCCATCTGGAAGAGATTGGCCCAGACCGTGAAGAAGGTTTCCGGAAGTGCTGCCGCCTTCACCGCGTCGTAACCCTTGGGGAATGGCAGCGCCTGGCTGGCGGGCACGGTGCAGTATTCGGCATAACCGCCGCCATTCGCCAGCGCGCAGATATGATCGCCGATCTGGAAATCGGTGACGCCTGTTCCCAGGCCGACGATCTCGCCGGCGATCTCCAGCCCGAGGATCGGGCTTGCATCCTTGGGCGGCGGATAGGCGCCCTGGCGCTGGGCGACATCCGGGCGATTGACGCCGGCCGCCTCGACTCTCACCAGCACTTCGCCGGGCCTCGGGCTCGGCAGCGGCCCCTCGACGAGGCGCATGACCTCCGGGCCGCCATGGGTGGGCAGGTCGACATGGCGCATGGTGGCGGGCAGTGACATGGGCAGGCTCCTCGGATCGATGGCTCAAGGTGAGGCATAGAGCCTCTGAAATGCGATGAAAAGGAGGCCCTTTGTCCGACGCGACAAATGGTATCGGCAGATGCGGGCGGCCCCTAAAGGTCGATCTGCATGAAGGTGGCGATGGGGGTCTGTTTGTAGCTGCCGAAGGGGCCACGGTCGCGATGGCAAGCGGTGCCCAGACAACACTCTGCAAGGCGCTCGAACCAACGAGCTACATCGGTACCGAGAGTCCGGACCCGTCACTTGCCGCACTGCAGCGACGCCTGCAGTCATCAACCTTTGGATGCCTTCATTGCAGACTACAGCTTACATCTGGCGATATCCAGAAAGTTGCGATAGCTTTCGATTGGGCTAATGGAAAACACGATCAATACGCAGCGATGGTCGACATTGCATTGCGCGCCGGTCGAGGCCACTTCGAGGAACATAGAGGGTGGCGACGAAATATCCGATCAGGATCAAGGCTGCGCCAAAAGTTGGCAATGTCTATTGGTGTGATTTTCATCCAGAGGCCGTCATCCATATCCCCGAGTTCTGGAAGAAGCGTCCTGTGCTCGTCGTCAGTCGGAACGCTACTTTACACGGTAAGGTGACGGTGCTCCCCATGACGACGGATGAGAACAACGCGACCAACCCGAATGCGATAGAACTGAGCGCCGAAATGCAGGGCAAGATCGATCGCAAGCGCACCTGGGTGATTTGCGACCACTTGACGACAGTCGCGACAAGCCGTCTTGACAACGTTTCCAACACCCCGCCACGGCTGAAAGGAGATGAGTTGACCCGGATCCTGGAGAAGGCACACTCCATCCTTGCCGGATGGATCCAAGCCTCTGTCGTGACTGGGATCGGCGCGACAACCACCGTCCAGATTCACGCAGCAACCGTCACCGACACGTTGGAAAGAACCCAAGAGCAATCAGAGAAGATGTCGCCGGACAAAGGCTAGAGAGTATGTCAGGCGAAAACGGGTTCGCTGTAGATGCTCTATCTCCTTGTTTTCTCGCAGTCCGGACGGAAAGCGGGAAGACCTTAGCCCGCATGAATATTGACGAAGAAGCGCGTTGCCGGTATAAGACACGGTATATGCGGGGCCGAAAGGTCGCCGTCTCTCCGCAAGGAGACTCATGAGCCAAAGCCACCTTCACGGGTGGCTTTGGTCGTTTCGGGCCTCTTACAGGTTTTGCGAGACGATGAGTTCTGGCGCTGCATAGGCGGATGGCAATGCACTTGTCTGCCCAGATGCAAAGCTGACTTTCCTCATTCGCCGCCGGACACGCCAATCGCCACGCCTTCCGCATTCTCCTTCGCCTGCTTCTTCAGCTCGGCGATCTCGCCGCTGATGCGGTTGACGTCGTCGATGACGAGGCCGGCGGGGAGTTCGAGCACGCCGACCGAGCAGCGCATCAGGGGAAAGTCGCGTTCCTGGCCCTGGCGATCAAGGCCCTTGATGTGGCCGGACTGGCGATCGACTTCGGAATAGAGATCGATGACGTCGTCATGGAAATCCGAGAGCAGGCGATCGAGGATTTCCGTCAGCTCCTCGCGGGTCCAGTCGCTGACGCCGATGAAGAAATCGTCGCCGCCGACATGGCCGAGGAAATCGCCTTCGGAGAAGAAGTAGCGGCGCAAGAGGGCGGCGAAAAGCGAGATCGCGTGGTCGCCCTGGTGGAAGCCGTAATGGTCGTTGAACGGCTTGAAATGGTCGAAATCGCAATAGCAGAAGAAGCGTGCGCCATCGCCGTCAAGCGCTGTCGAGCGCATGAAATCGCGGATGGCGCGATTGCCAGGCAGCCCGGTCAGCGGGTTCTGATCCTGCGCGGTTTTCAGCTGCTTCTCGCTCATGATGCGGATCAGCGAGGCGGCCGAGACGACGCCCGCATAGCGCATGTTTTCCGTCAGGATGACGCAGTCGGAGCCTTCCATATTGGCAAACATCGTCATCAGCCGTTCGGCATCGGCATCCAGACCGACGATCGGGGCGCGGTCGACGAAATGCGAAATCGAGCGTTCGTAGAGCTTGTTCTTCAACAGATCGCGACCGAAGGGCTGGTAGATGTATTCCTTCAGATGCCGCTCGTTGATGATGCCGCGCGGCTCGCCATTGGCGTTCAAGACCGGGAAGAAGGACTGGCCGGGATTGCGGCGGAAGAGATCGAAGACGTGGTCGATATTCTCGTGTTCGAAGACCGTTGGCAGCGTCTCGATCTGCTTGCGGATCAGGATCTCGTCGAGCGACTGGGTGGTGCGGCGGGCCTTGCCGACATCCTGGAGATGGGGAAAGGCGCTTTTCAGTTCCGAGACGATGGTGCTGGGGCGGGCGATATACCAGCCCTGGACGAGATCGACGCCGAATTCGCGGCAGGCGAGGAATTCGCTTTCGGTTTCGATGCCCTCGGCAATGACGCGGACGCCCAGCACATGGCAGAAGTTGACGATGTTCTTGACCAGGTGGCGCTTGCGCGGATTGCTGTCGAGGCCGGCAATGAAATGCCGGTCGATCTTCACGTAGTCGACGGGATAATCGCACAGCAGCTTCATCTCGCCATGGCCGACGCCGAAATCATCGATGGCGAGCTTGAAGCCCGAGCGGCGCAGGCGCTCGACCAGGCCTGCAAATTCCGGGACACGCGTGTTGTCGAAACGTTCGGAGAGCTCGAAGCAGACGGAAGACGGCGGCACATGCGCCTTGCGCAGCTGGTCGAGCAGCGTATCGACCAGGGCGTTTCCGTCGGGGATCAGGCGGACATCGAGATTGAGAAACAGCGTGGCGTCGGCGCGGTCAGGAAGCGTCGCGAACTTGGCGAGCGCGCGGCTTGCGACCATCTGTTCGAGCGGCAGCAGCTGGCCGGTTTCGGCGGCCTGATCGAGCAGATCGAGCGGGCTTTCGAAGCCGATGCGGTCATGGCCGCGCATCAGGCTTTCATGACCGAAGACGGCGCCGGTGCCGACCTCGACGATCGGCTGGAAGGCGTTTTCAATGACGAGCTTGGCAAGCGTGACGAGCTGGTCACTGGCGAAACGCCGCAGCGCACCCAAATCTTCAGCCGCCCCTGCACCCATCACGCAATACCCCAGTATCCACTTGTTTTTACGGGGGGAAATGTGCCCAGCCAATCGTCAACAAAGGCTTTCCGTAGTGTGACAGTGAGATGAAAGTTTGAGGTCGCAAACCCTGGCGATCAGACCCGGCGCGCGACGGCTACCGCCAGAAACCCGCTGAAATATGGGTGTTTTTGCTTGTCGGGCATTCGGTCCGCAGCGCTTTGGCGTGTATCGGCGGGATGCGGTTTACCGTTAAGCGTTCACCGCTTTTGACTGTTTCGGATGTCGCAGATTTTTTATTGATTGATCAGTCAATCAAAATTATCATCCGGCAAAACAGGGGAAAATGGATGCCGAAGGTCGGAATGGAGCCAGTGCGCCGCAAGGCGCTCGTTGATGCCGCGTTGAAGACGATCGGCCATCATGGCTCGCTGACCGTCACCATGTCGGAGATCGCCCGCGAGGCGGGTGTTTCGGCAGCACTTGCGCATCACTATTTCGGTTCCAAGGATCAACTGCTGATCGAAACCATCCGCTCGCTGCTGCGCCAGTTGCGCGGCGATGCGGTGGCGGCGCTGGCGGCGGCAGAAACGCCGCGCGAGCGCATCTCGGCGGTCATCCGCATTTCCTTTCAGGCTGACCAGTTCGATCCCCAGGTGGTTGCCGCCTGGCTTGCCTTTTACTCCGAAGCACAGCGTTCGGAAGAGGTGCGCCGGCTCTTGGCGCTCTATGCGCGGCGGCTGCAATCCAACCTGATGTCGGGCTTAAAGCCGCTGTGCGGCCCAGCCGACGCGGGCCGGATTGCCGATGGCGCGGCAGCGATGATCGACGGGCTCTATATCCGGCAATCTCTGAAAGCCGCGCCCTTGTCGATTGATGCCTCTGTCGCATTGGTCGAGGATTATGTGGCGGGGCAGCTTGCCTCCCACCCTCCCCTTGAGGGGGAGGGTCGGACCAAAGGTCCGGGGTGGGGTGAAGCATGAGTGCCAGCGAGCCAGTTAAACAACGACAGAAGATCACCCCCACCCGCCGCTTTGCGGCGACCTCCCCCCTCAAGGGGGAGGTGGACAGAAACCACCCGTCTGGAGACAGGACATGAAAGCCCAACCGCAAGCCTCCCACTTCATCGACGGGGAATATGTCGAGGATACCGCCGGCACCGTCATCGAGAGCATCTATCCGGCAACCGGCGAGGTGATCGCGCGGCTGCACGCCGCCACACCTGCGATCGTCGAAAAGGCGATTGCCTCGGCCAAGCGGGCGCAGAAGGAATGGGCGTCCTGGAGCCCGACCGCACGCGGGCGCGTGCTCAAAAAGGCCGCCGAGATCATGCGCGAGCGCAATCGCGAGCTGTCCGAACTCGAGACGCTCGACACCGGCAAGCCGATCCAGGAGACCATCGTTGCCGACCCGACCTCGGGCGCCGACAGTTTCGAATTCTTCGGCGGCATCATTGCGAGTGCGATGAATGGCAGCCAGATCCCGCTGGGTGGCGACTGGGCCTATACCAAGCGCGTGCCGCTCGGTGTCGTCGTCGGCATCGGCGCCTGGAACTATCCGCAGCAGATCGCCTGCTGGAAGGGCGCACCGGCGCTTGCCGCCGGCAATGCGATTGTGTTCAAGCCGTCGGAAGTGACGCCGCTCGGCGCGCTCAAGATTGCCGAGATCCTGATCGAGGCCGGCGCGCCGAAGGGCGTCTACAATGTCATCCAGGGGGATCGCGAGACCGGGCCTCTGCTCGTCAGCCACCCCGACGTCGCCAAGGTGTCGCTGACCGGCTCGGTGCCGACGGGGCGCAAGGT
>JARXAK010000149.1 GCA_029865885.1 Rhizobium sp. | reverse complement strand
AGCCCCTCCCCCTTGTGGGGAGGGGTTGGGGAGGGGACTTTTTGGCAATGCAGACTGTCCATCGACATCACCCCTCCAGACCCGGCAGCAATCCGGCGGAAACTGCCGAAACAAGCGTCCCATCCGCCACCAGGCGACCGGCAGCCTCGAGATCGGGCGCCATGTAGCGGTCCTCCTCCAGGGTGGCGACGTGGGCACGCAGGGTGGAGATCACGTTTCGCAGTTCCGGGCTCGTCGTCAGGGGCGCGCGGAATTCGACGCCTTGCGCCGCCGTCAGCGCCTCTATGCCGATGATCGAGAAGAGGTTGTCCGTCATCTGCAGCAGGCGCCGTGCGCCATGGCAGGCCATCGAAACATGGTCTTCCTGATTGGCGGATGTCGGCGTCGAATCGACCGAGGCCGGATGCGCCATCTGCTTGTTTTCGCTCATCAGCGCAGCCGACGTGACCTCCGCGATCATCAGACCGGAATTGAGGCCCGGCTTCTTGGCGAGGAAGGCGGGTAATCCATAGGACAGGGCCGGATCGACCAGCAGGGCGATGCGCCGTTGTGCGATCGCGCCGATTTCGCAAACGGCAATCGCGATCTGGTCGGCGGCAAAAGCTACGGGCTCTGCATGGAAGTTGCCGCCCGAGACGACGCTCATGTCGGAAAGCACAAGCGGATTGTCGGTGACGGCATTCGCCTCGATTTCGAGCGTGCGACCCGTCATGCGCAGGAGATCGAGGCAGGCGCCATCGACCTGCGGCTGGCAGCGGATGCAATAGGGGTCCTGCACTCGCTCGTCGCCTTCCAGATGGCTTTCCCGGATGACGGAGCCGGAAAGCAAGCCGCGCAGGGCCGCTGCCGTATCGATCTGGCCCTTGTGGCCACGCAGCGTATGGATATCGGCGGTGAAGGGCGCCGAGGAGCCCATGGCGGCGTCGGTCGAGAGCGCACCGGTGATCAGTGCTGCCTGTGCGGCGCGATGGGCGCGGAACAGGCCGGCCAGCGCCAGAGCTGTCGAGGCCTGCGTGCCGTTGATCAGCGCCAGACCTTCCTTAGCCGCCAGCACGACGGGCGTCAGCCCCGCGCGCTTCAGCGCCTCGGCGCCGGAAAGCCGTTCGCCCTGATAGAAGGCCTCGGCCTCTCCCATCATCACAGCGGCCATATGCGCAAGCGGTGCAAGATCACCGGACGCGCCGACGGAGCCCTTTTCGGGAATGAGCGGAGTGACGCCTTTCGCCAGCATGCCTTCGATGAGGCGCACCAGGTCCAGGCGAACGCCCGAGGCGCCGCGACCGAGCGAGATCAGCTTCAGCGCCATGATCAGGCGCACGATATTGTTCGCCAGCGGCTGGCCCACGCCGCAGCAATGCGACAGGATCAGATTGCGCTGCAGTGTCTCCGTGTCGGCCGCATCGATCTTGATCGAGGCGAGTTTGCCGAAGCCGGTATTGATGCCGTAGACCGGCGCGTTGCCAGCAGCGATTTCGGCAATGCGCGCGGCGGCCCTCTCGATGCAGGCATCGAAGCTGCGGTCGAGGACGGCGCTTTCGCCGCTCCAGTAGATCTCGGCCAGTTCGACGAGAGAGACGCGGCCGGGGTGAAGCGTAATGGTCACGACAGAATTCCTTTGGTGATGTGGCCGTTCCAGATGCGCTGATGCAGCGGATTGAACCCGATGCGGTAGACAAGCTCAGCCGGGCTCTCGACCGACCAGATGGCAAGATCGGCCTGCTTGCCGACCTCGATGGTGCCGATCGTATCGAGACGCCCGAGCGCGCGAGCGGCATTGCGTGTGATGCCGAGAAGGCATTCCTCGACCGTCATGTGAAACAGCGTGGCGGCCATGTTCATGGTCAGCAGCAGGGAGGTGAGCGGCGAGGTGCCGGGATTACAGTCCGTGGCAAGCGCGATTGCCGTTCCGTGTTTGCGGAAGAACTCGATCGGCGGCTTCTTTGTCTCACGGATGAAGTAGTAGGCGCCGGGCAAGAGCACCGCGACGGTTCCGGCTTGGGTCATTGCGGCTGCGCCGTCTTCATCGGTGTATTCGAGGTGGTCGGCTGAAAGCGCCTGGTACTCGGCTGCAAGGGCTGCCCCATGGAGGTTCGACAGCTGATCCGCATGCAGTTTTACCGGCAGTCCGAGAGATTTCGCCGCGTCGAAGACAATCCGCATCTCCTCAGGAGAAAAGGCGATGCCTTCGCAAAAGCCATCCACCGCATCCACAAGCCCTTGCGCCTGGGCGGCCTTCAATCCCGGCAGCACGATGTCTTCGATGAAGTCGCGATTGCGCCCCCTGTAGTCGGCAGGTGTGGCATGAGCGCCGAGATAGGTCGTGGTGATGGCGACCGGACGCCTGTCGGCGAGCTGTCGTGCGGCACGCAGCATCTTCAACTCGTCTTCGACGGTCAGCCCATAGCCGGATTTGACCTCTACGGTCGTCACGCCCTCGGCGATCAGTGCATCGAGCCGGGGAAACGTTTGCGAGACGAGATCCGCCTCGCTCGCCTCGCGCACCTGACGCACCGACGAGACGATGCCGCCGCCGGCGCGTGCGATTTCCTCGTAGGAAGCGCCGGCAAGACGCATCTCGAATTCTTTGGCCCGATTGCCGGCATGCACCAGATGGGTGTGGCAATCGATGAGGCCGGGGGTCACGCAGCGCCCCTCGCAGTCGATGACCTCGGCACCGCTGGGGATCGCGATATCGTTCGCCTCTCCGACGGCCACGATCCGCCCGCCCTCGATCACCAGACTGCCATTCTCGATCATGCCGAGCCCTGGCAGGCCCGGTGCCATGGTCGCGAGCCGAGCATTGGTGAGTACAGTCGTCATGCGCCCTCGCTCTCCGACCAGGCGGCCGTCGTCTTCAGGAGTGTCCGGATCTGCTGGATGTCGCCGTTCATGGGCCGATCGTCGCGGTAGAAGGGCACCACATGGCGAAGCCGCTCGTAGGTCCCTTGCGTCATCGCAGCTTTCTTCGCCTTGGAGGACTGCAGATCATGGGCCTGCGCGGCGGCGGTCAGTTCGATGGCAAGCATGGTCTCGAGATTGTCGAGGATGGCGAGCGCCTTGGCCGCAGCCGGGGTCGCATGGGTCAGAATGTCTTCCTGCAGGCCGGATGTGATGCCACCGTCCAGGCTTGCCGGCATCGCGAGCCGGCGGTTTTCGGCGACCAGTGCTGCCGCAGTGTACTGTATGATCATGAAGCCGGATTCGACGCCGCTACCCGAGGCGAGGAAGGCCGGCAGGCCGCTCACCAGCGGGTTGACCAGCCGGTCGATCCGCCGCTCGGAAATGGCGGCGAGTTCCGCTGCTGCCGTTGCCAGATGATCCATGGCAAGGCCAAGGGCGGCACCAACGGCATGCGCCTGCGAATGCACTTTCGGGTCGAGAGGCGATCCACTGACGGCGGGATTGTCGGTCACGCTCGCAAGCTCCCGATCCACCACCGCACGCGCGACATCGAGCGCATCGCGCACCGCGCCATGCACATGCGGCACAGCCCGAAGGCTGAGCGGATCCTGTGTCCGCTTGCCGGCAGATTCCGCCAGAAGCGCACTCCCGGCCAGCAATGTCCGCAAGTTCTTGCCGACCTGCTGCAACCCATCGGATTTCCGCAGGGAAAGCGGCATTTCCGCAAATGGGTCGGTCTGCGCGCCGAGGTTCTCATAGCTCATCGCGGCAGCCGCATCTGCCCAATCGACAAGATGCGTGAGCCTGATGACGGCAAGCGACGCCAGACCTGTGGCGCAGGGTGTCCCGTTGATCAGGCTCAGGCCCTCCTTCGCCTGGAGTATCAGCGGCTTGAGACCCAGTGATGCCAGCGCTTCTGCGCCCGACAGTAGCTTTCCGTCATGACGGCATTCGCCGGATCCGATCAGGACCAGCCCGATGGCTGCGCCATGCGTCAGGTAACCAACCGAACCTCTCGACGGGATCACCGGAAGCACATCGCCGTTCAGGAGGGCGATGAGCGTCTCGACGACTTCAAGCCGGATGCCCGAATAACCATGGGCGAAGTTGGCGATCTGGGCCGCCATGATCGCGCGTGTTTCCACCCGCCCGAGCGGTTCGCCCACGCCACAGGAATGGCTGAATAGCAGATTGCGGGAAAGCGATGCCTGATCGTCGCGGCCTATGATCACGTCAGAGAGTGCGCCGACCCCCGTGTTGATGCCGTAGCCTCGGATACCCTGATCGACCAGCGCGTCAACGATCGTCCGGGCATCCACGATCCTTTGCCTGGCAGTGTCGCTCAGAACGAGCGTTGCACCGTCCGCAATCGATGCGATCGCATCGGCCGTCAGCACCGTGTCCAGAATGATCGTCTGTTGCATCAGGCGCTCCATCCCCAAAAAATAGTTAGTCGGCTAAGTGGCGTTATTCCAGTATTCTCTTCAGCGCCCTCGCAAAGTTCCGGTCGATGCTGTCTTCGGACCGATGGCGCCCCTGCTGAACCACGAACTTTCCACGAACCATGACGTCGCGCACGACATCACTGCCGAGCGCAAAGATCCAGCGGTCCAGGATCTGGTCATCCTTTGCCTCGGCAATGAACGGATTGGCGCCATCGAGCACAACGAGGTCCGCGCGCGCGCCGACTTGAATGCCGCTCGTGGCAAGCCCCGCCGCCTGGGCCCCGCCGGACAGGCTGGCGTCGACAAGCGTACGACCGACCGACGCGCCGGGACCCGAGACAAGGCGGTTGCGGCGCCGATCACGCAGTCTCTGACCATATTCCAGCACGCGCAACTCCTCCGCAACGGATGTTGCGACATGGCTGTCCGTGCCGATGCCGATGCGTCCGCCCTGGCCGATGAAATCCGTGGCCGGAAAGATGCCGTCCCCGAGATTGGCCTCTGTCGCGGGGCATAAGCCAGCAACAGCGCCGGACCTGGCAAGCCGGGAGGTCTCCTCCGAGGTCATATGCGTCGCATGAATGGCGCACCATCGCGCATCAACCGGGAACTCGTCGAGCAGGAACGTCACCGGTCGGCGACCGCTCCAGGCAAGGCAATCCCCAACTTCCCGCTCCTGCTCCGCCACATGAATGTGGATCGGTCCGCCCGTCTGCTCTGCCGAGAGCAAGGCACGCATCTCATCGGGAGTGGCCGCCCGCAGCGAGTGGATGGCGAGGCCGAGCTCCACGTCGGCAGCCTTGCACTCAGGTTTCAGCCGGTCGAGCAGGGCGAGGAAACTGTCGATGCCATGAACGAATGGCCGCTGTCCGGCATTGGCCGCGAGCCCACCGAAGCCGGAATGGGCATAAAATACCGGCAGATGGGTCAGCCCGATCCCTGCTGTCTCTGCCGAACGCAGGATACGGCTCGACATTTCGAAGCCGTTGGACGTGCCGACCTCGGCCAGGGCATGATGGAAATAGTGAAATTCCACCACCTGACCAAAGCCACCTTTGAGAAGTTCACTATACAACTTTGTTGTCACGGCCTCGACATCGTCGGGCGACATCTGCCCGACCAGCCGATACATGGTGTCGCGCCAGGTCCAGAAGTTGTCATCGGTCGAACCCGCCTGCTCGGCGAGGCCCGCCATGGCGCGCTGAAAGGCATGGGAATGCAGGTTCTGCAGGGCCGGAACAACCGGACCGGACAGCTTCACAGTGTCCGCGCCGCAGGGGGAATTTTTGTCGATTGAAACAATCAAGCCGCGCGGATCTATGCCGAGAACAACGTCGGTGGCCCAGCCCTCGGGCAGCAAAACACGCTCACAGAACAATGTTTGAGAAATATGCATCTCGAAACCTTTGAAAGTTGTATAGGCAACATGGCAGGTTCGGAGATCTGGCGCAAGGGGCATTCACGCGTGTTGCGAACGAAGACGAAATTCGCCCGCGTCCGCCTCCCGCGATGCAGTCAACCGAAATGCGCCTGAAGGATCAGATGGCCAGGGAAATGGCGCTCGGTTGCCGGTTCTGGGAAGATATCAGCAAGGCGAGTTCGTCCCTGTGGCGCATCATGGCCTTGAGAAGCGCATGGTCGCGGGCAAGTGCCGCCTGTCGGTCGGTCGAAGCCGGAAAATGCGCCATGGCAAACCGCATCTGCGCGCCAGCCTCGGAGATCGTCGGGAAGGCGCCGGCAGCGACGGCCGCATGCAGCGCACAGCCAAGAAGCACGGCATCGCAATCCACGGGGACAAAAACCTCGCAGCCGGTGGCATCGGCATAGAGCTGGGCGAGCAGAGGATGGTCCGCCAGCCCGCCGGCAAGCAGCAGCTGCCTCGGCGCGCCGGCCGGCGGCGGCTGATGTTCGAGGATATGCCTGATGCTGCAGGCGAGCGCCACGCAGCTGCGCCAATAGAGCCGGTGTAGGGAAAGTTCGCTGCGATCGAGATCCATGCCGGCGATGATGCCTGTCAGGCGAGGGTCGGACACTGGCGAACGGGTCCCGTGCAGGTCGGGCAGGACACTGATCGGCAGCCCGAAATCCGGGCCCTCGGCTGCAAGATGCTCGGCGATTGCATCAATGATCGCACGGTGGCGCGCCTTGGTCGGTGTGCCTCCGAAGGGATGCAGGGAGACGATATGATCGAGGAAGGCGCCGGAGGCGGATTGGCCGGCTTCGGTAAGCCACAAGTCAGGAATGGCCGCATCGCGGAACCCGCCCCAGCATCCGGGCCCGGAGACAGACTTTTGCGAGAGCCGCACGATGCAGCTCGACGTTCCCGCTATCAGCACGGCTTCCGATGATAACGGCACGTCGGGCCGGACACCTGCTGCAAACAGGCCGACGGTACCGGCATAGGCATCGATCAATCCCGGCGCCACGAGGCAATGTTCGTCGAGGCCGAGCTCATCTGCACTGCCTTTCGAAAGCCTGCCGATCGGCCGTCCCGGCGGCTCGGATTGCATCGGCAGGCCGGCCCGCTCCATCAGATCGCTGAGCCCGATCTTTTTCAGATAGTCGATCGGAGCCGTGCCAGGCGCTTCAGGCGAATAACCCCACTTTGAGGCGAGCGCCGAATGGCTGCGCTTGATCGATCCCGTCGCCCGCCATGTCAGGTAATCGCAGAGATCGAAGATCTGTCCGCAGGCTGCCCAGAGGTCGGGTCTGTGGGTCTTTAGCCAGAGAAGCTTGGGGATCTGCATCTCGACCGAAAGCCGCCCACCGAAGCGCTCCAGCAGTGGATCGGCGACCGCATTGCAGGTGTCGGTCTCGGCCAGCGCCCGATGATCCATCCAGAGGATCGTATCGAGCCCGGGCGCTTGCGTCTCTGAAACGGAGAGCGGTCTCCCATCCCGATCGCGGACGACCAGCGAGCAGGTCGCGTCGAAGCCGATTGCCAGAACGCTTGTCGCGCCGATGCCGCTTTCGGCCAGCGCAGCCTTCACCGCCTCACAGACCGCCGACCAGATCTCGTCGCTGTTCTGCTCTATGTGTTTGAGCAAAGAGTGGTGAACGCTGATCGGCACGACGCATCGCGCCAGTTGCCGGCCGCTGAGGTCAAACACCCCAGCCCGGGCACTGCCCGTGCCGACATCCACGGCCAAGAGGTGCTTACGCATCAGTCCGATCTTCCGGTCTCCCCACTCCGAGGACAAAGTGGAGCAGATTCTCCATGGCGTCAAACTGTCCATCCGGATGCAGCTGGCTGAGCGACTTCCGATAGCTGGCATGCTGCGTATGCGATCCGCCGGTGAAGGCGAAGACCCGCATACCAGCCGCCTTGGCTGCGGTGATCCCGGCCGGACTGTCTTCAATGACAAGGCAAGTCTCAGGCACAAAACCCATTTCGGCTGCAGCATGCAGGAAGAGATCCGGCGCCGGTTTGCCCTTCTCCACCATACTCGCGCTGAAAATATGCGGGGTCAGATGGGGGAGGAGCCCCGTCACCGAAAGGGAAAGTTCAATCCGTTCCCTCTGGCTGGAGGACGCCACGCAGCAGGCGATGTGCGCGCGCTTCAGAGCATCGACCAGCGCAGTGACCCCGGGCAGCGGCTTCAGTTCCCTGCGGAAGCGGGCATAAAGCGCTTCGCGCATGTCAGCCAGGAAGGGCGCATCAATCTCGACGCCGAACTCGGATCGCACGACATCCACCAGCGAACCGAGACTGCGACCGAGAAAACGGTCGGCGGCTTCCTCGGTCGTCAGCGTTATCCCCTTCTCGGCCAGCGCCGCGACCAGAACCTCCAGCGCAATCCCTTCGCTGTCGACGAGAACCCCGTCACAGTCGAAGATCACAAGGCGGATCGGCTGCGGGTCCATGATCACTCAGCTGGCAAGGGTTCCATCGATATAGCGCTGGAGCGTAGCGGCGGCGCCGTGGCTCCGCAAGCTGCCGATCGCCTCACCGAATCGTTTCCGGAAGCCGGGATCGGCGCCCACCGAGCCGAAGATATCAGTGATCCCGATAAAGGCCTCGGGATCGCTGCGGGAGGCGAGCGCTGCGGCATGCAGCCGTTCGGCACTTGGGTCGTTGAACGCAATCGCCTTGCCGCTCTCGCCCTCGAAATAGCGGCACCACAGGGCCGAAACGAGCGCCAGACCCTGAACGTCGAGCCCCTTGGCCAGCCGGTCGGCTGTCGAGGGTAGAATGAATTTCGGCTGTCGGTTCGACCCGTCCTGCGCAAGGCGCGGAATGGTGTCGCCGATCTTCGGGTTCGAGAAACGGGTCTCGATCAGCGAGAAATAGTCCTGCAGGCTGGTATTCGGGACAGGCGGCACGACCGGGATGATCTCCTCGTTTTCCAGCTTGGCGAGGAACCCACGGATCAACGGGTTCTCCATCGATTCGTGCACGAAGTGGATGTCCAGCAGGGCGGCCGGATAGGCGATCGCCGCATGGCCGCCGTTCAGGATCCTGAGCTTCATCAACTCGTAAGGCGCAACATCGGGAACGAAGGTAACCCCGACATCCTCGAACGCCGGTCGGCCGAGCGGGAACTTGTCCTCCAGCACCCATTGCTTGAAGCCCTCGCAGAAAACCGGCCAGCCGTCGTCGATGCCGTAAGCGTCGCGGGTGATGTCGATCTCCCGTTGCCCGGTCGCCGGCGTGATCCGGTCCACCATCGAATTCGGGAAGGCGACATTGTGGTGGATCCAGTCTGCGATCTCAGGATCGGACAGTCGCGCCAGCCCGCAGACGGTCGCTTCGGTGACCTCGCCATTGCCGGGGATATTGTCGCAGCACATCACGGTAAAGGCCGGAATCCCGGCTGCCTTGCGTGCCTTCAGGCCGGCAATGATCAGACCGAAGACGGTCTTTGGCTGCTCCGGGTTCTTGGCATCGGCAACGATCGCCGGGTGATTGGGATCGAACCGACCGGTGGCCGGATCGATGAAATAACCGCCCTCCGTAATCGTCAACGAAACGATCCGGATCTCGGGCGAAGCCAGCGTCGCGATGATCCGGTCGAAGTCGGGTGCCGTGATCACGTCGAGCATCGGCCCGGTGATCGTTGCAGCCGAGCGGTCGATATCCTGCTCGACCACGGTCGTCAGGAAATCCTGCGCCTTCAGTGTGTCGCGCATCCGCTGGTCGGACGCCATGACGCCGGCGCCGATGATGCCCCAGTCCAGGTCGCGCCCCCGGTTGAACAGCTCGTGCAGATAGATCGCCATATGGGCGCGATGAAAATTACCGACACCGAAATGCAGGATTCCGGGACGGATACCGTCGCGGCGATAGGCGGGCAGGGAAGCCCGGTCACCGATGTCATCAAGAGTTGCAAGCGAGAGTTTGGTCGTCATGGGTGCATTCCTTGGCTTGGGGCTCAGGGAGCCGTCAGCTCATCCAGTTTCCGCCGTCGACATTGTAGGTCTGGGCAACGATGTAATCGGCCTCCGCGGAGGCGAGAAAAATCGCCATGCCCGCGAGATCCTCCGCCCGGCCCATGCGGCCAAAGGGGACGGCCTCGCCGACGAGCCTCTTCTTTTCCCCCAGCGGCCGGTTTTCATACTTGGCGAAAAGTGCGTCGACCTCGTCCCACATCTCGCTGCCGACCACGCCGGGTGCGATCCCATTGACGTTGATGCCGTGTTTGATGAGATCCAGCCCTGCCGATTGGGTCAGCGAAATGACAGCTGCCTTTGAAGCACAGTAGACGCCGACGAGAGCCTCACCACGTCGTCCCGCCTGGCTCGCCATGTTGATGATCTTGCCACCGCGCCCCTGGGCGATCATCTGCTTGGCTGCGGCCTGCAGGGTAAAGAGCGTGCCGCCGACATTGATATCGAAGATGCGCTGGTAGCTCTTGCGGGTGATCTCGACGATGGGTGCCAGATCGAAGATGGCGGCATTGTTCACGAGGATGTCGATGCAGCCGGCGCGCGCCACGCAGGCTGCAATGGCCTCATCGATCGACTCCTGACTAGAGACGTCAATCCGCACCGGATAGGCAGCCGGACCGATTTCAGCCGCCGTCGCCGAGGCCCGCTCGAAATCGATATCGGCGATCGCCACAGCAGTGGCACCCTCGCGCACATAGGCCTCGGCAAAGGCGCGACCGATGCCGCGGGCCGAACCTGTGATAACAGCCGTTTTTCCACTCAGTCTGCCGGTCATGCTGCCAGTCCCTTGTCGTTGAATTTGTGCAGGCGGGTGAGGTCCGGCGTGACAAAGACGGTGTCGCCGTGACGGACGGGGAATTCACCGCCGGTACGCGTGGTGATCGTGCCGACCCCCTCGACCTGGACATGCAGGAAGGTGTCGGAGCCGAGATGCTCGGCGACCGTGACCAGAC
>JARXAK010000137.1 GCA_029865885.1 Rhizobium sp. | reverse complement strand
GGCGACGGAGGCGCCGTTGATGGCGCCGGCAATCGTGCCGACAAAGCCACGGGCGACGCGAGGGTCGAAGACGACGGTGAGGTTCGAGGCGGTCGGGACCTGGCGCGGGTTCAAGCGGCGGATCGCACGCTCGGCTGCGCGGCGGCCAATCTCTTCCGGGCTGTCGAGCTCGGCGAAGTACAGACGGCTGTCGAAATCGTGGTCGCGCTCCATCTTGGTGCCCTCACCGGCAATGACGCCGACCGAGCGGGAGAAGCGCGAACCGGCGTAACTTCCGGAGAAGCCGTGCGAGGTGACGAGCACCAGGCCGCCCATGCCGGCGGAGGCACCGGCGCCCAGCGAGTTGCTGACGCCGTTGACCGAACGGGCCACCTCTTCCATGGCCAGTGCGCTTTCGCGCAGCTGGTCACTCGAGACATCCGTGTCGTCGAAGAGCTGGAGGTCGGCGATCTCGCGTGCCAGGTCGCTTTCGTCGGCGAGGCCGGCAAAGGGATCCTCGGGCGAGACCTTGGCCATGGCGACAGCCCGCTCGGCGAGCGCCTTCAGGTCGAAACCGGGATTGGCCGAGACGCTTGCTACCTGACGGCCGATGAAGACACGCAGCGAAAAATCGTCGCTTTCGGAGGCTTCCGTCGACTCGACCTTGCCGAGGCGGACGCTGACGCCCTTGGAGCGAGAGCGGACGACCACCGCATCCGCCTTGTCGGCACCCGCCTTGATGGCGAGATCGACAAGCTGTTCGGCGCGTTCGAGGAGGTTGGCGGAATCGATTTGATTGGGCATAGGTTGGCCTTTCCTTCCCGCTCCATTTATTGTGCCTTACAAGGGGCATCAAGGGCGGTTCGGGCTTTTCCATTCACGAGCCCGGCATAGGGGCCCAAGAAGTCCGCCCACAGTCGGAAAACGAGGAGAATAGACTTGGCCAGCGCAACCGAAGCCCTGTTCGCCCAACCGCTGCTTCTTCTCGGAGGAGCGGTCATCGCCGCCCCGATCTTCCGCAAGCTCGGACTTGGAACCGTGCTCGGTTACCTGACAGCCGGCGTGATCATCGGTCCGGTGTTAAACCTGATCGGTGGCTCGGGCGAAATCCTCGCGGTCGCGGAACTCGGCGTCGTGCTGCTGCTGTTCATCATCGGACTGGAGCTCAAGCCCAGCCGATTGTGGCACATGCGCCGCGACATCTTTGGGCTGGGAACCTCGCAGGTCATGCTCACGGGTCTGGTGCTGACCGCACTGGTGCTTGCGGTCGGGGTGGTCGACTGGCGCGGGGCGCTGGTCGCGGGCTTCGGCCTCGCCCTTTCCTCCACCGCCTTCGCCCTCCAGCTGCTTGAGGACTATGGCGACATGAACAGCCGCTACGGGCAGCGGTCCTTTTCCATCCTGCTGTTCCAGGATCTCGCCATCGTGCCGCTGCTGGCCATGGTGTCCATTCTCGGCTCACCGGGTGGCGAGGCGCAGCAATCCCCGTTCATCCAGGTCGGGATCGCGGTGGCTGCGGTGATCGGGGTGATCCTTGCCGGTCGCTATCTGCTCACCCCGATGTTCCAGATCATCGGGCGCACAGGGGCCCGTGAGGTGATGATTGCAGCAGCGCTCTTCGTCGTCTTGGGATCGGCCTATCTGATGCAGGTGGCCGGGCTCTCCATGGCGATGGGCGCGTTCCTTGCCGGTGTCATGCTGGCCGAATCCTCCTATCGCCACGAGCTGGAGGCGGATATCGAACCGTTCCGCGGACTGCTGCTGGCCCTCTTCTTCATCGCGGTCGGACTTTCGATGGAGCTGCAGGTCATCGTCGACAACCTGGTTCTGATTGCCATCGCCGTGCCCGTTCTGATGGCGGTGAAGGCGCTGGTCATCTATGCGATCTGCCGCATATCGGGCTCTTCGCGCAACGACGCCATCCGGATTGGCATGCTCTTGCCGCAGGGTGGCGAATTCGGCTTCGTTCTGTTCACCACGGCTGCGACGGCCGGCCTGTTTTCGGGGGCTCAGTCGTCCCTGCTGATCTCGATCGTCACGCTGTCCATGGCGCTGACCCCGCTGACCGCCAAGATCGGCCAGCGCCTCCTGGTGCGGGAGACGGCGGGGGACACAGAGGAGATGGAGGAGGATTTCGAGGGCGCCGGCTCCGGCGTTCTGATGATCGGCTTCTCGCGCTTCGGGCAGATCGCCGCCCAGATCCTGCTGGCAAGCGGGCGCGACGTCACGATCCTCGACGATAGCCCGGACCGGGTGCGCCAGGCGGCGACATTCGGGTTTCGCATTTATTTCGGCGACGGCACGCGGCTCGACATGCTGCGCGCGGCCGGCATCGAAAAAGCGAAGATCGTCGCCGTCTGCACGCACAAAAAAGAGATTACCGACAAGATCGTTGATCTCATCCGCTCCGAATATCCCGATGTCCGCCTGTTCGTACGCGCCTATGACCGGGTGCACAGTCTGGAGCTTCGCGCCAGGGATGTGGAATACGAACTTCGCGAGACCTTCGAGTCGGGTCTGCTTTTCGGGCGCCGGACCCTGGAGGGCCTGGGAGCGACGGAGGACGAGGCCTATGAGATCGGCGAGGACATCCGCCGCCGTGACGAAGAGCGCTTGAGGCTGCAGCCGCAGGAGGGGATTCTCGCGGGTCGCGAACTGATGCACAAGCGGCCGGTGAATCCGGAGCCTCTGATCAAGCCGAAGAAACCGATCCAGTCGGTCGATGCCGACCAGGAGGCGCCGGCCACCTGACCGTCAGCGGCGGACGAAATCCTCGATGCGGGCGGCGAGATCCCGCTTCAGCGGGTCCTTCAGGCGGTCGCAGATCTCGAGGATCTGCCGAGCCTTGAAGAAGTCGAGGACCTTGTAGCTGTTGACCTCCGGCCTGATGTAGATGTCCGGCTGGCAGATCTTCATCTTCAGCGCGATATGCGACTGCATCATCAGCTGGGCGGCGCCGAAGAGGCTGTCGATGCGATTGGGCATCAATGAGCCGTCGCCTTCCGGCGCGCCGATGACATCGATGGCGACCATGATGTCGGTCTTGCTGACGAGGTGGTCATAGGGCACCGGGTTGAAGATGCCGCCGTCGATCATCAGACGGCCACCGATGGTCACAGGCGCGAAAAGCGCCGGGATGGCAGCCGATGCCGACAGCGCCTCATAGAGGTCGCCCTCGCTTCGCACCATTTCGCACTGGCCGTAGTAATCGGTGGCGATGACGGTCAGCGGAAGGTTGAGTTCGGCGAAGCTCTCCGGGATCTGCGGCGGCAGGAAGGCGCGCAGCAGGCGCGGCAGATTGAACTGGCCAAGCCGGAAACCGCCAAGCGCACGAATGCTGGCGGGACGCAGGCTCCAGAAGCGGTTGAGAACGAGACCTCTGTTGTCGGCCAGCTCCAGCGCATAGTCCCGGATGTCCCGGCCGCTCATGCCGGCGGCATAACCAGCGCCGAGGATTGCGCCCATGGAGGCGCCGGCAATCAGCGCCGGCTTGATGCCGAGTTCGTCGAAGACTTCTAGGACCGGGATATGGGCAAAGCCGCGTGCGCCCCCTGCCCCGAGTGCCAGGCCGATCGTCGGATCAGCTTTCACGGCATTGGAGGGAATGGGCGTTTCAGCGACGAGATCCATGGGCCGGTCCTTTGTCCGAGAATGGGATCAGGACGGCCTATAGGAAAAGAAGTACATTTTCGTGTCACCGAAGGTGCGCTCCTCGATGAAGGCAAAGACCGGATCGACGGAGACCTGCACATCGGCCCGCTCCTCGAGGATGACGAGGGCGTCCTTTGCCAGCCAGCCACCGCGATGGGCCGACAACAAAGCCTTTTCGCCGAGACCCTTGCCATAGGGCGGATCGGCAAACAGCAGCTCGAAAGCGTCGATGTTGTTCGACGGGCCAAGATCGGTCGCGTCCCGCCTCAGAATGCGCGCGCGGCCATGCAGGCCGAACGCGTCGATGTTTTCCCAGAGCAGGCCACGGCCTTCGACGCTGTTTTCGACGAACAGCGCCGATTTGCAGCCGCGCGACAGCGCCTCGATGCCAACGGCACCGGTGCCGGCGAAGAGATCGAGGATCCGGGTGCCGTCGAGCACGCCCGGATGGGCGTGCGCCAGGATGTTGAACAGGCTCTCGCGCGTCCGGTCGACGGTCGGCCTTATGTCATTCGACTTCGGCGTGGCCAGGGTGCGGCCACGAAACTCACCGCCGACGATGCGCATGCCGGCTTACCTCTTGCCCTTGGGGGCGCCGCTGCGGCCACCCGAGGGTTTGCCGCCCGGGCCACCGGCGCGCGGGCCACCGGGGGCACGTCCGCCTGGCTTGCCGCCGAAGCTTTTGCCGCCACCAGGCTTGCCGCCGAAGGACTTGCCAGCGGGTTTGCCCGATGGCTTACCGCCGAATGACTTGCCTGCCGGCTTGTCACCAAAGGGCCGATCGCCAAAAGACTTGCCAGCCGGCTTTGCGCCGCGCGGTTTGTCGCCAAACGGACGCTCGCCGCGCGGGCGGTCATCCCGGGGTCTATCGTCACGGGGGCGATCATCACGGGGGCGGTCATCCCGGGGCGGGCGATCACCGAAATCACGCTTCGGGCCACGATCGGCGAAGTCGCGGCGCGGGCCACGGTCTGCTCCCTCGCGGCGCGGGCCGCGTTCTGCTCCCTCGCGGCGCGGGCCGCGATCTGCTCCCTCACGGCGCGGGCCACGGTCTTCACCTTCACGACGCGGTGCACGTTCGGCGCGGTCGCCGAAGTCACGCTTCGGACCACGATCCGTGCCCTCGCGGCGCGGGCCGCGATCCGCACCTTCACGGCGGGGTGCGCGATCGTCACCGTCGCGGCGGGCCGGACGGGCGCCGAAGCCACCACGCGTTTCGTCACGGCCACCGTCGCGGAAGCCGGGCTTCTTGTCGGGGCCGTCGGCGCGGATCCAGTCGCCCTCTTCGTCACGGGCGCGGGTGATCTGGACCGTCGAGGTCGGGCGGTCATCGAAGCGGTCGGCGGGCTTTGGCCCACGCGGATCGGGTTTGCGACGGGCAGCAGCAGCGGCTGCCTTTTCGCCGAGCGGACGGGCGCCGGGCGCCATCCAGACATTGGCGGTGCGGCCCTTGGTATTGGCAGTCGCGCGCTTCGGCTTGTCACCGAATTTGTCGCCGGGTTTGCCATCGTCGCGGCGCGTGTCGAGGCGATCCAGAGCCCGCTCGCGGCGGTCGCCCTTGTCGGACCAGTCCTTCGGCGCACGCTTCTTCTCGGCGGGCCGGGCCTCGCGGCCCCACTCTGCCTTTGGCTCGCGGCCGGGCTTCTTGGCCGGCGTTGCCGCCTCTTCCTCATCGGTCTCGACACCATGCGAATAGATCGGGGCGTCGAAATTGGCCTTGGATTCCTCGATCAGGCGGGGACCGAGCTGGTCACGCAGCATGCGGCCACGGACCTCAAGCACCTTGCCCTCCGGCAGGTCGCCGAGCTGGAAGGGACCGTAGGAGATGCGGATCAGGCGGTTGACCTCGAGGCCGAGCGCGCCGAGCACGTTCTTGATCTCGCGGTTCTTGCCTTCGCGAAGCCCCATGGTGATCCAGACATTGTGGCCCTGCTTGCGGTCGAGCGTCGCATCGATCGCGCCATAGAGCACGCCATCGACGGCAATGCCTTCCTTCAGCGCGTCGAGCGCCGGCTGGTCGACCTCGCCATAGGCGCGCACGCGGTAGCGGCGCAGCCAGCCTGTCGTCGGCAGTTCCAGAACGCGCGCGAGACCACCGTCATTGGTCAGAAGCAGCAGGCCCTCGGTGTTGATGTCGAGACGGCCGATCGACATGACGCGCGGCAGTTCTTCCGGCAGGTTTTCGAAGACCGTCGGGCGACCTTCCGGATCGGCATTGGTGGTCACCAGGCCAGCCGGCTTGTGGTAGAGCCACAGACGCGTGCGCTCGATGCCCCGGATCGGCTGGCCATCGACCTCGATCGTATCGGCGAGCGTGGCGTTCAGCACTGGGCTGTCCAGCACCTTGCCGTTCACGGAAACGCGGCCTTCCATGATCATGCGCTCGATATCGCGGCGGGATGCGACGCCGGCGCGCGCGAGCAGCTTGGAGATGCGCTCAGGCTTCACGGTATCGTCGGTCGCGGGGGCTGCGGCGCGCGGAGCGCGGGCGGGCTTCGTCGCGGGCTTGTCTGCGGATTGTTCGGCCGAGCGTGCGGACGGCTTTCTGGTTTGCGGCTTGCCGCTGCGGTCGGTGGACTTTGCCCCCGGACGCCTGGACTTGTCTTTGAATGTCATTTGCTGTTTGCCTGTGGTTTGGGCTGTCGTATCAGGTCGCGCGGCTCTGGTTAAGTGGAAAGTTCGTGCATGGGGAAGACAAACGGCTTCATGGAGGCGGCCTTTGAAGAGGCGCGTGCCGCCGGCGCACGGGGCGAGGTTCCGATCGGCGCCGTGGTCGTGCGCGATGGTGAGATCCTCGGCAGGGCCGGCAACGAGACGCGGGCGCTCAACGATGTCACCGCCCATGCGGAGGTTCTGGCCATCCGGCGCGCGGCGTCTGCCGTGGGCGACGAGCGCCTGGTCGAAGCCGATCTCTATGTGACGCTTGAACCCTGCACCATGTGCGCGGCGGCGATCTCCTTTGCCCGCATCCGCCGACTCTACTATGCTGCGCAGGACCCCAAGGGCGGGGCAGTGGAGAATGGTGTGCGCTTCTACCAGCAACCGACCTGCCACCACATACCCGAAGTCTATTCCGGCATTCGCGAAACCGAGGCCGGGGGCATGATGCGCAGCTTCTTCCAGGACAGGAGAGATTGATGGTCTATGTCGTGCTCGCCGTTTCAATCGGGGCAATGGCATGCATTGCGATCTGGGCCTATCGCAACGTGGCACCGGGTGTCGCCCGGCTGCCGATGCAGTGGTCGACAAGCGGCAACGTCAATTGGCGGGCACCGCGCCTGATCGCGGTCGCGGCAACTCCGCTGCTGATGCTTTGCCTCATCGGGGTGATCTTCGTCTTTTCACGACACGACCATGCGGAGCGGGACATGGCGCTCTTGTGGATCTCCTTCATAGCCCCAGCCCTGCAGGCGATGCACATGGCGCTCGTCGCCCGCACGGTCGAGAACGAGGAATGATGTAATCCCGCGCTTCAATCGGCAGCGGCGAAGGCCTTCAGTCTGTCGCCCGACAGCCGGTAACGGATCCACTCGGTCTGCGGTTCGGCACCCACAGCGTCATAGACGCGGATTGCCGGCTCGTTCCAGTCGAGCACGCTCCATTCGAAACGGCCGCAGCCCTTGTCGACCGCAACCTTGGCCAAATGCTTGAGCAGGAGCTTGCCTGCACCCGATCCGCGATGATCTGGCGAAACGTAGAGATCCTCAAGATAAAGGCCGTTCTTCGCCTGCCAGGTGGAATAATTGTAGAACCAGACGGCAAAACCGGCTGGGTGCCCGTCATGATCGAGGATCACCGCTTCGGTGACCGAGCCGTCGCCGAAGATCGAGGCGCGGATCGTCTCCTCGGTCGCCTCCACCTCATGGCCGGCTTTTTCATAGACGGCAAGTTCGGTGATGAAGCCGAGAATAACAGAGGCGTCTTCGGGTGTGGCGGGGCGGATGGTAAAGGGCATGGGTAGACCTCAAGCAAAAGGGCAGGTCGTTGCCGCCCTGCCCCGGTATGTGCTGTTCTGAAAGGCGCTTATTGGAAAGGCATCCACCAGGAACTGCCCTGCCGGGCGGCCTTGGCTTCCTTCTTGCGGCGCTTTTCCTTCTTCTGTTCCGGCTCGCCGAGATCGGACAGTGCAACGTCCTGGGTCTGACGGTAGACGGACGGCGGGTCGGACAGGAGTCGACGCTGGTCGAGATAGGCGCCCTTCTGCAACTGACGGGCGTCGCGGAAGGCCTGCCACTTCTGCGTCTCGGTCATGGTGCCTGCCGTGCCGTAACCGGCGAGCAGCGGCGAACGGTAACGCGGGTTGTCAGCATTGGCGTCGGCCTCGGCCACGAGGCGTTCACGTGACTCTTCCGGCGATTCCACCCATTGCGGATTGTTCTCGCGGTTGGCCACCGACGCCTGGGGCGCGACAAGCCCGGCCGTCTGCGCACCGCCTGGCGGCAGAACGAGTTCAGGACGCGGATTGTATTTGGTGCCCTTGTTGGCGGGCTCGCGCGGTGCCAGCGACACGGCCGAGCCGACGTCGTCCACCAGCTGCTCCATCGCCGTCTTGTCGGTGCCATAGGTCGGGCTGCCGACGCAGCCGGACAAACCCGCCGTGACGCCGAAAAGACCAACCAGACCGAGGCCAACTCTGAACAGATATGCCGAATTCATGAATGCCTACCAGCCTCGCCGCAGTTTTATCAGTCGTGCCGAATACTCGCGACCAGCACTGCCGGTCGATTTCGGCCAATTTCAGGCAGTTTTACCGGATGACCCGCGAAAGCGCAAATCATCCGGTCACATTTCCTCAAGCAGGCCTCAGGCGGCAGCTGCCGCAAGCTCCCGAAGGGCCTGAGCGTCGCGAGCCGAAACCTCCGGATAGTCCGGATCGGCGCCGACATCCTTGGTGATCTTCCAGGAACGGGCGCATTTCGTGCCCTCTGCCAGCTTCGGCTCAACGACGACCCTGGTGCCGTCATCAAGACGGAAGGCCTCTGCCGGACCGTCACCCGAGACAACAGAAATGTCCGAGGTGATGCAGATTTCGGCGAAGTCGAGACCGTCGAGCGCCTTCAAAAGTTCGGCATCGGCGACGTGAACGACCGGGGCCGCTTCCAGCGAGGAACCGATGCGCTTTTCCTTGCGCTCGATTTCCAAGGCACCGGTGACGGCACGGCGGACGGCTCGCACGCCCTTCCACTTCTCGGCGACCGCTTCGTTCGACCAGTTGGCCGGGATTACCGGGAACTGTTCGAGATGCACCGACTCAGCCTTCGGGTCACGCGATAGCCAGGCCTCTTCCGTGGTGAAGGGCATCATCGGCGCAAACCACAGGACCAGGCAGTCGAACAGCTTGCGGATGACGAAGAGGGCCGAACGACGCTTGAGGCTCGACGGGGCGTCGCAATAGAGCGTGTCCTTGCGGATGTCGAAATAGAAGGCCGAGAGTTCGACATTGGCGAAGTCCGACAAGGCGCGCACGATGCGCTTGAAGTCGAACTCGTCATAGGACTTGCGGACCAGCTGGTCGAGTTCCGCCAGACGATGCAGCATCAGCTTTTCGAGTTCCGGCAGATCGGCATAGGCGATCTCGTCGCCATGGTCATGGGCGAGCGTGCCGAGCATCCAGCGAACCGTGTTGCGGATCTTGCGGTAGGCATCGATATTGGTCTGGATGATCGTCTTGCCGAGACGCTGGTCTTCCCAGTAGTCGGTGTTCATGACCCACAGACGCAGGATATCCGCGCCGGATTCCTTCATCACATCCTGCGGCGTCACGGTGTTGCCGAGCGACTTCGACATCTTGCGGCCATCTTCCGCCATCGTGAACCCGTGGGTGATGACGGCGTTGTAGGGCGCGCGGCCACGGGTGGCGCAGCTTTCGAGCAGCGACGAATGGAACCAGCCGCGATGCTGGTCGGAACCTTCCAGATAGACATCGGCCGGCCATTTCAGATCCGGGCGATCTTCGAGCGTGAAGGTGTGGGTGGAGCCAGAGTCGAACCAGACATCGAGGATGTCTGACACCATCTGCCACTTGTCGCCGTCATGCTCGCCCGCCAGGAAACGTTCCTTTGCTCCTTCGGCGAACCAGGCATCGGCGCCTTCCTTCTCGAAGGCTTCGAGGATGCGGGCGTTGACCTTCTCATCCTTCAGCACATTGCCTTCGGCATCGGCGAAGACGCAGATCGGCACGCCCCAGGCGCGCTGACGAGAAAGAACCCAATCCGGGCGCTGCTCGATCATGGCGCGCAGGCGGTTCTGGCCACCAGCGGGGACAAAACGGGTCTGGTCGATGGCCGAGAGTGCGCGCGAGCGCAGCGTCGTGCCGTCGGCGAGGTCCTTGTCCATATAGACGAACCACTGCGGCGTGTTGCGGAAGATCACCGGCTTCTTGGAGCGCCAGGAATGCGGGTATTCGTGCTTGATGCGGCCACGGGCGAAGAGGTTTTTCGCCGCGATCAGAGCGTCCATGACGCGCTTGTTGGCGTCGCCCTTCTTGCCGTTGTCATCGAGCACGCGGGCAGCACCACCTTCGGCGGACGGGCCGAAACCGGGGGCGTCTTCGGTGTAGAAGCCGGCGTCATCGACCGGGAACGGGATCTTGGTGTCGATGCCACGGGCTTCGAGGGCGCGGACGTTTGCCATCCAGGCTTCAAAGTCTTCGCGACCATGCGACGGCGCGGTGTGGACGAAACCGGTACCGGCGTCATCGGTGACGTGATCACCGTCGAGGAGCGGAACCTGGAAGGTGTAACCCAAGTCGGCCAGCGGATGGGCGCAGGTGATGGCGGAAAGAGCTGAGGAGTCCACAGACCAACGTCGCTCAAGTGTAACCTTCGCCTTCTCAGCACAGCCTTGGGCTAGACTGTCGGCAAATACAAGTAACTCACCCGGCTGAGGACCGAATTCGTTGGCGGCAGAAGTGACTGCATAGAGGCCATACTTGACCTTCGATGAATAGGAAATTGCCCGGTTGCCGGGGATAGTCCAAGGCGTTGTAGTCCAAATGACAACGCTCGACGCGGCCAGATCGGCGCGCATTTTTTCAGCTGTTTCGAACCGATCATCGCCGTCCAAGCGCTCGACCATGGATGAAACTGGTGCCTCCACCACCGGGAACTTCACCCAGATCGTGTCGCTCTCGACCTCGGCATATTCCACTTCGGCTTCCGCCAGCGCCGTGCGCTCGACGACTGACCACATGATCGGCTTCGATCCGCGATAGAGCTGGCCGCTCATGGCGATCTTCAGGAGTTCGCCGGCGATGCGGGCTTCCGAGTGGAAGGCCATGGTCGTGTAAGGATTGTCGAAATCACCCTCGATGCCGAGGCGGCGGAATTCTTCCGACTGGATGTTGATCCAGCCTTCCGCGAAATCACGGCATTCCTGGCGGAATTCGTTGACCGGGACCTCGTTCTTGTCCTTGCCCTTCTCGCGGTATTTTTCCTCGATCTTCCATTCGATGGGAAGGCCGTGGCAATCCCAACCGGGCACATAGTTGCTATCGAAGCCGCGCATCTGGAACGAGCGGGTGATGACGTCCTTCAGCACCTTGTTCAGCGCATGGCCGATATGGATGTTGCCGTTGGCATAGGGAGGGCCGTCATGCAGGACGAACTTTTCGCGGCCGGCGGCGGATGCGCGCAGGCGCTTGTAGAGGTCCATCTGCTTCCACTTCGCCGCCATTTCCGGCTCCTTCTGGGGAAGGCCGGCGCGCATCGGGAATTCGGTCTCGGGCAGATAGAGCGTCTTGGAATAATCGATCTTTTCAGGGGTATCGGTCATGGATCAGCCATCGGATGGGGCGACCTCAAGCGGTCGCGGAATAATGTCATGGATTGGCGGCAAGCGGGCGGGGGGCTTTCAGGCCCAACGCCAAAAACCCGGACCTTCCCGCAGCTCTTCAAGCCGCCGGGAGGGCCGGGCCAATAATTCGAATGATCCGGGCCGCCGAAAGATACGTCATGGACGCGTTCTTTAGGGGTTTTTCGCACCGAAAGGAAGGGGCAAGATGGGTGAGATGGACAGGTCGATGGGACATGCCTAAACTCGTGCCATCACCGCAGATCCTCAGAGAATTCGTGACGGAACGGAAGTGGCATGGCGCACAAAGCCCATATCCAGATCGACCTTGACCCCAAGCTGGCTGAGGATTTCGCAGCGGCGGTCACCTCTGCAAAGACGTCAGAAAGCGACGTCCTGCGGGAGATGGTGCAGGACTATGTCGAGCGGCAGAAGGTCGATAGCGGCTACCGTCAGTTTCTGGAGGCCAAGGTTGCGCGTGGCCGCGAAGACGTGGTTGCCGGAGAGGTCGTCGCGGCAGACGATGCCGAGCGGATGTTTGCGGAACGCAGGGACCTGGCTCTCAAGGCGAACCGCTCATGATCGTTCGATGGACGCGCCAGGCCATCAATGACCGGGCGTCCATCTTCGACTACCTCGTAGCGAAGAATCCGCTGGCTGCACTGTCCCATCGACCAAAGCTTCGAACAGGCTGCAGTCCAGCTCGGCCAGTTTCCGCATTCCGGCAAAATCGGCTTGGTCCTTGGCACCCGCGAACTTCTGCCACATCCCAGCTATCGCCTCATCTACGAGGTCAGGGACGACCGCCTTGCCATCCTCGCGATCGTCCACACCTCACGGCAATGGCCATCATCCGACCACGATTGATGCAACCCGCCGGCTTTACGCGCCACTCTCCGCCTCGACGACCTTGCGAAGGGTGTCGTTGATGCGGTCCTGCCAGCCGGGACCGTCCTTCTGGAAATGTTCGAGAACTGCGCTGTCGAGCTTGAGCGTGACGAGTTCCCTGACCTCGGGTGCTGCCCGGCGCTCGACCACCGGGGCTGCCGGCTTCTTCACGGGTTTGAACAGCGCTTCTGCGGCATCCTTCGGGTTCACGGGTCTACGCGGCGTCATGGCCATGGTCTGCCTTTCCGGCTTTGTCGGTGATTTGCTTGGGCGCACTAGGCGCCATCGCGGCGTGAGCGTCAAGCGCCATGACCGGGACGCCCAAGGCGGGTGCGGCTCAGGCGGGTGCGGCTCAGGCCGACAGGCGGGCCATGTCGTCCCAGTCGGGCAGCGACCTCTTTTCCGGCTGCGCCACTGCCCGCTCGTCCCTTTGCGAAGGCGGCTCCTGGAGGACGACGCGGTTGCGGCCCTGGTCCTTGGCGGCATAGAGGCCGGCATCGGCCAGGGCCATCCAGGCATCGAGGCTGCGCGATGGGCCTTCCGTCACCACCAGTCCGCAGGACAGGGTCAGGCGGAAACGGTGGTTCTGGGAGTGGATGTCTTCGGCCGCAACCGCGAGGCGGATGGTATTGATCATAGTCCAGGCTGCGGCCCGGTCGTGGTTCGGCAGGCAGATGCCGAACTCCTCACCCCCGAGGCGACCAAAGACCGCATCGGCTGGCAGCAGCCGCGACGTGCGTTCGGCGAATTGCACCAGCGCATCATCGCCCCCCTTATGGCCATAGGTGTCGTTGAGGCGCTTGAAGTGATCGAGATCGAGGACCGCGATGGCGGTGCCGGCCTCGGTCGAAAGCTTCGCCGCCTGATGCAGGAACATGCGCCGATTGGTAAGGCCTGTCAGATGGTCGCGCTCAGCCAGTTGCCGCTGGATTTCGCCACCCCGTTCGAGCTTCAGCACCATGGCCATCAGGAAGGCGAGCAGATTGAAGATCAGCAGCAGCATGCTGCTATAGGTCAACCAGTCGGAGATCGGCGTCGTGCCTTCGAACTGGATCGGATAGAGGATCGGCAGGGGCACAATCGCCAGGCTCGTCAGTGCATAGACAGCATAGACCATGGCGGAGAGACGACCCGACGGCAGCCGCTCGCCCGGTTTTCCGCGCCACAAGTCTTGCGCGCCGAGCCCGATATTGATTGCGGACCCCAGATAGATCAGCGAAACGCGAACAGGCGTCGGATCCTCCAGCACTTCGGCAGAAACCATGGCGACACAGACGACAGCGGACACACTAAACGCCTGCCAGAGTCGATAGGGCTGAGCATAAAACTCCTTGAAACCGAGACGGATGAGCCCGGTTCGCGCGACGTAAATCACACCGCCGACATATCCGAGGATATTGTAGGGAACGTGTTCCGTCAGGCTGGAGCAGATGGTCCCGAGCACCATGGCCCAGGCCGCCAGCGCCCAGAAGACAATCTCCTTCTGCCCCGGGTTGCGCGCCCAGGCTATCGTTGCGACAATCATGACGGCAAGGTTGATCACCGCATTGTAGGTGAAAACCGTCACCACATCTAACATCGGCTCAGCACACTTTCGATGAACGTTGAGCGTATTGGATCACGATAGTCCGATAGGAAGGATTAATCTGCATGACCGGCGGGCAGATCCCTGAGGCAAGGGTTAAGTCCGGGTAAAATCCAGCGGGCCCGGACCCACCTCACCCGGCACGACCGCCAGCATCGGCGAAGAAGTCCGCCTTGGCCAGCCTGCGCGCAATCAGGATGCCGACAAGCAGGGCTGCGACAAAGATCGCCGCCGAGGCATGGCCGAGGCCGAGCGCCGGGATCGATGCACCGGGGCAGAAGCCGGCAATACCCCAACCGATGCCGAAGACGGCGGAGCCGCCGATCAGCTTCGCATCCATGGCGCTCGCTTTGGGCAGGCGGAACGTCTGGTCGAAAAGCGGTTTTTGGCGCATCCGGAAAAGCAGCGCATAGCCGGGGGCGGCGACCGAGAGCGCACCCGCCATGACGAAAGCGAGGCTGGGGTCGAAGCTGCCGGCGAAATCGAAGAAGTTCAGAACCTTGGCGGGGTTGGCCATGCCGGACAGGACAATGCCGGTTCCGAAGAGGGCACCGACCAGAAAGACGATGAAGAAGCGCATCAGATCGTCACCCCGAAGACGTGGCGGATGAGAAAGACGGTCAGCACCGCAAAGGCCATGAAGGTGGCCGTGGCTGCAATCGAGCGGCGCGACAGGCGGGCCATGCCGCAGATGCCATGGCCGGAGGTGCAGCCGGAGCCGAAGGTGACGCCGATACCGGCGATCAGACCTCCGACGACGAGGGCCGTGGTCGAGACGGGAACCGCGTATTCGACCTGGTAGCCACCGAGCGACAGCGCGAGCGGTGCCAGGATCGCCCCGGCGAGAAAGGCGGTCTTCCACGACCAGTCGGAGCCGAGAGGCGGCAGGATGCCGCCAATGATCGCGGTCATGCCGGCGATGCGGCCCCAGGTGAGCATCAGGAGAAGTGCCGAGAGGCCGATCAGCAGGCCGCCGGCAAAGGACATCAGGGGGGTGAATTCAGTCAAGGCGATCTCCAGCGTCGCCCGTGCAGTCACGGGCTCAAGTCACATATGGACACCCATATGTGACGACAGGCTACTCGGCAACTCACATCACCGACAGCCGAAACCCGCCTTAGAAGGCGATTGCCGCGTCCAGAGGTCCGATCGGCTTGACGCCCGACAGCAGCGCCCTTGCCTCCTCCGCATCCTTGTGGATCTGGGCGACCAACGGATCGAGGCCATCAAACTTCCATTCGTCGCGCAGGAAGCCGAAGAGCGAAACGGAACAGATCTCGCCATAGAGATCCCCGGCGAAATCGAAGATAAAGGTTTCGAGCCAGGGATCGCCATTGCTGGTCACCGTCGGGCGATAGCCGAAGCTTGCGACACCATCGCGGATGATGCCATCGGGGCGGCGGAAGCGGACGGCGTAGATACCGGGACGCAGGGTCGCTTCCGGCGGGAGGTGCATGTTGGCGGTGGGGAAGCCCAGTGTGCGGCCAAGCTGCTGGCCCTTCATGATCTCGGCTTCGACCGTGTAGCGATAGCCCAGCAGTCCGGCGGCATGGGTCACGTCGCCTTCGGCGATCAGGCCGCGGATGCGGCTCGAGGAGACGACCTCTGCCCCCTCGTCGCGGAAGGCATCGACGAGGCTGACGCCGAAGCCGTGGCGGCTTCCGGCCTGCATCAGAAAAGCGGGACCGCCTTCCCGGCCCTTGCCGAAATGGAAGTCGAAGCCGGTCACGACTTCCTTTGCGCCGAGCCAGTCGCGCAGGATGGTCACGACGAAATCTTCCGCCGAACGCTGCGAGAATTCGCGGTCGAAGGGATATTCGATGACCGAATGGAAGCCCATGGCCTCCAGGATGCGGGCCCTGAGCGAGGGCGGCGTCAGGCGGAAGACCGGCTTGTCGGGATTGAAGACGGTGCGCGGATGCGGCTCGAAGGTCAGCACCAGGGCCGGCACGCCGAGGGCTTCGGCCCGCTCCAGCGCGCGGCTCAGAACCGCTTGGTGGCCGCGATGCACTCCATCGAAATTGCCGATGGCGACAACGCCGCCACGCAGGACTGCGGGCAGCGGTTCCTTCTTTTCATTGCGGTGAAAGACGGTCATCGCAGGTTCCGCCTCATGCCAGCCTGTGCATCCAGTATTGTGGCGCGACCTTTTCCCGTTCGAGGAAAAGCTTCAGCCTCGCCTCGTCGGTCACGTTGTTGGTCGCGTAGTCGGCGGCGTGGATACCGCCCGAGATATAGAGAAGATCGAGGCCGGCATCGACAGCGCCCTTGACGTCGGTCGGCATGCCGTCGCCGATGGCGAGCACGCGGGCCTTGTCGAAATCGCCGCGCGCCTCGCGGGCAGCGGCAAGCGTTGCCTCGTAGATCGGCGTGTGCGGCTTGCCGGCGATGCGGGTTTCGCCGCCGAGCGCCGTATAGAAGGCGGCAACGGCACCGGCGCAGGGGATGATGCGGTGGCCGCGCTCGACCACCAGGTCCGGATTGGCGCAGATCAGCGGCACCTTGCGGGCAACGAAATCCGCCAGCATGTCGCGGTAGTCTTCCGGCTGTTCGACCTCATCATCGAAGAAGCCGGTGCAGACAACACAATCGGCCTCTTCCTTTAAGACAACCTCGACGTCGAGGCCATCGAACAGCGGCAGATCGCGTTCGGGGCCGAGCAGGAAGACCTTGCGGGGGCCGGCGGCAATCAGGGTGCGGGTCACGTCGCCAGACGTGACAATGCGGTCATAGGCGGTATCGGGCACGCCGATGGAGCGCAGCTGCGGAATGACACCGATGGCAGGCCGGGGCGAGTTGGTGATCAGCACCACCGTCAGCCCCTTTTCGCGCGCCGCCGTCAGCGCTTCGCCGGCCAGCGGAAAGTCGTCGATGCCGTTGTGCAGCACGCCCCAGACATCGCAGAGAATGACGTCGTAGGAGCCGGTCACGTCGCCGAGGGTGGAAATGCTGCGGGTCATCGTCTGTCCTGACTGGTCAAAGTTTGACCGGTGACATGGCAAAGGACGGGCGGCAAGGCAAGGGGCAAGCGTGCCAGAGGCCGAAAATGGCGATCTGAGCCGCTCCAGATCAGAGCAGGAAACGCGCCGCAAGGCCAAGCGCACCGGCCGCGAGCAGCGTCCTGCCGATGCCGAGATGGAAGCGGAAGATCATGACGGCGGCGACCAGCGCGATGATCAGCGCCGGCCAATCCAGGGACGACCAGACCGGCAGTGGAACGGAGAGCGTGAGGGGTCCAAAGCCGCCGAGAGCCATCGGCTCGACCTTTGTGAAGATCACATGCAGCGAAAACCAGACGGCAAGATTGAGGATGACACCCACCACGGCGGCGGTGATCGCGGAGAGTGCCGCACTCAGCAGCCGATTGCCACGCAGACGCTCGATATAGGGCGCACCGGCGAAGATCCAGATGAAGCTGGGCACGAAGGTGGCCCAGGCGGCGATCACGCCACCGAGCAGACCGCCGAGCAGCGGGTCGAGTGCACCGCTCTGACGAAAGCCGGCAAGGAAACCGACATAGGAAAGCACGAGGACCAGCGGCCCCGGTGTCGTCTCGGCAAGCGCCAGGCCGTCGAGCATCTCGCCGGGTTTCAGCCATTGATAGTGATCGACGGCGACCTGGGCGACATAAGCGAGCACGGCATAGGCGCCGCCGAAGGTGACCAGCGCCATTTTCGAGAAGAATGCCTGGACCTCGGGCAAGGCGGTTTCGGGAAGGGTTAGCCACAGGATGGGCAGCGGGGCAAGCCAGACCGCGACCCAGAAAACCAGTGTCCCGAGCTGGTCAAGGAGCGGCGGCCTAGCCCGGACGTCTTCGGAGAGCTCAATCGCCGCTGCGGGGGCGCCCCTGGCGTGGAGAAGGCCGATCAAGGCGGCTGCGAGCACCACGAGCGGGAATGGCAGCGACAAGAAGAAAAGCCCGATGAAGGCGGCGGCCGCGAGTCCTCTGTGAAAACCGGTTTTCAAGGCCCGCTTGCCGATGCGCATCACCGCTTCAACGACGATCGCCAGCACCGCAGCCTTCAGGCCGAAGAACAGACCGGCGACCAGGCTCGCCTCCTGATAGAGCGCATAGAGACTGGAAAGGCCGAGAATGACCGCGAGCCCCGGCAGGACAAAAAGCAGACCGGCGGCGATGCCACCGCGTACGCCATGCAGGAGCCAGCCGATATAGGTGGCGAGCTGCTGGGCCTCAGGACCCGGCAGCAGCATGCAGTAGTTCAGCGCATGCAGATAGCGCTCCTCATTGATCCATCGCTTTTCCTCAACGCAGATCTTGTGCATCAGCGCGATCTGCGCCGCCGGACCGCCGAAAGACATCAGGCCTATGCGGGCAAAGGCCGACACCAGTTCGGGGAATGTCGGTGTGACGTCACTGGCCTTTTCCGGGGTCTCGATCGCAATGCTCATGGCTTTGTCTCAATGCGCGGACTGCGGGCGATCCAATCATGCTTTTCGTCCATGGCGTCGCGCGCCCAACGATACAGGGCATCATAGATCACGAGCCCCTGTTCCAGTTGATGAAGATCGCTGGCATGGAGCCTCGATAGCCCAAGCGATACCGCCAGCAGGCCTGCCGCCTCCGGCGCGAGGTCGAGCCGGTTGGTATCGGCGCCTCGGACGATGCGTGCCAGCGTCGCAAGCGCGGGCGTTTCAAGCCCGAATTCAGCGAGCATCGTATCGAAGGTGCAGAGCTCGTTGCGATGGCTCCAGAAACCAGCCTCCATATCGAAAGGGATCGCGCCAAACCTCTCGGCAACGGCGTCCACCTCCGAGGGAGAAACAAAGAGGAAGCGGGCGAAAGGATCGACGAAACGGCGGATCAGCCATGGACAGGCGATCCGGTCGATCTTGGGTCTATGACGTGTAACCCAGAGCGTCCCACCGGCATGCGTTGGGAGATGCGCCATGGATACGCGTGGAAGGCCGGCCTGCGCCCAACCCAGCGTGCCACCCTCCAGCACTTCGGCCGATATCCCTTCCAGGCGGAGATGGGCGGCCACGCCTTCACTGAGCTTTCGCCCCTTCTGGCAGATGACAACAACCGGAGAGTTGATCTCTGCCGCCCAGCGCTCGACCGACCTGTGATCGCGGCGCATGGCTGTGGGCAAAAGAAAGGGATCGGCTTCGACATCCTCGTCGATACGCACGTCCACGAGAAGCGGCGACTGGGATGATCCAAGCAAGCGAAAGAGTTTGTCTGCGGAAATTGCGCCAAAGGGTGCCATGGTCGAGGTCCGTTGTCTGGAGAAGGACGGATGCGAAATTCCGGCATGGCGCCTCATGGAGGTTTCGCGCACTCCACCGCTCGACAGTCTCAGATAAGAAGCAACCTGTCAAACACTTCAACAGCTTGCGGGCAAGCGGGCTCATCCGTTCGGGGTGGTGTCAGCTCGCCGCAGCGCTGTTGCCCAGCGGGAAGAATGGGGAAAGCACGAGAGCGCAGGTGTCATGCCGTCGATGTTTTTCGTCAACGCGCTTGACTCATCCGGAGGCTGTTCTTATCTCAGCCTCGCTGGCACTCCCCAAGGGAGAGTGCTAACAAATTCCGATGTGGTCCCGTCCGGGATCGCGAATGTCATTTGATCGAGGGATTAGACAATGGCAAGCACCAATTTCCGTCCGCTGCACGACCGCGTTGTAGTCAAGCGCGTCGAGTCCGAAGAAAAGACCAAGGGCGGCATCATCATTCCCGATACCGCCAAGGAAAAGCCGGCTGAAGGCGAAGTCATCGCCGTTGGCCCGGGCGCCCGCGACGAAAGCGGCAAGCAGGTTGCTCTCGACGTGAAGGTCGGCGACCGCGTTCTGTTCGGCAAGTGGTCCGGCACCGAGGTCAAGCTCGATGGCGTTGACCTGCTGATCATGAAGGAAGCCGACATCATGGGCGTCATCGGCTGATTTCAGCCTGATACCCGTCTTCCTTTTAACCAATTCACCAATGGGCTAGATGCCCGGGAGTTTTGACAATGGCTGCTAAAGAAATCAAGTTTGGCCGCACCGCGCGCGAAAAGATGCTGCATGGCGTCGACATCCTCGCTGACGCCGTAAAGGTAACGCTCGGCCCGAAGGGTCGCAACGTCATCATCGACAAGTCCTTCGGCGCTCCGCGCATCACCAAGGACGGTGTATCGGTCGCCAAGGAAATCGAACTGGAAGACAAGTTCGAGAACATGGGCGCCCAGATGGTCCGCGAAGTTGCTTCGAAGACCAACGACATCGCCGGTGACGGCACCACCACCGCAACCGTTCTTGCCCAGGCCATCGTTCGCGAAGGCAACAAGGCCGTTGCTGCTGGCATGAACCCGATGGACCTGAAGCGCGGCATCGATCTGGCCGTTCTCGAAGTCGTCAAGGACCTCCAGGCCAAGGCCAAGAAGATCTCGACTTCGGAAGAAGTTGCCCAGGTCGGCACGATCTCGGCCAATGGCGACACGCAGGTTGGCAAGGACATTGCCGAAGCCATGCAGAAGGTCGGCAACGAAGGTGTTATCACCGTCGAAGAAGCCAAGACCGCTGAAACCGAACTCGAAGTCGTCGAAGGCATGCAGTTCGACCGCGGCTACCTGTCGCCCTACTTCGTGACCAACCCGGAAAAGATGGTCGCCGATCTCGACGACGCCTACATCCTGCTGCACGAAAAGAAGCTTTCGAACCTCCAGGCCATGCTGCCGGTTCTCGAAGCTGTCGTTCAGACCGGCAAGCCGCTCGTCATCATCGCTGAAGACGTCGAAGGCGAAGCTCTTGCAACGCTCGTCGTCAACAAGCTGCGTGGCGGCCTGAAAATCGCTGCCGTCAAGGCTCCGGGCTTCGGCGATCGCCGCAAGGCCATGCTGGAAGACATCGCCATCCTCTCGGGCGGCACTGTCATCTCGGAAGACCTCGGCATCAAGCTCGAGTCTGTCACCCTCGACATGCTCGGCCGCGCCAAGAAGATCTCGATCACCAAGGAAAACACCACCATCGTTGATGGCGCCGGTGCAAAGTCCGACATCGAAGGCCGCGTTGCCCAGATCAAGGCGCAGATCGAAGAAACCACCTCTGACTACGACCGCGAAAAGCTGCAGGAACGTCTTGCCAAGCTCGCTGGCGGCGTTGCCGTGATCCGCGTTGGCGGCTCGACGGAAATCGAAGTCAAGGAACGCAAGGACCGCATCGACGACGCGCTGAACGCAACGCGCGCTGCCGTTCAGGAAGGCATCGTGCCGGGCGGTGGTACCGCTCTGCTCCGTTCGTCGACCAAGATCACCGTCAAGGGTGCAAACGACGACCAGGAAGCCGGCATCAACATCGTTCGCCGCGCCCTGCAGTCGCTGGTTCGCCAGATCGCCACCAACGCCGGTGACGAAGCGTCGATCATCGTCGGCAAGATCCTCGACAAGAACGAAGAGAACTACGGCTACAACGCCCAGACCGGCGAATTCGGCGACATGATCGCCATGGGTATCGTCGACCCGGTCAAGGTTGTTCGCACCGCCCTGCAGAACGCAGCTTCGGTTGCCTCCCTGCTGATCACCACCGAAGCCATGATCGCCGAACTTCCGAAGAAGGAAGCTGCTGGCGGCATGCCGGGCGGCATGGGTGGCATGGGCGGCATGGACATGATGTAAGACCCATCGGGTCTTACCATCAGGTCCATAAAGAGCCGCCCATCATCTAAAGTGGTTCAGCGCGTCAAGCGCGCTGAACTGGCGGCATGGACATGATGTAAGACATCAGGGTCTTACCATCAGGTCCATAAAGAGCCGCCCATCACTAGAAGTAGTTCAGCGCGTCAAGCGCGCTGAACTGGCGGCATGGACATGATGTAAGACATCAGGGTCTTGTGTCTGAGCCATCCGGTTCATTTCGGAAAGGGCGGCCCTCGGGTCGCCCTTTTTTTATGCGGCTTTCCGGCGTCACCAAAGATGGCGGTCCTTGGAACCTCTCTCGGCGGTTGACACAAATGTCCCTAATATTCCAATCTATGCAGAATCACGCGTAAGAAGCGTGTCGTCTTCAGTGCAGAAACCGCATGGTTCTGGCTGTATTTTATTTTATGCTAATATTTGACTATATTCTACGACTCAAGAGTTCAGTACCAAATCGATACATCAACCGTTTTCAGACGAAATAAATCATGGTATCCAGTCCATTAATTCCGGCGCGCGTCGCGTGTTTATCTTCAACCTTCTTGTGGGGGAAGGGTGAGGACATGGCGTGTGCAGCAGGCACTGCCATGGTGACAAACATCACTACGGCCGGATCACTATGCGGCGATTGAATTCGTCCAGACCGGTCGGTTTCTCGACTGCCTGATCTGGAATTTAACGCTGTGCTTCCTCGAACAGGGGCGAGGTGGCACGGGGATGGCGGTGCGTGTTTTGTCGGGTCAACAACCGGGAAAACGGGCAACCGTTCGTTCGAGCGCCGGTTCAGGCCGGAGGGGGTGGCTGCGGGGATGGACTGTCCCGAGCCGGAAGACTGTGGGCCAGTTCTGGCTGTCGACTTGGGGAAAGCCTTGTTCAAAATAGCGAATGCTGATCTTGCGACCACCTTCAGGGTGAGCGAACAGGATGGAAACGGCCTGCTGGGGCAAGATGCCTGCCGCTTTGGCCTGTCCGAGGATTGGACCGGCGATCTGACCAATGGACTTTTGAAGCTTGGGAACCATGCAAGGACTTTGCATGGGCTCGACAACCACGAGTGCGGCCTGCTGACGGTCATGCGCTGCTATGATCAGTCAGATCGCGGGCATATCCTGCGGCTGTTTGAACAGGCTGCCACGCAGCCATCGCGCTTCTGCTATTCGACCACCATCGTCCTGGGCGCGCAACACCGCCAACCGGTGTTCTGCATCGGCGAGTCCTCCGGTTTCGAAGGCAATGGCGGCAATATGGTGGGTCTCTTCATCTTCCCGCGTTTCCAGCTGCCGACGACCGCTTCCGTCACGCCATCCTGAATTTGTCCAGGAGGCTCCGCGCCGCGGGGGACGGAAGGGCGCGGACACGCCCTTCCCCAGTTTTGGCTGTAGTTTCGGCTGTCAGTTGCGGGCCGGGATATTGAGCCCCTTCTGGCTTGCCGGTCGGGCTTCGGCGCGGGCCCACCAGTCGAGCACGCGGGGGAAATCCGCAAGGCCCAGATCCTTTTCGCCATCGTAGAAGACCTTCAGGCAGCGCACCCAGGGCCAGGTGGCGATATCGGCAATTGTATAGTCTTCGCCCGTCAGCCACGGCCCCTTCTCAAGCTGCGCTTCAAGGACACCGAGCAGACGACGGGTTTCGTCGCGGTAGCGCTGGGCCGGATAGGGATTGTTCTCCACCTTGTCGGCGGCGAATTTTTGGAAATGGCCATACTGGCCGAACATCGGGCCGACACCACCCATCTGGAACATCAGCCATTGCAGGACCTCGTAACGGGCAGCCCCCTGCTTCGGCAGCAGCCTGCCGGTCTTGTCGGCGAGATAGATCAGGATGGCCCCGGACTCGAAGATGCCGATCGGCGTACCCTCAGGGCCGTTAGGGTCGACCAGAGCCGGGATGCGGCCATTCGGATTGAGCGAGACGAATTCCGGGCTCTTCTGGGCGTTCGTGCCGAAGTCGACGAGATGCGGCTCGTAGGCAAGTCCCAGTTCCTCAAGCGCGATCGACACCTTCACGCCATTCGGCGTCGGCAGCGAATAGAGCTGGATGACATCGGGATTGGCGGCCGGCCACTTGGCCGTGATCGGAAATGCGGAAAGATCTGCCATTGAAGGGCTCCTTTGCTCGGCGGACTTTGCTGAAGGTAGGAAGTGGATTCAGCCGCGTGAAGGGCCCGGCAGCGAACGAAGCCGTCTTTACCGTTTCCTTTTTGTGAACGAACAGTCAAAAACTGTAAACCTATGCCTGCGACAAAAAAGCATGCATCTAGGTGGCAGTTTCTGGAACCGCCACGGCTGGGGGTTTCAGCGTCAACGCTAAATGGAGTTCCCCCATGTCCGCCACCAACAACGGCCTTCTCGTTCTCGTTCGTATTCTCCTGTCCTTCATGTTCATCATGTCGGGCTTCGGCAAGCTGGCCGATCCGGCTGGTACCGCTGGCATGATCGCCGGCGCCGGCCTGCCTGCTGCCGACCTGCTCGCCTATGCCGCTGGCCTCTTTGAGCTCGTCGCTGGTCTCTTCGTCCTCGTCGGCTTCCAGACCAAGATCGCTGCCTGGGCCATCGCCCTGTTCTGCGTATTCACCGGTCTCGTCTTCCATTCCGGCACCGTTGCCATCGAAGGCTGGCCGGAAGGCGCACTCGGCTGGATCAACACGCTGAACCAGATCATGATGATGAAGAACATCACGCTGGCCGGCGGTTACATCGCTCTCGCCATCGTCGGTGCCGGCGCCTACTCGATCGACGCCCGCCGCTCGGCTGCCTGATCCCTGCCCCCAAAAGGCAAAAAGAAACCCGCTGGAGCGATCCGGCGGGTTTTTTGTTTTGGGTTGAAAGCTGCCCCTCATCCGCCCTTCGGGCACCTTCTCCCCGCCTGCGGGGAGAAGGACGAAACCTCGAACGCCTGCCGTCCCCTCTCCCCGCTTGCGGGGAGAGGGTAAGGGTGAGGGGCAATATCAAGTTGGGTTTAAAGCACCCCGCGCACGGCCTCTACGATCCGACCGATCACCGCATTCCCCTCATGCTCCGGCTTCCGTGCCCTGACAAGGCAGGCCTCGGAGCGCAGGATGACGCCATCCGACAGCACTTTCAGATGATTGGCGCGCAGGGTCGAGCCGGTCGAGGTGATGTCGACGATGATATCGGCCTGGCCGGCGGCAGGCGCGCCTTCGGTAGCGCCTAAGCTTTCGACGATGCGATAGAGCTGGATGCCGTGGCTTCCGGAAAAGTGCTGCTGGGTCAGGCGCCAGTATTTGGTGGCGATCGCCAGCCGGCGTCCGTGCCGGGTGCGGAATTCGGCGGCGACATCGCCGAGGTCGGCCATGGTGTCGACGTCGTACCAGACCTCGGGAACGGCGACGATGACATCGGCATGGCCGAAGCCGAGGCGGGCTGATATCTCGACGCGGCTGTCTGCTTCCGCCAGGCCTTCGCGGATCAGGTCTTCGCCGGTGACGCCAAAATCGACGGTGCCATTGCCGATCTCGCGCGAGATTTCGGAGGCCGAGAGATAGGCGATCTCGACATCGTCGAAGCCTTCGACGCGCCCGCGATAGGAGCGATCATTACCGACGGCGACGATCTTCATGCCGGCACGCTCGAAGATGGCGGAGGCATCGTCCTTCATGCGGCCTTTGGAGGGCAGACCGATGGTGATGGTCATTGGCTCTCCTCCTTGCGCGGCGATTCCGTCCGAAAACCGGCATCCACTTTTCGGATCGCCGCGTCTGTCCTCTCATTCTCAATACGATCCAGCCAGAGCGAGAAGCCGACAGCCGGGATATGCGTCTCGGCACCAAGCAGGGTCAGCAGCCGGTCGAAGCGGCCACCACCGGCCAGCACGGCGGGTTTGCCCTTCACCGCCACCTCGAAGACGAGGCCGGTGTAATAATCGAGCGGGCGACCAAAGGCGGCGCGGTAGGTGATCAGGTCGAGATCGACGCCGGTGCTGGCGAGTGCCGCGACGCGCTCGTCGAAGCGGGTCAGGGCTTGCCCGAGCTTCAGGCCGGCTGCATCAGCAAAGCCGGCAAGCGCTGCGGAGGCGTCGGCAAGCGGCAGCTCCAGCGAGAGGAATTCGCGCAGCAGCAGCAAGGCCGCACCGTCAAGACGGGTTTCAGAAAGCTCCAGCTTTTCCTTCAGGCGGCGGGCAATCTCTGTCGGCGTGCGGCTGGCATTGGTGAGATAGCCGGTGTCCTGCATGGTGGCATCGATATGGGCGATCAGGGCCTCCTGGTCGCCGCTTGTGAGCAAGGCGGAAACCTCTGGGTCGAGGCCCGGGACCGGCGTCGGGGTCGCAAGCCGGCGCAGCAGCTGGTCGATCTGGGCGGAATTGCCGAAGGCCTGGATCAGGCGCTTCTGCCAGCCGGCGGGCAGGCCGAGCGCCTTGACCACGGCTTCAAAGACGGACTGATCGCCAAGTGTGACGGTGAGCGGCTTTGTCGGCAGCAGGCGGGTGAGGATCGCGACGCTGTCTGAAATCGCGCGGGCATCCGAGGCGGCGGTCGCGATATCACCGAGATCCTCGATGCCGGCCTGGTAAAATTCCTGCGGGCCTTCACGGCGCTGGCGGAAGACTTCGCCGAGATAGGCGTAACGCTTCGGCGTGCCGGTCGCGGTCTCGATATGGCGCAGGCAGACGGGAATGGTGAATTCGGGGCGCAGGCAGAGGCTTTCGCCGCGCTCGTTCTCGGTGAGGAAAATGCGGCGGCGCAGGTCTTCACCCGCCATGTCGAGGAAGGGAGCGGCCGGCTGGATCACGGGCGTGTCGACGCGGGTCGTGCCGCGCGATGTGAATTCCTGCAGGATGGTGCCGGCGAAATCCGGCATGTCGGTCAGGGGCATGAAAGAACTCCGCAGAGGGTGCTGCACCCCCCTCTGTCACTTCGTGACATCTCCCCCACAAGGGGGGAGAGTGGTGGCTGAGCGAGAGGCCGGCCCCAACCCGCTCTCCCCCCTTGTGGGGGAGATGCCCGGCAGGGCAGAGGGGGGTAACCACCCAACATCACGTCAAACACCCTTCGCCCGACGACGGTCTTCCGCCTGGTGGCTAAGGATCTCCTTGACCTTCGCCACAAGATCCGCCTCGGCCACGACTTCCTGGGCGACGCGGGCCTCGCGCCATTCGGCGTTGTCGGTGATCTCACCGGAGAGGCGCTTGCCCTCGATCAGGTCCTTGATCTGGACGACGCCCTGAGCGCGCTCGTCACCACCCTGGATGATGGCGATGGGAGCACCACGGCGGTCGGCATATTTCAGCTGATTGCCGAACTTCTTCCAGTTGCCCTGGTACATTTCGGCGCGGATGCCAGCATTGCGCAGGTCCTGCGTGAACTTCTGATAGCGGCCCATGCTTTCGACATCACCATCCATGACGGTGACGAGGACCGGGCCTAGAACTTCATCCTGACCAAGCTTGCCGAGGTTCTTCAGCGCCGTCATCAGGCGCGAGACGCCGATGGAGAAGCCCGTGGCCGGGACCGGCTGGCCCATGAAGCGCGAGACGAGGCCATCATAACGCCCGCCGCCGCCGACCGAGCCAAAGACGACCTTTTCGCCCTTTTCATTGGTGACGTCGAAGGTGAGTTCGGCTTCGTAGACGGGACCGGTGTAGTATTCGAGGCCGCGGACGACGGAGGGGTCGATCTTGATGCGGTCAGACATGTAGCCAGCGCTAATGCAAAGCTCCTGTATCTGCGCCAATGATTCAATTCCATCAGCCGAGGCCTCATTCCAATGAGGGAACACACCTTTGTACATCGGCACACCGAGGGCCAGCGCCTCAAACCTCCTGTCTGAGGACAAATCGCGCCGACGTTGCATCTCTTCGGCGCTAGGATCTCCAACTGCCATTGAAATGGAGTTAGTCATAGCAAGTAAGACCTCGATTTGATCGACATCCAACCCCGCACCCTTGGTGAAGTCCCCGGACTCATCCTTACGGCCTTCGCCGAGCAGCAGCTTCACACCTTCCGGACCGAACTTGTCGAGCTTATCAATCGCCCGCAGCACGCCCAGACGCCGTCCCGCATTCTCCTCGCCGCCTAGGCCGATGGCCTCCATCACGCCGTCCAAAACCTTGCGGTTGTTCACCCGGATCACATAATCGCCGCGCTTGATGCCGAGCGCTTCCAGCGTATCGGCCATCATCATGCACATTTCGGCATCGGCCTGGACGCCCGGCGCGCCGACGGTGTCGGCGTCGAACTGCATGAACTGGCGGAAACGGCCCGGGCCCGGCTTTTCGTTGCGGAAAACGTAGCCGGCGCGATAGGTGCGATAGGGCAGCTGGATTTCCTGGAAGTTTTCCGCGACATGACGGGCCATGGGGGCGGTCAGGTCGTAGCGCAGCGACATCCACTGCTCGTCATCGTCCTGCAGCGAAAAGACGCCTTCGTTCGGGCGGTCGCTGTCGGGCAAGAACTTGCCGAGCGCATCGGTGTATTCGAAGAGCGGGGTCTCGATCGGGTCGAAGCCGTAGCGCTCATAGACCTCGCGGATGGTCTCCATCATCTGGTTGGCAGCGCGGATGTCGGCAGCCTCGCGATCGACGAAGCCGCGCGGCAGGCGGGCCTTCAGCTTCTGGGGCTTCTTGTTCTTATCGCTCATGATGACAACCGGAATTTTCGTTTCAAAAAGGTGCCGGTGTCTTAGAGGATCAAGGATTTGGCGGCAAGGGCGAAGGCGGGCGGGGCGAAGGCCGCATGCTGGAAAATGGACCTGTGCGGTGGTATATTCCAGCGCGAAACCAGAGGTTGGACCGATGAACAAGCGTGTCACGTTCGATATGCCGGAAGAAATGCACCAGTTGATCGTCGAATACGCGTCGGAGGCGGGTGCCGAGCCGGATGATTATCTACGTCAGATGATCCAGCGCCATCTTGAAGACCTGCAAGACATTGCCGCCGCCGATGAGGCCATGAAGCGTATTCAGAGCGGCGAGGACAAAGTTGTCAGCTCCGAGGAGTTCTGGCGTGGCCTGGACGATTGAGTATCGTCAGCCCGTTCAGAAAACGATCAAGAAACTCGACCCCGTCATCCAGCGCCGCATCAAGCAGTTTCTTGAAGAACGCCTTGCTATCCACGACAACCCCCGAAGCCTTGGCGATCCGCTTCACGGCAGCAAGCTTGGTGCCTATTGGCGCTACACAGTTGGCGATTACCGCATCATCTGCGATATCCAGGACCAAAAGCTCGTCGTGCTCGTGGTCGAGATCGGCCATCGAAGCTCTGTCTATCGGTAAGACATGATCCTCGAAGCCCTGAATTTTGCCGCGAGCTTTCCGCTCACCTCGGCTGACCATCGTCCGTTCATTCGCTCCTCCGTCAATCTCTGGGCGCGGGCGAACCGGTGTGCTGCGGCCTGGGCAGACCATGAGCGGCGGACGAAGGCGGCGATTCTCTTGGCTACGCAGGCGTGCCGGCAGAGGCGCACGGTGGTCGTGCTGGGTTCGGGGCTTGTGCGCGATGTGCCGGTTGCCGAGCTTTCTGCGCTGTTCGATACGGTGGTGCTGGTCGATCTCGTGCATCTGGCGAGCGTGCGGAGCTGGCTTGCGATCAAGGGTTTGAAGAACATCCGGCTGATCGAGCGGGATCTCTCAGGCCTTGACGCATTGCGCCAGGGTGAGGCGTGCGAGCCGCTCGCCTTCCTTCGGCAGGTGCCCTATCTCGATCTCGTCGTCTCGGCCAATCTGCTCTCGCAGATCGGCATCGGCGCTGCGCGGCAACTCACCGGAGATGCCACGTCCGATACGCTGGTTCGTCAGGTGATCGCGGCGCATGTCGAGGGGCTGGCACAGGTTTCGGCCGAAACCTGCCTCGTCACAGATACCGGCTATACGGTGATCGACCGGACAGGGGTGAGGCTCGAGACGGTCGATCTGATGCATGGGGTGGATCCCGGTCCGGCCCGGGACAGCTGGGATTGGCCGGTCGTGCCCTTCGGCGAAGAGAGCCCGGACTATCAGATCATGCATCATGTGATGGCGCGCTGAACCCGGCCAAGCCCGCCTTGCTTTTGGCTCAATGGCAGCCCATCTTTCAAACCATGAGATCGCTCGCCCGCCTCCTGCTGCTTGTCGCAGCCCTCGCCTACGGCGCCATGCCCCTGACCGGCATGTCGGCCATGGCGATGCCTATGGCGCATGCGATGAATGCCGCCGGCGACCTGCAGCAAGCGGCCGCCTCGGCAAAGGCCATGGCAGATGTCGACTGCCCGCATTCCCGTTCAGATGTGACTTCCGCAGATCAGACGGCTCCTGGCGATCACGGCGGAATGCCGGTGAAGATGGTCTGGCATTGCGCGGCCTGCCTCACCCTGCCCGTCCATGCAGCGCTTCCAGACAGCGGAAAACCGGCGCGTGCCGCCGAAGCCGGCACGTTTTCTCCAAGGCTCGTCTCCCAGAAGACGGCACCGCTGACGCCCCCTCCCCGCGCCTGACCCGATGACACCGCGCAGCCTCTGGCTTGCGATTATTCCATCATCGATCAGCACAGGAGATTTTCATGCTGAGAAACATTCTCGTTGCGGCGTCGCTTGCGACCGCCCTTTCCGCCCCTGCCGTTTTCGCCCAGGACAACACCATGCACCAGGGACATGACATGTCCTCGATGGACCATGGCATGATGGACGACAGCCCCTCGTCCAAGGCCTTTGCCGAGGCCAATGCCAGGATGCACAAGGACATGGCCGTGCCGCTCACCGGCAATGCCGATGTCGATTTCGTCCAGGGCATGATCCCGCACCATCAGGGCGCGATCGACATGGCGAAGATCGTGCTCGAACACGGCAAGGATCCGGAGATCCGCAAGCTCGCCGAAGAGGTGATCCAAGCCCAGGAGGGCGAGATCGCCATGATGAAGGCGTGGCTCGCCAAGAACGGGCAGTAAGCCTGGGCAAAACTTAAACTGTGATGGCGCCTTCGGGCGCCATTGCTTTGCCTTGCGGAGCGATTAGTCTCACGCTTCCTGATCGATAAGGAGGCGTCATGTCCATTCGCCCTGTCTCCGTGATCGGCTTCGATGCCGACGACACGCTCTGGCAGAACGAGCAGTATTACAAGCTGACGGAGCACCATTTTCGCAGCCTGCTTGCTGACTATGCCGAGGGCGAGCATGTGTCCGAGCGGTTGCTGGAGGCAGAAAAGCGCAATCTTGCCCATTACGGCTTCGGCATCAAAGGCTTTACCCTGTCGATGATCGAGACGGCGCTCGATATCACCGAAGGGCGCGTGCCCTCTTCCGTGATCAGTGAAATCCTGGCGGTTGGGCGCGATCTCTTGAGCCATCCCGTCGAATGCCTGCCGCATGCGCGCGATGCGCTGGAGGCGCTTGCGGGCAAATATTTCCTGGTGCTGATCACCAAGGGCGATCTGTTCGACCAGGAGCGCAAGCTGGCGCAATCCGGGCTTGGCGACTATTTCGACGCCGTCGAGATCGTCTCCGACAAGAATGCCACCACCTATCGGCGGATCTTTGGCAAACATGGCGAGGGACCGGAGCGGGCGATGATGATCGGCAATTCGCTGAAATCCGACATCGTACCAGCGATCGCGGCGGGTGCCTGGGGCGTCTTCGTGCCGCATGAGCTCACCTGGGTGCTGGAGCATGTCGAAAAGCCCGAGGAGGCGCCGCGCTTCCGCGAGATCCCCGATCTCGGCCATGTTCCCGATCTTGTCGCCGGTCTCACCTAGAGCACGTCCAGCAAAAGTGCGTCAGCGGTTTTGCGTCCGGACTGCGTGAAAACAAGGAGATAGAGCATGTGCAGCGATCTGGTTTTCGCCGGACATGCTCTAGTCAGGGGCGCACGAACCGGGCGCGCAGATCCTCGGTCGCGGCACGACAGCAGCAACCCTCGATATGGTCGTTGACCAGGCCCATGGCCTGCATGAAGGCATAGACGGTGGTCGGGCCGACAAAGGTCCAGCCACGCTTCTTCAGGTCCTTCGACAGGCGGATTGAGGTGGGCGAGGTTGGATTGGCCTTGAGCGTGGCATAGTCCATGCGCGGCGGGCGTTCCGAGACGTCGGGTTCGTAACTCCAGAAGTAACGAGACAGCGAGCCGAATTCCGTCTTCAGGTCGACCGCCCTGCGGGCATTGTTGATGGTCGAGACGATCTTGCCGCGATGGCGGATGATGCCGGCATCCGCCAGGCAGCGGGCGATGTCTTCGTCACCGAAGCTGGCGACCTGATGGAAGTCGAAGCCGGCAAAGGCGGCGCGGAAGTTGTCGCGCTTTCTGAGGATCGTCAGCCAGGAGAGGCCGGACTGGAAACCTTCGAGGCAGATCTTCTCGAAAAGCCTGATGTCGTCGGTAACAGGCCTTCCCCATTCCTCGTCATGGTAGCGGCGATAGTCTTCAAGACCACCATGCCAGAAGCACAGGTCGAGACCGTCGTCTCCCCGGATCAGGCCTTCTGCGATCATATCCATGCGATTCTCCCCGATGCGGGGAACGTTTACCATTTGTTCACGATTTTTCAAAACCGGGCGCTAACCCTTCCGAAAGCTTTACGGCATGGATCGCATTTTCATGAACGGGTCTTTACCAATTGGCGGGCCTCGCTCTGGCACGATCGGGACGAAATGGCGGCATTCCGTGCTGCCGTGTCCGGTCCCATGTTGCGAGTTGTCCGATGTCGAAGACTTCCCTGTTCCTGGCCCTGTTGGCCAGTTTGTCGCTTGCCCTGCCCGTGCATGCCAGTGATCGCTATCAGAGCCGTCCGCCTGTGATGGTGAGCCCCGATCTGCAGGCCGCCTGGGTCATGCAGCTGGGTGGTGTTCCCACCCAGACGCGTGGCCTTGCGCAACCGCAGCGGATGCGTCAGGCTATCCTCGCCGGGCGCCAAAGGATCATTCAGCCGCAACAGGTCATTCGCCAGCAGCCGGCTCTGCGCCAGCAACCGGTGCAGCAACGCCGTCTTGTCCAGCAGCGGCGGACACTCTTTCCGCAGCAGCAACAGCCGGCCGCCCAGCAGGTTGCCATGCGGCCGGACAAACCGGTCCGCACCCAGATCGATCCGAAATTCCTGCCGCAGATGGTCGAGTACCTGACCGAGCAGAAACCGGGCACGATCGTCATCGATACACGCGAGCGCTTTCTCTATCTGGTGATGGCAGACGGCATGGCCAAGCGCTATGGCGTGGGCGTCGGCAAGCCGGGCTTCGAATGGGCCGGCACACACAAGGTGACCGACAAGCGGGAATGGCCGGACTGGCGCCCGCCGCAGGAAATGATCGCGCGCGAAGCAGCCAAGGGCCATTTCCTGCCCGCGCACATGCCGGGCGGCCCGGAAAATCCGCTTGGTGCCCGTGCTCTCTATCTCGGCTCGACGCTCTACCGCATCCATGGCACCAATGCGCCGTGGTCGATCGGCAACGGAGTTTCCTCCGGCTGCATCCGCATGCGCAACGAGGATGTCACCGATCTCTATGAGCGGGTGAAGGTCGGCACCAAGGTCATTGTGATCTGAGACACTCACAAGGTCACACAACCTTGATTAGCTCTTGCTTTGGAGGGCGAAGCGGATAGGCTTGAAGCCCTGCAAATCAGGGGGATTGCCTATGTTCAACACGACGTTCAGCAAGGCGGCTGTGGCGATGATCGCGCTCACACTCGCCTTGCCCATGCCGGCCAGCGCCATCAGCCTCAATCGCATCCAGACCACCAGTGACGTGACGCTCGTTGCGCAGCAGCGCAAGGAAGTGCCGGAGAAGTTCAAGCGCAAGGTCGTGCGCCTGACCACCGACGAAAAGCCGGGCACGATCATCATCGATACAAACAACAAGTTTCTCTACTATGTCGAGGGCAACAACCGCGCGACCCGCTACGGCGTGGGCGTGGGTCGTGAAGGCTTCGGCTGGTCGGGCGTGGTGAAGATCGGCCGCAAGGCGGAATGGCCGGAATGGCGTCCGCCGGCAGAAATGCGCCGCCGCGAAGCCGCCAAGGGCCATATCCTGCCAGTCGTGCAGGAAGGCGGTCCGGACAATCCGCTCGGCGCACGCGCCATGTATCTCTACAAGGGCGGCCGCGACACGATCTTCCGCATCCATGGCACCAACCAGCCCTGGACGATCGGCCTCAACATGTCCTCCGGCTGCATCCGCATGATGAACAAGGATGTCGAGCATCTCTATGAGCGCGCCGATATCGGCTCCAAGGTGATCGTGATCGGTCCGGGCAACCGCCAGGGCGACGTGTCGTTTGACGACCAGGGCGTGGACATCCTGCGCACGATCTTCGGCGGCTGAGCCGGGGCGTTACCAATACAAGACGGTCGTGCCGAGGGGGCGCGGCCGTTTTTTTGTATGACTGTCAGAC
>JARXAK010000241.1 GCA_029865885.1 Rhizobium sp. | reverse complement strand
CGCAGCATGATCGGCAGCGAGATCAGGCCCATGGCCATGACCGATGCAGCCACAACGCCCGTTGTCGCGCCAAGCAGCGCGCCGACAAGGATGACCGCATAGGCAAGGCCGCCGCGGACCGGACCGAAGAGCTGGCCGATCGTATCGAGCAGATCCTCGGCCATGCGGGATCGTTCGAGGATAATACCCATCAGCGTGAAGAACGGGATCGACAGCAGCGTGTCGTTATACATGATCCCGTAGATGCGCTCCGGATGCGACTGAAGCAGCGGCCAGAACAGGCGAATCTCGGAGGAGAAGATCGACAGTTCGACGCCGAGGACGAAATAGATCAATCCGCCGGCGGCAAGCGTGAAGGCGACCGGATAGCCAAGCAGCAGCATGGCCATGACAGTCGTGAACATGATCGGCGCGAGATTGTGGGCGATAAGGTCGATCATCTCAGGCCTCCTTGCTTTCTGCCAGAGGTTCAGGCTCGGGCTCAGGCGTCACAGCGTTCGGTTCCTCGATCCGGCCCATCAGAACGGCGGCGCGCTTGATGATTTCGGAGAAGGCCTGGGCGGTCAGCAGCATGAAGCCGAGCAGAACGGCGGCCTTGGCGGGCCAGATGATCAGTCCGCCGGCGCTCGATGACATTTCGCCCGAGCGGAAGGACAGCCAGAACCACGGCCAGGCCAGATAGGCCATCAGGCCGGCGAAGGGCACGAGGAAGATGGTGTGGAGGATCAGGTCGATCCAGTCGCGCGTGCGCTTCTTCCAGCCACTGGACAGGATGTCGATGCGGATGTGCTCGTTGCGGAGCAGCGCGTAGGCGGCGGCGAGCATGAACACGGTCCCGAACAGGTACCATTGCAGCTCGAGCCAGGCATTGGACGAAATGTCAAAGACCTTGCGGATAACGGCATTGCCGGCGCTGATCAGGACGGCGGCCAGGAGCAGCCAGGAAACCCAGCGTCCAATGGCCCCGTTGATCGCGTCGATCAGCCGGGAAACAGCCAATAGGAATGTCATTGTGTTTGTTCTCCCCTTGTCGTTTCGTGCTTAGAGCAATGGTAAACCGCGTGCAACTGGACAGCGCCCATCCGTTTGACGGGGCAACGAAAGTTGAACTGTCTGGACATTGCAGACGGGTTGGCGGTGTCGTTTTTTTCGGCGCCTCACCAACGTTTCCTGGCATTTTAACAGTTTCGCTAGGCTGGCTTTAACAGGTTCTCACTTAGTGGTTTGCGTCTTGCTTCGAAGCAGTGCATTTTAGCATTTGCTTCGCTTTGCGCGTCACTGACACGTTTTAGAAAGTGCTTTTCGCCCCTTAGCCGGGCACAGGGATTGGAAGAGACATCATTTGACATTTGAGGTTTCGCGTCCAACCTCGCCGGGAGGGCAGAGCATGAAGGCTGACAAGGGGCATGACCAGACTGTGCCCACGGATGTCTATCTGTCGTTCGTGAGCTCTCTGTTCGACAACCGCTTCACGCTGTTCACCGGCATGGTTGTCCACATCCTTACCTTCACGACCGTCTATGTGCAGACGGGGGCGTCCTTCTATCTCGTTCTCTGCGCCTGCTTCGTCATCGTCTTTTCGTTCCGGCTGCACTCCTTCTTTCTCTTTGACCGTGAGGAAAAGTCGAAGCTGACGCGCCAAGAGATTGCCGCCTGGGAGCGGCGCTACGTCTTGGGCGGTGCTTCCACTGCGGCAATACTCGGAATCGGCAGTGGCTACGCCATGCTTGCTTTCGAAGACACGTTTGCGGAGCTGGCCTGCATCTCCGTTGCCATGGCATCCATGGTCTCCGTCGTCGGGCGCAACTATGGCTCTCGCCTTGCCGTTGACCTGCAAACTCTGGCCTGTTGCGCGCCTATGGTAATCGGCAGTCTGCTGGCGCAGGACTTCTTCAAGGCGCTGCTGTCCGTGATGCTCGTTCCGTTCGGATTGACCGTGCGTTCGATGGCCAACGGTGTGCGCGACTTTCTCTATGATAATGTGATCGCCTCGCGCGAGATGGCGAAGATCGCCGACCGCTTCGATACGGCGCTGACCAATATGACGCATGGCCTCCTGATGCTCGATCCGAACAACCGGATCGAAGTGGTCAACCGCAAGGCCTGCGAATTGCTCAATCTCGGTGACCGCCGACGCCTGGTCGGGTGCGATCTGGACGTGGTGCTGCGCTATGGTGTTCGTCACACCTTCCTCGACGGATCGATGCCGAGCCTGCTTCAGAAACAGCTCGCTCATCTGACCCAAGGCCTGTCCAATCGGGCGTTGATGCATTTCTCCGATGATCTGGTGCTGGAGTTCTCCGCCAGCCGGCGTGACGAAGGTGGCGTGGTGTTGATCTTCGAAGATGTCACCGCCCGGGTGCGCGCAGACCGGAAGATCCTGCACATGGCGCGCTACGACAGTCTGACGGGGCTTCCGCAGCGTGGCTATTTCACAGAACTGGTGCGCGAACGTCTTGAGCGTCCGGGTGAGTTCGGGGCGACGGTCGGCCTGATGATCCTCGACGTTGCCGACTTCAAGCATGTGAATGACCTCAGGGGCCATCTGGCTGGTGACAAGCTGCTGGTCGCCATTGCCGCCCGCCTGACGGAGCTTGCTGCGGGCAAAGCCATTGTCGGGCGCCAGGTCGGCGACCACTTCATCTGCTTTTTCCCCAATGTCCAGGGGCGCGACGACCTGGATGAGGAGATGCGCGCCCTGCATGTGGCGGCCAATGGCGATTACGACGTCGAGGGTGTGCGGATCCCCGTGGTGTTCTCGGCGGGAGCGCTGTGCATTCAAAGCGCCGACTTCAATATGGACGAGTGGCTCGTCAAGCTGGACATCGCCCAGTTCGAGTCCAAGGCACGCAGCCGCGGAAGCTTCACGCTCTTCGCCAGGGAAATGGATGCACGCTATCTGGAGCGGCAGCGCCTGAAAGCGGATCTCAGGGCTGCGGTCAACGATCACGGGATTGCTGTCGTCTACCAGCCCATGTTTACCCCTGACGGTCGCAAGCTCGCCTGTTGCGAGGCGCTCGCCAGATGGCATCATCCGGAAAAAGGGCCGATCGCGCCCAATATCTTCATCCAGATCGCCGAAGAGATGGGCATCGTCACCGACATCACGCAGCAGGTGCTGCGGCGCGCCTGTTCCGACTGCCGGACCTGGCCGGAAGCGATCGGCGTTTCGGTCAATCTTTCCGTTGACGATCTGAGGACCGGTGACCTTGTTGCGACGGTCGGAACGATCCTCGCGGAGACCGGGCTTTCGGCGAGGCGGCTGCATCTTGAAGTGACGGAGAGCAGTCTGATCGAGGAACTCTCGGCAGCGCGCGCTGTCCTCGAGCGCCTGCGTGCGCTCGGCATCACCATTTCCATCGACGATTTCGGCACGGGTTTCTCGAGCCTCAGCTATCTCGATACACTGCCCGTCGATGTCGTGAAGATCGATCGCTCCTTTGTCCGCAATATCGGACAGGATGCCCGCCGGCTGAAGCTGTTGCGCGGTATCGTTAGCCTCACCCGCGGCCTTGACATCGGCATCGTCGTCGAGGGCGTCGAGACCAGGGAGCAACTGTCGCTGATCAAGAAGCACAATTGCGCCGACCTGATCCAGGGTTACGTCTTCTCGATGCCGATCGCGGCTCATGCCATTGAAGCGCTTGCCGAAGAAGCGGAAATCAACGGCATCATGGGGCAGGCCGGCGTGGCCTGAAGCACCTGCGCCCAATCCGCTGACATCTCTCGAAACATCGCCCGAGGAAGCACTGTCGGCGCATGCAGTTTCAGATGCGACCGTTAACCTTAACCAAGGGTGTGTTAATCTCTTATTAATATTTGGGGGAGCGGGGTCGAACAATTGGTGTTACCCCATAGCCATCGGCGGCAAACGGCATGGGCACCAGGCATGGAACTTGAAGGTTTTTCGGAACGATTGATGCGATATCTCGACTTTATCGAGTACCGTCGAATCGAGACGCAGGAGGACTTCGAGGACATCGAGCAACTTCGCTACAAGGCCTACAAGGCAGCGAATGTGTTGCCGGTTGCAGCCCCCAGCATGATCGACGATGCCGACTTTGACAGTCATGCCTATGTCTTCGGGATCTATTATTTCGAGGAGCTGGTCAGCACCATCAGGCTTCACCACGTGACGCCTGAGCATTCGCTCTCGCAATCTGCCGGGGTCTTTCCGGATGTGATGGAAGCCTATCTGGACGCTGGACTGACCCTGATTGACCCGGCGCGCTTTGCCGTTGACCCGGAAGTGGCAACCGAGCTGCCGATCCTGCCCTACATCACGCTTCGACCGAGCATCGTTGCCGCCGCCTATTTCAAGGCGGATCGGGTGCTCCAGCATGTCCGTCCGCATCATGCTGCGTTCTACAAACGTGTGTTTTATGCGGAAACAGTCGTCGAGCGGCGCATGACCGAAATCTATGGTCTCGAACTCACCCTGATGGCGACCAATACCCATACGACCGGATCGAAACTGCTCAGCCGCTACCCGTTCTTCGATTCCGGCGTTCACGAGCGACGGCTGATGTTCGGACGGGGGGAGGCGCATCGACCGACAACGCCGCTGACGATCCTGCCTTCGGCGCGGCTGGTCGCGGATGGCAAGATCGCTGGCGCGGTGGCCGGACGGGATTATTGACCACGAACAGCGGATGCGATTGCACTCCGGCTGACGTTTGTGTATGCGGGAAAAAGACGAAATTCTGCCCGCAGCCGTATCAGGTGTGATTCTGCCGTGGTGCCGCAGTCCTACGATTTGGGAGATCGAACATGAGCGAACATCATTCCGGTCCGGTCGAAACCGGTGCTTCGATGGACTACAAGGAGCACGAGAAGACCTATGACCTCTTCATCGCCGGCACCAAGTATGGCAGCGCGCTTCTGGTCGCCCTGATGATCGCCATGGCTGCCGGCTTCTTCGGCGGCGCTGGCCTGATCGGCGGGTTCTTTATCTGGATCATCCTGTCGGTCGCCGGCATCTTCATGATGCGCTGATCGACTTCAGAATTTGAGTGACGAGAGGCGGTCCGGCAACGGATCGCCTTTTTCTTTGCCCATCGTCCGCATCAATCGAAGACA